>DBFZQW010000179.1:0-3367 GCA_048521445.1 Collinsella sp. | reverse complement strand
ATGTCCGTCGGTATTTGACGGAGCTAGACTGTTTAGCCGCCCTGAAGGTTTATGCAGGGAGCATGTGATCACAGGGCTTGAAAAGAAAGTTGAGCAAACACTGTGTCTGATCAACAGCAAGAAAACGAAATAACGACGACGCAAGCCGCTCCCGCTGCACCGGTTGCGTTGGACCAGGTCGCGGCGCCCGCGCAAGCCCCGGCTCCTGAGACGCCTAAGGCTGCTTCGACGCCTACGCCTTCAGCGGCTGAGAAGGCCGTGCCTGCAACTGGTGAGGAGGCTGCTCCGGCAAAGCCCAAGCGTACGCGCCGCACGGCCAAGTCTGCTGCTGACGGCGAGGAGGTCACCAAGCCCAAGCGCCGTACCACGCGCACGACGCGCGTCAAGCGCACCGTTGCAGCTGACTCCTCGGAGCCGATTTCCGATGAGGTCGCGCAGGCGCGTGCGTTGGCGCAGATTAGCGAGGCTCAGGTGGTGCGCGCCCGCCGTCGTGCTGCCGAGCGCGAGGCCGCGGCTCTGACCGAGCTTGCAGCTCCGTCTGCGCCCGAGACACCTGCCGCCGACCAGCCGACCGAGAAGCCGGCACCGCGCACACGCCGTCGCACGGCTGCTAAGGCCGAGCAGGTTGCCGATCAGGTAACCCTCGAGCTCACCGAGGCTTCGGTTCGTTCCGCGGCAGGGGAGGGCGCATCGCCTGCTGAGTCCGCTGCGCCTGTCGAGGCCAGCGAAGTTCCCGTTGTCGATCCGGCTTTGCGCCCGCACCGTCGCGGTCGCAAGCCCAAGGCCTTCGTCGAGGCAGAGAAGGCCGCAGCCGCAGCTGCAGCCGCTCGGGATGCTGCGGCGACCGCCGAGTCTGCAACCGCTGCCGATGCACCCGTCCAGGATGCTACGACTTCCGAGGCCGCTCCCGCCGATGTCGAGCCCGCCGACGTCCGTCCTGGTCGCAGCCATCGTACTGCTGCTAAGCGCACGTCCAAGGCCAAGACTGCCAAGAAGGGTGCGTCCGAGGATTCCGCCGAGACGACCGCCGATGCATCGACTGATGCCGCCGAGCCCCAAGACGTCGAACAGTCTGCGTCCGAGAAGCCCAAGCGCGGTCGTAAGAAGTCTGCTAAGGCCAAGGCGTCCGAGCAGCAGGCCGAGGCCGAGCTGCAGGGCGATTCCAAGGCCGAGGCCAGCGATGATACTGCGGCTAACGCCGATGCCGCCGCAACCGATGGCGCCGCGCCCGCCGAGGCCGAAGACGGCGCTCGCCCCAACCGTCGCCAGCACAAGCGCAACGACGAGCGCAACGAGCGCAAGGACGAGCGCAACAACGACCGCCGCAACCGCCAGCGCGATCGCAAGCAGCGCAACAAGGAGCGTAATGCCGCTCCCACCGAGCCCACGCTTTCGCGCGAGGAGCTCGCGGCCATGAAGGTCGCCGAGCTGCGCGAGAAGGCCAAGGAGTTCGAGATTGAGACGACCGGCAAGAAGAAAGCCGAGCTCGTCGAGGAGATCTACGTCACCGCCGCGAAGGCCGAGGGCTTCCGCGACATCAAGGGCATCCTGCAGATTCGTCCGGACAGCTCCGGTATCATCCATGCCCATGGCTACATGAAGTCCAACGACGACGCCTTCGTGCCCGCCTACCTCATCCGCTCCGCGCGTCTGCGCACGGGCGACGTCATCGAGGGCTCGCTTCGTCCTTCGCGCGGCGGCGACAAGCGCGCCGGCCTCGCCAAAATCACGACCGTCAACGGTCTAGACCCCGAGCAGATTCGCAACCGCCCCAAGTTCGGTGACCTCACCCCGGTCTATCCCAACGAGCCGCTGCGCATGGAGCATGGCAAGGACTCCATTACCGGTCGCGCCATCGACATCGTGTCGCCGATCGGCAAGGGTCAGCGTGGCTTGATCGTGTCCCCGCCCAAGGCCGGCAAGACCACAATCCTCAAGAAGATCTGCCAGTCTATCTCGATTAACAACCCCGAGGTGCACCTCATCTGCCTGCTCGTCGACGAGCGCCCCGAAGAGGTTACCGATATGCAGCGTTCCATCAAGGGCGAGGTTGTGGCGTCGACCTTCGATATGCCCGCTGACAACCACACTCGTGTGGCAGAGCTCGTCATCGAGCGCGCCAAGCGCATCGTGGAGCTGGGCGGCGATGTCGTGGTGGTGCTCGACTCCATCACGCGTCTTGCCCGCGCCTACAACTTGGCGGCGCCCGCCTCAGGCCGCATCCTTTCGGGCGGCGTCGATTCGGCGGCACTGTATCCGCCCAAGCGCTTCCTGGGCGCAGCCCGCAATATCGAGAACGGTGGCTCGCTCACCATCCTGGCCTCTGCCCTCATCGACACCGGCTCCAAGATGGACGAGGTCATCTTTGAGGAGTTCAAGGGCACCGGCAACATGGAGCTCAAGCTCGACCGCGACCTGGCCGACCGCCGCATCTTCCCGGCTATCGACCCCGTTGCCTCCGGTACGCGTAACGAGGACCTGTTGGTTGACGAGCAGATGCGTCCGTTTGTCTTTGGCCTGCGTCGCATTCTTGCCGGCATGAACAACACCGAGCGCGCAGCTGCGTCGTTTATCAAGGGTCTTAAGGGCACCAACACCAACCAGGAGTTCCTGGTGCGTTCGGCCAAAAAGCACAGCGACTACGAGCAGACGTTCTAGGTTGTCATCCACACGCAGCGATAGTCATCAATGCAATAAAGGGTCGGGGCTTTGAGCCTCGGCCCTTTTCTATATCGCCGCTCCGCGCTTATTTTTGACCATAAGACTGGCAAGCAGCAGGTTTCGGTTGATTTCCGATCTCAGCCGAACACATTGAGCAAATGGGCCATTCCTGCAGTTAGCCGAACGCCCCCGCGGCCCCTCCTGGGATCCGGGGGCGCCGTTTTCCCAGTTGAAGGAACGGTGGAGATGTGTTTCGATGGGTCCGGGGGCCATGCTCCGCCCGCCGCCCGGCACCTCTTCCCAGACTCAGCCGGACGGTCGGTCCGTCTATTCCGTTTTTCCTCTAGGCTAGGCCAGCGGGGCATCGCCCCTCTCGGCGCGCGCCCTCTCGATGAGCCCCGGCGTCAGGTCGAGATCGACGAGCGCCACGTCCTCCACGCCGTAGGCGTCCAGCAGCGCCGCCGCGTCCTCCCCGAGCATCGCCCTGAAGGCGCGCGCGGGCGTCGAGAAGCCGAGCGCGCCGCGGGGCTCGGAGTTCACGTGCGACATGGCCAGCGCCAGGTCCGCCGGGGCGAGCCGGTCGAACCT
The DNA here is from genome assembly GCA_048521445.1 of Collinsella sp. Lineage (GTDB taxonomy): Bacteria > Actinomycetota > Coriobacteriia > Coriobacteriales > Coriobacteriaceae > Collinsella. The sequence goes on along the minus strand of DBFZQW010000179.1, from coordinate 118 downwards.
GATTCCGGCGCCCTTGGGCAGCAGCTTCCTGATCTCGACGTGGTTGCGCTCGCAGGCGCCCTTCTGGTCGCTGCGCCCGGGGTCGCAGTAGAACAGCCTCGTCTCGCCCGGCCCCTCG
>DBFZQW010000178.1:0-5932 GCA_048521445.1 Collinsella sp. | reverse complement strand
TAGTCATTGGGTGTTCCTATAGTTTTGTCAACCGTCGGGGCTACTCCCGGTAGGGCACCCGGTCGCGCATCACGGCGTATATCGCCCTGAGCCGCTTCCTCGCGACGGCCTTGAGCGCCCGCCCGTGCCCCATGCCCCGCGCCCTGCAGGCCCGGTAGTACTCGCCGTAGCGCCCCGAGGACCTCACCAGGCTGTTGCACGAGAAGATCAGCAGGGACTTGAGCCTCGCGTCGCCGCGCCTGGACGCCCTGACCGACCTCACCGACGTGCCGGAGCTCCTCACCCTCGGGGCTATGCCGCAGTACGAGGCCAGGTGGTCGTGGTCCGGGAACCTCCCGATATCGACCGACACCGCGAGCTGCGCCGCGGTCCTCGGGCCGATGCCGGGCACGGTGAGCAGGCACGCGTAGGTCTCGTCGCCCTCGAGCAGCGCCGCCGTCTCGGCCTCGAGGGCCCCGGCCTCGTCGAGGGCCTCCGATATCCGGGCGGCCAGGAACCTGACCTGCCTGTTCTCGGCCTCGACGAGCGCCGGCGGGGGCGCGGTGGAGGCGGCCGCGGCCTCCCCGGCGGCCTCGGCCCGCGGGCCCCCGGCCCCGGAGCGGGCGATCCCCCACGCCCCGCCGAACCCGGCGAGCAGCTCCAGCCACCGCCGGTCCGACAGGTCGACCGCGGCCTCGAGGGCCGGGCAGGACTCGAGCAGCACCGCGCGCAGGCGGTTCTTGTCCCTGGTCGCGCAGGCGACGACGTGGTCGCGCTGCGACGAGAGGGCGCGGGCGGCCTCGAGGGCCTCGCCGCGGCCCGGGACCCCCGACAGGGAGTCCGGCACGCCCAGGGCGGTCCGCGCGATCACCGCGGCGTCGCGCTCGTCGGTCTTGGCCTCGCCGGCGAACAGGCCGGCGGCGCGGCTGGCGGCGAGCCCGGGCAGGTAGGCGACCCCGAGCCCCGCGGCGCGGGCCCGCCTCACGGCGAGGGACCCTATGTTGCGGAACTGGTCGACGACGACGAGCGTGCCGGCGGGCGCGGAGGCGAACAGCGCGTCGAGCTCGGCCTCCCTGTTGCGGACGGGGGCGCTGGCCAGCACCTCCCCGTCGCGGTCGATCAGGCAGGCCCAGTGCGATGACTTGCCGACGTCCAGGCCGAGCACGGCCGCGGGTCTGGTGGATGGCGCTTTCACGGTGGTATCCTTCCGGTAGTCGTTCGACCGGATGGCCTCCCCCTCGGCACTCACATTACCAGCCGCGGCACCTGCCCGGCACTTTCCTATCAGCCGTCGGGGGCGGCGCGTCCCGCGCCGGCAGCACCCAATTGGCCCTCTCGGGGGCAGGGACGTTCGGCCGTGCGCGGGCGCCCGGTCGGCGGCCCGTTCTGGGCGCGCCTCAATCGTAGCCCGAGACGGTCCCGGGCTGACAATTTCGACTGTAATGGGCGTTCTTAAATGACTAGTCGTTTAAGAACGCCCCCAAGAGCTAGTTGTTTGGGACAGTCTTTGGTGGTGAAGCACGGAGACGGCTTTACGAGGGGCCTCAGGTTGGCGTGAAAGAGGAGCGAAGCGTACTTGGGTACGCGAGCGACGAATGAACGCCAAGATGGGGTGGCTCGTAAAGTCGAGCGGGTTAGTTGAGCTTCAGGGCCTTCTGGATGGGCAGATAGAGGGCGCCGACCAGAATGGCGTTAAAGACGGCGGTCATGGCGACGACGGGCAGCATGGCGGCGGCGAGCTCGCCTACCACGCCGAGCATGGCCATCTTGATGACCATGAAGATGACGCCGGAGACAAAGGTGGTCAGGAAGGTTGCAACAATGGCGATGGCGGGCTTGACCTGACCGTTCTTGCCGGCGGCGTTGACGATGCCGGCCATGAGCATGGCGGCGATGCCCTCGGCGGCAAAATCGACGAACGGCGAAGTAGTGGTGATCTGGATCACGGCAGCCGAGATGAGGCCAATGACGAGCGCCTGACCGATGTTGGGGCGAACGACCAGGATGGTGAGGCAGAAGGCCGAGATGATGAACTCGGGGCTGATCATGCCACCCGAGATGCCCGAGATGGCCTTGCCGACGGTGAAGTTGAGGATGAAGCCGGCAGCGAGCAGGATGGCGAGCAGGACGAGGGCACGGACGTCGAGTTTGCCGCGGTCGGCGGTCTGGACGGTGCGGGGCTGGGTGGCGGTGGTGTTCTGAGACATGGTGAAAATCCTTTCGGAAGGGGAGTGCAAGAGAAAAGCGGAGGCGCGTGATGCGAATGCGATCGGGCTCGAGATAGAAAAAGGCCCCCGGTCGAAACCGGAGGCCTTTCAATCACCTAGAGCGCAAAAACAGGCGTGAGGGACTCACTGTCGACCGATCGTATTCGCATCACGCCACCACCAGTTGTTGAGAGACTTCATCGTGTTCTTCATGTTGGTGGCTCCTTTCGTGATGCCGTGGCGCGGTCGCACCAAGTTGCTGTTGCGCTGCACTATAGCACAGCGAAGTGTGTGCGGGGAAATCTTTTTTGAAAAGATTTCAAGCGGGTTTCCCGCCGGTCAAAAGGCGGGTTAAGCGGGCGAGGTGACTCATGTGCCCCGCCCGCTCAGCTAGGACATGAGGGTCTTAGGCCTTCTTGCGACGATAGATCACGTAGACGCAGACACCGATGATGACGACGGCGCCAACGGCCATGGCGGCCATGTTGTTGCCCTCGGACTTCTCCTCGGTGACCTCTTCCTCTTCGGCCTCTGGCTCGGTCACGTCCTCATCGGAAAGGGCCTCGTCGGCGTAGGTGATGGATTCGACCAGGCAGTCGTTGTCGGCATCGTAGTCGCTCGGGACGAACTCCTCGGAGAAATCGCCCTCCTTGAGGTAGTCGCGCATCTCCTCGAGCATGGCCTTGCACTTAACATAGGTGTTCTTGGTTGCAGCCTTGCCGGCCTTGTTGGCCAGGGCGGTACGGGCCTCGGTGCCTTCTTCGGCCTGCATGGCCTCGTCGACGGTCAGGTTCTGCTCGATGAGTTCCTTCTGCAGGGCGTCGAGATAGGCGCGGACGCCGGTGGCGCAGTGGTCGCGGTTCTCATAGGCGAGCGTGTTGATGTCCATGAGGACGTAGTTGATGGAGTTCTTGGGCTCCTCGTTGTTCACGACGTCTTCCTCTTCGCAGTGATCGAAGGAGACATCCTGATCGCTGAAGTAGGGGCTGACCTCGGTGAGCAGTGCGGAGTAGAAGGGGATGGCGACGGAGAATTCGGCGTTGGAGAGCATCTCCCACTGAATGGTCGCGATCTCGGGGTCCATGCCCTGACGGATCTGGAAGGTGTGGATCTCGGTGTTGCGGTTGGAGCCGATGGCATAGGCGCCGTCGGTGTTGGCGTTGAGGCCGGCGACATTCTCGCCGCGAGCGGCGAAGGAACGAATCATCTCAAAGGTGTTCCAGTCGGACTTGCCGGGCTGGAAGAACAGCGGCTGCATCTCGTGGACCAGGGCGCCGGTCGTGGCGCGAGCCTCTTCGCGCTCGTCCTTGACGATCTCGTAGTCGGTGCCCTCGGCAAGCGGAGCCATGAAGTAATCACGACCCTGGATATAGCGCGACCACTGGTGCATACCGGCCTCGCTAATCTCCTCGCCGTAGGTCTTGGCGACGTCGAACTTGCCGTCGGTGTACTCGGCAAAGCCCTTCTCCTTAGGCATGGACTCGATGCCTTCGGAATGGAGACAGTTCTCGGTGTCATCGAGGTCGACGTTATAGGTGAGGTTGCCGATGTTGGGGTTGAGCGAGGCGATGTCATCGGCGAGCTTCATAGCAATCCACTGATGGCCGGAAAGCGCGGCGAACAACCAGGTCTCGGTGCTGTCGGCGATGATGATCTGGTCGTTGGAGCAGACGCCCTGCTCGTCGATCAGGCTGCCGATGAGCTCGACGCCCTCGCGGGCCGTGGCGCTCTCGCCCAGGATGACGCTGGCATAGCTGTATTCGCCAATGCCAGTCTCCTCGGTGATGGGGTCGGCCTCTTCGGCCTTCTCGTTATAGGAGGTGCTCAGCGTGGCAGAGCAGGAGACGCCCTTCTCGTTGATGCCTGCCTCGGAATATGCGTCGTAGCGATCTTCCCACTGCGAGGGGTTGTCGCGAACGAAGGTGTAGCGGTAGGTTGCGCCCTTGGACTTGTACTCAAAACCGGACTCGACCGAGGTGTACTCGTTGCCGTCCTTGTGTGCGGGCTCAATGCCAAAGTGCTTGACATAGCGCGGACCGAAGTCCTCGGAACGGCCGTAGTACGTGTTGCCGTCTGCCGTGAGCTTGCTGCCCATGTAGATCTGGGTGCAGGCGAGTGCCGAAGTCGGCATGGCCATGATGGCCGCTGCTCCAAACGCAAGGCCGCAGCCGAGCTTCTTGAGCGTGTTGACAGGATGAGTAAACCTCATAATCCCTCCCAACTGTTGAAACCCCGCGAAACCGTACGGAGTTTCAGCTAATAAATACATCTACTAGCCTAAAGGAAGTGTAAAGAGTATTCACTCGACAACAGCTTTTACTCGATGAGCGTGTGGAAATATACGATGAACGGATAATAATACTCATTTTATGGCTTTAGTTAAATAAAGGCACCCTGCATTTACTGTAGCTGAATAAAGCATTAGACGGTGCTCAAAAAGAAAACTCTCCCGCTGTTTAGGATTTGCATAAACAGCGGGAGAGTCGATAACTGGATGAATATCATACCAATGTGGATTTACTTCTTTCGGCGGTGAATCACGTTGATGGCGTAACCGACGAGCATGGCCAAGACGATGACAATAAAGCCGATCAGGGGATTGTCGTTCATGGGGTCCTCCTATTTTCCGAGCGGGGAGAATTCGTCGACGATGAGGTCGAGGCATTGCGGAAGCGCGCGGGCTCCAAAGACGCCCGAATTGCTGGAGATAATCTCGCCATCGAACTGCATGCCCAGCGACGGGGTGCAGGTGATTTTGGCTTCCTTGGTCTGGATGATCTTGAACTGCGGGCGCCCGAGTACCTTGCCGGCGGGGTCAAGCGCAGCGGTGATCACGGTAGGCAGCAGCTGCACGGTGCGCACGGGTTCGATGACTGCAATGTCGACCATGCCATCGTTCATGCGGCAGTCGGGGAACAGGTTGATGTCGTTTTGGATGACCGAGGTATTGCCGGCCATGCAGCAGATGCCGTCGAGCTCCTCGACAATGCCGTCATGCTCAATGGTAAAGTGCGCTACCGTAGGGTTGGGCGTGGCGAGTGCAGAGAGGAAGTAGGCGATCTCGCCGATGTCGTTTTTGGTGGGGGCGGCCTTCATCATGATCTCGGCGTCGAAGCCCGAGCCGGCGATGATGATGAAGCCGTGGCGCTTCTCGTTGCCGTTCTCGTCGAGCCAAAAGAGCTCGCCCATGTCGACTTTGACCGTGCGACCGGCGCGGCAAGCCTTGGCAAGCGCCGCTGCCTCGGGGGCATTGCCGATGTTGTTGAAGAACAGGCAGGCTGTACCGGAGGGGAAGACGAGCGTGGGGACACCGCATCCGCGCATCTGGTCGAGCACGTTGGAGACGGTGCCGTCGCCGCCCGAAACGACCACGCGATCAAACTCGCGCACGTCTGCCACGGCGTCCTCGGGCTCCATGCCATCGCCGATAAAACGCATCACGACCTCGTCGCCGCCCTGCGCGAGGGCGTGCGTGAATGCGTAGATTTCATCTGAGCTGGGGCCCGATGCCGGGTTGTGGATGATAAGGCAGCGCATACTTACGTTCCCGTTCTGTGACTAACCGAGTATAGTTGTAAGGCAATGCCGATATCCTACCCGTGTTTTTCGGGCCTAACCTTATTCGATGGGTTGATATGTACATTTCCACACATCAGGCTCTACTCGACTTTTGCCAGCGCGCCCGTGAGTTCGACGCGATTGCCGTCGATACCGAGTTTTTGCGCGAGCGCACATTCCATCCGCGT
>DBFZQW010000177.1:0-6723 GCA_048521445.1 Collinsella sp. | reverse complement strand
GCTACACGATTCTGCTGCACTTTGCGTTTAATGCCGGGTCGTATCTCATGGGGCTGCTGTGGTTTGTGGGCACACCGCTCGACGTTGTGGTCACGGTTGGCATCGCCGGCTTTGTGCTGGTAGAGGCGATGCGCTCGCTGCTTCGATTGCGCATTCCCGTGTCGCGCGAAGCTGATCGGTCTGAGTAATAACGCCTTTAATTAGACCGATGCGTCCTGAACGCACCTGGCGTTTCGCCGAATGCTTCTTTAAATTTTGAGTAAAAGAATGACATGTTGGAGATGCCGACTTTTCGGGCTACATACTGCACGCTGCGCTCGGTGTTATTGAGAAGATATGCCGCCTCTGTGAGCTGCTGGTTGAGCTTGATTTGCGAAAACGTTTTGCCGGTTTTTTGCTTGATCAAGCTGCTGAGATAGCTGGTGCTATAACCCGTATCGCTCGCAATGCTTTCGAGTGTGCAGTCGCCGTAGCTTCGCTCAATATGATTCAGAATCGACACGATGCGTTCGTCCGACATGATCGCCTGGTTATCAGTTGCGGAGCGTCGGTACAGTCCTCGAATGAGAACAAGGAATAGGCTGACGGCGAGGTGCCTCATGAGTTCATTGGAATAGGCATCTTTAAAGTGATATTCGATAAAGAGCATCTCGATGAGGCGTCGCGCATGTCGGGCGTATTCCTCTGGAAGAATGAGATATTTTCGGGCCTCGCGGTTTTTGGACACAAAATCAAATAGAAGATTCGTTAATGGTGACGCGCCGGGTAGCTGGCTCAGGAACAACGAATCGAACATTTCTTTTTTGAAGACGATCGAAATGACGATATCATGCTCGCCCTTAACGTATGGAACGCTTCTGACTACGCCGGTGTTGCAAATGAGCACGTCGCCCTTTTTAAGGAGTAGTCGCCGTCCGTTGACGATAAACGTGCAGACGCCGTCGTACACGTAGTTAAGCTCCATATCCCGATTGATATGAGGAGGAATATCGGTAAAGCGCGACTCCTTGATAAGGCCCACGGGGTTTTCGTCGAGAGTTTCTTTCCAATCAAACAGATAGACCTCTTCGCCGTTAATGGTTGTGGTTTCCACCCTGTTATATCGCGGGCTGAGCTCTCCCGGATGTGTGCGATGCCACTCTTCGGTCTCGGTATGCGTATAGAGCAGCTGTTTGAGATTCGAATCCATGGGGTGCTCCAGGGGTGAACGGTAGAATCGATGCCTTAAACGGTATTATATCTAAAAAAATGTTATAAATAAACGCTTTCTATGCGATATCTTATGCATCTTGTTCTTCCTGGTATTGGGTTATCCGCTGGAGCATCCGATCAAGGAGGGCAAATGAGTAAGTTAAAACATGGGTTTGACTCCGACTTTTTATGGGGCGGAGCCATATCGTGCTCGCAGGCCGATGGCGCCTGGAATGAGGGCGGAAAGGGAAAGTCGACGCAGGATTGTCGATGGCTGGATGGTACCTGGACTCATGACCAGATTGAGGACAAGCATCAAAACAACCCCTTCTGCCATGACGAACTAATGAACGCTCTCGCAGATGATGGTGTTGAGTTCTACCCGTTTAGGCGCGGTAACGACTTCTATCATCACTACCGTGAGGACATCGCGCTTTTTGCGGAGATGGGCCTCAAGCTGTTCCGCACTTCTATTTGCTGGAGCCGAATCTATCCTAACGGAGATGATCTTGAGCCTAACCGCGAAGGCATCGAGTGGTATCGAAGCATGCTGGGTGAGTGCAAAAAGCACGGCATTAAAACCTTCGTCACCATGCTCCACTATGACATCCCGGTAAATCTTGTCACCACATATGGGGGATGGAAGAATCGCAAGACGATTGATTTCTTCGCCCGCTATGTCGAGACAATCGTTACGGAATTGGGCGATCTGGTCGATTTCTGGCTGCCTTTTAACGAGTTCAATGCAGCGCGTTTTTCGCCTTGGGACGGGGTCTGTCTGGTCAAAGACGAAGAGGGGGAGAACTTCGATCGAGCCATCTTCCAGTGCCTGCACCACGAGTTTGTTGCCAATGCGCGTGCCGTCGAGATTGTCCATCGTCTTTCGCCCGATACTCCCGTTGGCGGCATGATCGCTCGATTCTGTACGTATCCCGCCACCTGCCGTCCCGAAGATAACATGCAGGCTATTCACGACGACCAGTATTCCAACTGGTTCTATACGGACGTGATGGCTCGTGGAAAATACCCCGCTTATATGAATCGCTATTTCGATGCGTGTGATATCGAGATTCAAATGGAACCGGGCGATGAAGAGCTCATCGCTCGCAACACGGTCGACTTCCTGGCCTTTTCGTACTACTTTTCCCAGGTATCCACCTGCGATCAGGGATGGGAGAAGACTGCGGGTAATCTGGTCATGGCAAACAAGAACCCTTATCTCGAGACGAGTGAGTGGGGCTGGCAGCTCGATCCCATTGGCCTGAGGGTTACCCTTAACCAGATGTATGACCGCTATGGGCTGCCTCTGTATATCGCCGAGAACGGCCTCGGTACATCTGATGTAGTCGAGGAGGATGGCAGCATCCACGACGAGTATCGAATCGATTATTTGCGCCAGCACATAAAGTGCCTTAAAGAAGCGGTGATCGATGGCGTTGACGTGCGCGGATACATGATCTGGGGATTCATTGACCTTGTTGCCTGCGGTCCTCTTACGATGGACAAGCGCTACGGGCTTATCTATGTCGATCTGGATAATTGCGGCAACGGCACTGCGGAGCGCTCGCGTAAAGACTCTTTCTATTGGTATCAGAAATGTATCGCCACTAATGGCGAGGATCTTGGGTAGGAGTGATTGTCGTGGCAGACAAGAAGGAACTGGCCGCTCGTGTCCTCGAGCTCGTGGGCGGCGCCGATAACGTTGTTATGGCAACGCACTGCATTACAAGGCTCAGATTCAACCTGAAGGACGATAGCAAGGCAGACCTGGAGGCCCTTAAGACGCTTGACGGCGCCTTGGGCGCGCAGGTTAAAGACGGACAGTGGCAAGTTATCATCGGCGCCAGCGTGGGGTCGGTATATGACGAATTGGAGCCCATGCTAGGTGACAGGATGGGTGGCGAGGTCTCCGCCGACGCCGAGCAGCCTGAGCTCCAAAAAGGTTCGGCTCGCGTATTCGATATCATCACCGGCATCTTTTCCGCTATCATTCCCGCACTGGTGGCGGGAGGCATCGTAAAGGGCATCCTGGCTGCTATCGCGGCTTTTGGAATCGACACGGGTGCCGGCGACTTTGCGATATTCAATATGATTTCGGATATCCCGTTCTACTTCTTGCCGTTTTTGCTGGCAATGTCTACAGCTGATAAGTTCCGGGTCAACCGTTCGCTTGCGCTTTGTGTTGCCGGATCGCTGATGTACCCGACCATTGTCAACGCTGTCGGTACGGGCGAGACGCCCCTTGCGCTGTTCGGTTTTGCGGTGCCGATTTTTAGCTACGCCGATTCCGTGTTCCCGGTTATCTTTGGCGTCATTGGCTTGTCTTTTGTATATCGTGCAATCGACAAAGTCGTGCCGGATCTTTTTAAGCTCGTTGTCGTTCCGGCGCTCTCCCTTGCTATCGTGATTCCCGTCAACCTGTTTGTGCTCGCTCCGATTGGTGCCTGGTGCGGTCTTGGTCTTGCCAACGGTATCGTTTGGCTATTCTCGACGTTAGGCCCCGTTGCCGGTTTTCTGCTGGGCTTCTTTATGCCGCTTATCGTGCTCTTCGGCATGCATCAGTCAACGAGCCCTATCCAGATTTCCAATATCGCAACGCTTGGGTATGACTATCTGCTCCCGATCTCTTTCTGCCATAACCTCGCCGAAAGCGGTGCGTCTTTTGGTGCAGCCCTGCGCATGACCGACGAAAAGCTCAAGTCCGCTGCAATGACGTGCGCCTTCTCAGCATTTATGGGAATTTCCGAGCCCGCCTTGTTTACCGTTCAGGTTCCTAACAGGACTCCGCTTATCGCTGCGATGATCGCGGATGGCATTGGCGGTGCGCTTACCGTTGTTCTCGGCGCAAAGTGCTTCGGCTTTGTTATGCCCGGCATTACCTCGTTGCCCGTTTATGCCGATCCAAGCGGCAATCCCATGAACCTGATCATGATTGTCGTCTGCATCGCTTTGACTTGGGTTATCTCTGCGGCGCTCTCGTTTGCGCTCTATGGTCGTTTCGACAAAAAGTAACGACGTTTTGAGATAGACAATATTAATTGGCCGCTCGCCGGGGAATCGTTCTGCGACGCCCCGGCGAGCGGCATTTTATTGGTGGGGCGTGTCGTGTCGCCAACGGCGGCATGCCGCCTCGCCGCGCTAGTTGCGGCGTCCGCCTCCGTTGGCACCCTGACGCCCCTGAGCTGCACGGTTGCGCCCGGCAGTGTTCTGCGCGCGCGACATGCCGCTGTGCCCCTTGCTGCCCTTAGGCCCCTTGCCAGCGGCGCCACCGTGGGCCTTGCCGCCCTTCTTGGCTGCGCCATGCCCACCGCCAGCAGACGTCTCGCCCGGGCGCGGCGGCACGGGACGGATCAGGCAATGCTTGGTGTAGCCGATCAGGTCGCGACGGCCAGCCTTTTCCAGCGCCTCGCGTACCAGCTTGTAGTTCTCGGGCTTGCGATACTGGATGAGCGCGCGCTGCATGGCCTTCTCGTGCGGGTCGCGCGCCACATAGATCGGTTTCATGGTGCGCGGGTCCACGCCGGTGTAGTACATGCACGTCGACATGGTGGACGGTGTGGGGTAGAAGTCCTGCACCTGCTCGGGCATGTAACCCATGTCGCGCACGGCTTCGGCAAGGTCCACGGCTTCCTTCATCGTTGAGCCGGGGTGGCTCGAGATCAGATACGGCACCACGTACTGCTTGAGTCCGTATTCGCGATTCAAGCGTTCAAATTTACGGCAGAATGCGTCGTAGACAGCTCGGCTCGGCTTGCCCATCACGGACAGTACCGCGTCGCTCACGTGCTCGGGCGCTACGCGCAGCTGGCCCGAGACATGGTGTTCCAGCAGCTCGCGCAAAAACTCGTCCGAGGCATCGGCCATGGTGTAGTCAAAGCGGATGCCGCTGCGGACGAAGACCTTCTTGACGCCCGGCAGCTGGCGCAGGTCGCGCAGCAGCTGCGTGTAGCCGGTCTCGTCGACCACCATGTTCTTGCACACGCTCGGCCACAGGCAGCGCTTGTTCTTGCACACGCCGTGCTTGAGCTGCTTGTCGCAGGCGGGGCGGCTAAAGTTGGCCGTCGGTCCGCCCACGTCGTTGATATAGCCCTTAAACTCGGGATCGCGCGTGAGCAGCTCGGCCTCGCGCATGATCGAGTCGTGGCTGCGCATCTGCAACACGCGGCCCTGGTGGAAGGTGAGGGCGCAAAACGAGCACTCACCAAAACAGCCGCGGTTGGAGCTTATGGAAAACTTGATCTCAGCAAAGGCCGGCACGCCGCCCGCCGCGTCGTAATCGGGATGCCAGTCGCGTGCGTAGGGGAGTTCGGCCACCTCGTCCATCTCATCGGTAGTGAGCGTCGCCGACGGCGGGTTTTGCACCACATAGACGCTGTTGGGGTAGGGCTCTACCAGGCGATGCCCGGTGATGGGGTCCATATTCTGTTGCTGCACGTTAAAGCTGCGCGCGTAGTTGAGCTTGTCGGCGGTAAGGTCGTCCCAGGTGGGCAGCAGATCGTAGTCGTAGACCTCGTCGAGCGAGCCTGTGCGGTAGACGGTGCCGTTGATATAGGTGATCTGATCGACGGGCAGTCCCGCGTCGAGCGCGTCGGCGATCTCGACGATCGCGTGCTCGCCCATGCCGTAGATGAGGATGTCGGCGCCCGAGTCGAGCAGTACCGAGCGCTTGAGCTTGTCCTGCCAGTAGTCGTAGTGGGCCAGGCGGCGCAGGCTCGCCTCGATGCCGCCGATGATGATGGGGGCGTCCTTGAACGTCTGGCGGATGAGGTTGCCGTAGACCGTGACAGCTCGGTTGGGACGGTGCCCCTCCTCGCCACCGGGAGTGTAGGCGTCGGTGTGGCGGCGGTGCTTGGTCACCGAATAGTGGTTGACCATGGAGTCCATGTTGCCGGCACTGACGAGAAAGCCCAGGCGCGGCTCGCCGAGCACGGTGATGCTGGCGGGGTCGGTCCAATCGGGCTGGCAGATGATGCCCACCTTGTAGCCGTGTGCGTCGAGTACGCGGCTGACGATGGCCATACCAAAGCTGGGATGGTCCACGTAGGCGTCGCCGCAGATGTAGACAAAGTCGCACTGGTCCCAGCCGCGCGCATCCATGTCGGCGCGGCTGACGGGGAGGAACTTATCGCGGCCCGGTCGCCAGGGGCGGGCGGGCGTCGCTTGGGAATGCTTGGTGCGGGCGACCGTGGCCTGCGCCTTACCGCCACGCTTTTGCTGCTGGCCCTGTTTGCCCTGTTGACTGCGCTGGTTGTTCTGAGCGTGCTGAGGCTTTTTTGCCACGATCCCTCCCGGTGTCTGTATGCTGCACGTAATTGTAACCAGTCTTTTTGGGACGGCGCTAAAAAGACTGGTGGAGTACACGAGGCGTCGGGTGTCGGCGCCGCGCCCACTGTTTGTTTCCAGACTGTGTATCTGCGCGTTGGAGAACCCGTCTCGCGCGCACGCCATGTTGTCAATGGGTTACAGTATGAACGGCGGCTATGTTTCCGCCAACGCACGAGAGAGTCGTCAACAAGGAGGATGCACGACGAT
>DBFZQW010000176.1:0-14938 GCA_048521445.1 Collinsella sp. | reverse complement strand
CCTCACCCTTGCCCGCTTTGACGGCGACAACGGCGAGTACTCGCTGCTGCTGGGCAACGCCCGCGGCATCGACGGCCCGGCCGGCATGGGCACCTATCTGTGGGTCGAGGTCGAGAACCTCAAGCGCCTCGAGGCCAAGATCGTCGAGGGTCCTTACATCCACCACTGCGTCGCTATTCACGCCAACGTGGTGCCGGTGCTCTACGAGGCGTGCAAGTACCTCGGCATCCAACCCGACCTGTACGACCCCATCGAAGAAGACGTTAAAGCCTACCTGCGAGGAGAGTAGAAATGGCAACTATCGAAGAGCTTGAGTCCCTGCGTTGGGACCTTCGCCGCGATTGCGTCGATATCATCATGGCTGGCGCCGGCGGCCACATCGGCGGCGACATGTCGGTGATCGACGCCCTCATGACCCTCTACGCCAACCACCTCAACATTTCGCCCGAGACCGTCGACGATCCCAATCGCGACCGCTTCGTGCTCTCCAAGGGCCACGCCATGGAGGCTTACTACGCGGTGCTTTGCCACGAGGGCTATCTTGACCTCGACGACGTCAAGGCCCGCTTCTCCAAGTTCGGCAGCCCCTACATCGGCCACCCCAACAACAAGTTCAAGGGCATCGAGATGAACTCGGGCTCGCTGGGTCACGGCCTGCCCGTGGCCGTGGGCATGGCGCTCGCCGGCAAGATGGACGGCCGCGACTATCGCGTCTACACCATCATGGGCGACGGCGAGCTTGCCGAGGGCTCGGTCTGGGAGGGCGCCATGAGCGGCGGCAACTACCAGCTCGATAACCTGTGCGCGCTCGTGGACCGCAACCGCCTGCAGATCAGCGGCAGCACCGAGGACGTTATGAAGCAGGACTCGCAGGAGGAGCGCTGGGCAGCCTTCGGATGGAACGTGCTCTCCATTCCGGGCAACGACGTCCGGGCCATCGACGCCGCGCTGACGCTTGCGGCCGAGACCTGCGGCAAGCCCACGGTCATCATCCTCAACACGGTGAAGGGCTATGGCTCGCCTGTTATGGAGGACAAGGCCGCCTGGCATCATCACCTGCCCAACGATGAGGAATATGCCCAGATTATCGCCGATTTCGCTGCCCATAAGGAGGCTATCAATGGCTAACAAGATCGCCAACCGCAAGGTTATCTGCGACACGCTGCTCGAGGCCGCCGCAACTGACAAGGACATCGTCGTCCTGTGTTCCGACTCCCGCGGCTCTGCATCGCTCACGCCGTTCTTTGACCAGTATCCCCAGCAGTCCATTGAGGTCGGCATCGCCGAGCAGGACCTGGTGAGCATCGCCGCCGGTATGGCCTCGTGCGGCAAGAAGGCCTGGGCCGCCTCGCCGGCGTCCTTTGTGACCACGCGTTCGTATGAGCAGTGCAAGGTCGACGTTTCGTACTCCAACACCAACGTCAAGCTCATCGGCATCTCGGGCGGCGTGTCCTACGGCGCTTTGGGCATGAGCCATCACTCCGCGCAGGATATCGCCGCCATGAGCGCGATTCCCAACATGCGCGTGTATCTGCCGAGCGACCGCTTCCAGACCGCCGAGCTCGTGCGGGCCCTGGTCGCCGATAACAAACCGGCCTACATCCGCGTGGGCCGCAACCCGGTCGAGGACGTGTACACCGAGGACGAGTGCCCGTTCCAGATGGATCGCGCCACCTGGGTACGCCGCGGCACCGATGTAACGCTCGTCGCCACCGGCGAAATGGTCCGCCATGCCGTGGACGCTGCCGACCTGCTGGCCGAGCAGGGCATCTCGGCAACGGTGCTCGACATGTATTGCGTCAAGCCGCTCGACGCCGAGGCCGTGATTGAGGCCGCCGGCGCCACGCGTGCCGTCGTGACCGTCGAGGAGCACAGCCCCTTCGGCGGCCTGGGCTCTATGGTCGCGCAGGTGGTGGGCGAGCATTGCCCGCGTCCGGTCAAGTGTCTCTCCCTGCCCGACGCGCCGGTCATCACTGGCACGAGCCCCGAGGTCTTTGCGCACTACGGCCTCACCGGCGAAGGCATTGCCAAGACCGTCGCCGAGTTCCTCGGCAACTAGTAGAAACAGACGCTGCGCGGCCGTCAAGTGCCGCACCTTGCCGTTCAAACCGTCGCTTGCGTACACAGAGTACGCGGCGCTCCTCTTTCACGGCAATCTGCGGCACTTGACGGCCGCTCGCTCCTTGTCCGTCGGGTCGTCTTCGATTTGGCGGAAGGAATGGGAGAGTACATGAGCAAATACATCATCGGAATCGATCAATCCACGCAGGGCACCAAGGCGCTGCTGGTGGACGAGGGCGGCCATTTGATTCATCGTGCCGATCGCCCGCATCGCCAGATTGTCAACGAGGCCGGCTGGGTGAGCCATGATCCGGCCGAGATCGCCGCCAACGTGCTGGCCGTGGCGCGCGCCGTGGTGGAGGAGACCGGGGTCGATCCGGCCGACGTCGCCGGCATCGGCATCTCCAACCAGCGCGAGACCACCGTTGCCTGGAGGCGCACGACGGGCGAGCCGCTGTGCGACGCCGTGGTGTGGCAGTGCGCCCGCGCCCGTGAGCTGTGCGACGAGCTGGCCGCGCGCGAGGGTGTGGCCGAGCTGGTGCGCGACACGACGGGTCTGGTGCTCTCGCCCTACTATCCGGCGGGCAAGATGGCTTGGATTCTCGCGAACGTTCCCACGGCTGCCGAGGCCGCGGCGGCAGGCGAGCTGTGTCTGGGCACCATCGATGCCTGGGTGGTCTGGACGCTCACGGGCGGCGCGGAGTTTCGCTGCGACTGGTCCAATGCCAGCCGCACACAGCTCTTTGACCTGCGCCGTGGCTGCTGGAGCGAGCCGGTGTGCGAGGCCTTTGGCGTCGACGTGGCCTGCCTGCCGCAGGTGACCGATTCCGATGGCCTGTTCGGCATGACGGACCTGGGCGGCTTTTTGCCGGCACCCGTGCCCATTCACGGCGTGCTCGGCGACAGCCATGCCGCCTTGTTTGCGCAGGGCTGCCATAGCCGCGGCATGGCCAAGGCGACCTATGGCACCGGCAGCTCGGTCATGATGAACGTCGGCGACGAGTTCGTCGCCAGCTCGCACGGGCTTTCGAGCTCGCTCGCATGGCGCATGGACGGCGTGACCGAGTACGTGCTCGAGGGCAACGTGAGCTACGCCGGCGCCGTCAAGACGTGGCTGCGCGACGATCTGGAGCTCATCAATAACCCCGAGGAAGTTACCGACCTGTGCTACGCCGCCAATCCGGCGAGCCGCGTCTACTTTGTGCCGGCGTTTACCGGTCTGGGCGCGCCGCACTGGGCGAGTGACGCCGAGGGCTGCGTCTTTGGCATGACGCGCACCACGGGCCGCGCGGAGTTCGTAAAGGCCGCCGATGAGTCGATTGCCTATCAGATCTTTGACGTGATTGATGCGATGGTCGAGGATTCGGGCGCGGCGCTGGCCGAACTTCGTGTTGACGGCGGTCCCACGCGCGACGCGTACCTGATGCAGCTTGAGAGCGACCTGGTCGGCTCGCCCATCCGCATTGCGAGCAACGACGAGATGAGCGGTCTGGGTGCGGCTTGGGCCTGCGGCATTGCGCTGGGCATGTACACGCGCGACGTCGTTGACGTCTACGGCGCTCGCGGCATCGTGGAGCCTGCCATATCTGCCGACGAACGAGCCAAAAAGATCGCCGGCTGGCGCCACGCCGTAGCCGCCACCATCTCGTACACTGCCTAGAATGATTTTTCTGGGACGTGTCTCTATAGTTTTGTCAACCGCGTGCTTCGCGCCATTTCGGCATGACGCATCCGGGCGCCCGGCGCCCCCGCCTCCTCTTCGATTGGTCCCGCCGTCCGCTAGGCCGCGTACGGGACGGCGTCGCGCATGATCGCGTAGATGACCTTGAGCCTCTTCCTCGCGACCGCCTTCAGCGCCTTGCTGTGCCTCATCCCCCTCGCCCTGCACTCCTCGTAGTACCTCCCGAACCTGTTGTCCGTGCCGATGAGGGAGTTGCAGCTGAATATGAGCAGGTTCTTGAGCTGCCTGTTCCCGCCGCGCTGCGGCGACGTCGACCTGATGCTGCTCCCGGAGCGCCTGTCGCGCGGCGCCACGCCGCAGTAGCTCGCGAGCTCGTCGTGTCCCCTGAACGCGGATATGTCGATCGACGTCACCAGCGCCGCGGCGGTCTTGGGGCCGATCCCGGGCACCGTGAGGAGGCACTCGTAGACCTCGTCGCCCGCCAGCGAGTCGGCCACGAGCGAGTCGAGCTCCTCGATGTCAGCGTCGAGGGAGGCTATCTCCCGGGCGAGTATCCGGACCGCGACGTCCTCGCCGGCCGGCAGGCGCCTTCCCGAGCGCGACGAGGCCAGCAGCGCCTCCCAGAGCCTCCTGGCCCCCGCCACGGGGGCGCCCGCGCGCCTGGCGGCGCTCGAGAACCTGCGCCAGCCGGCGGCGGAGCACCCGGCGGCCCCGCCGAACTTGGCCAGCATCGACACCTGCCATCGGCTAGACGGGTCGACCGCGCCCTCGAGCGCGGGATCGGCCTCGAGCAGGGTCGCGCGGAGCCTGTTCTTCGCGCGGGTCCTGGCGGACGACGCGAACTCGCGCTGCGACGACAGGATCCGCAGCGAGGCGGTCCCCTCGGGCTCCTCGGGCGCCGGCCTGAGGGCGCGGGGCACGCCGAGCGCGGTGCGCGCGATTACCTCGGCGTCGATGGCGCCGGTCTTAGCGATGCCGGGGAACATCCCGCGGGCCTGCTTCTCGGCATATCCGGGCAGGTAGGCGCAGGGGTTCCCGTGCACATGGGCGCGCGCGAGGACCAGCGCGCCGATGTTTCGCTTCTGGTCGACGACGACCAGCGCGCCGGAGCCGGCACGCTCGAGCAGCCGGTCGATGTCGTCGGGCCTGTTGGCCAGCTCGGCCCTGAAGGCGACGCGCCCTCCCACATCGAGCGCGCACGCGCTGTGCGAGCTCTTCCCGACGTCGATCCCAAGGTAGGCCACGGACATCTCTTCAGCAGGCATGGTGTATCCTCTCCCTTGAGCCGGCCGTAAGCCGCGGAGGCGAACACCCACATTACCCGGCCGTGGCCCGGTCCGGGCCCGGCACATCTCTATTCAGTCGTTCCCCGCGGCACCTCCCGCCCCGGCGGCAACACGTCCCGGGCCCTCTACGGGGCAGGGGCTGACGGCCGTCCGGGGCGGTCGGCCAGCGACCACCGGTACGGCTCAATCGTATAGCCATGCAACGGAAAAGAGCCGCCCTTTCGGACGACTCAAACTGTAATGGGGATTAAATAATCATTCGGTCTCCGTCCCGGGTAGCTCATTTGGGACGGGGCTTTTTTGACTGGTATGATTGGTGCGACCATTCCAACCAGCTAAAAGAGCCCCGTCCTAAATTGACTATCGAGAGGATCTGCCATGGAGCGTATCGCGAGTTTTTCCGTTGACCATCTGCTGCTTGAGCCCGGCGTGTACGTGAGCCGTATCGACCGCGATCCGGCGACCGGCGCCGCCGTCACCACGTTTGACCTGCGCCTGACCACGCCCAACAAGGAGCCGGTCATGAACACGGCCGAGTGCCACACCATCGAGCACCTGGGCGCGACGTTCCTTCGCAACCATGCCAAGTGGTCGAGCCGCATTGTCTACTTTGGCCCCATGGGCTGCCGCACAGGCTTTTACCTCGTCGTATTTGGCGAAGTGACGAGCGAGGAGATCCTGCCGCTCGTGCGCGAGCTGTTTGAGTTTGTCGCCGACTTTGAGGGCGATGTCCCCGGAGCCGCTCCCGAAGAGTGCGGCAACTACCTGGACCAGAACCTTCCCATGGCTAACTGGCTCGCGCGTCGCTACCTCGACCGCGACCTGGCCGATATCGACGAGAAGCACCTGCACTATCAGCAGGCGTAAGGACTTTTTCGTCCAAAACGCGCGCATTGGGCGCCTTCGCTTATGCGGGGGCGCCTTTTTGTTGAGTGGTCGGGACGAGCGTTCAAAATCGCTCATGTTTGTTCTAGAATGTTCGTATAGTCACATTTACGAACAGGAGTGAACATGCATATCTATTCTGTCAACGATCCCGAGTTCAAATCCTATGGCAACGTTTGGGATGACGTTCCGTCCGAGCTCACGTCGCCCGTGCTCGAGGCGCTCTCTGCCACGCCCATCCCCGAGGGCAGCAAGTACGTAGCAAGTGCGCCGGAGCTCGAGGGCGTCAAGGATGCCGGCAAACTGGGCTTTCTCATGTTTGGCGGCCGCCCCTTCCAGCTCGGCTGGTGCAACGGCCACAACACGCAGCTCAACTGCCTGGAGTATCACCGCGCCAGCGAGTTTAACCTGGGCGCCCGCGACTTTATCCTGCTCGTGGCGCATCGCTGGGAGATCGAGGATGGCAAGCTCGACACCGCGTGCGTCAAGGCGTTCCGCGTGCCGGCGGGTACGGTCGTCGAAGTCTTCAACACCACACTCCACTACACGCCGTGCATGGTCGACGACGGCGGCTTCCAGGTAATGGTTGCGTTGCCCGCCGGCACCAATGGTCCGCGCCCCGAGGCCGCAGCCGACATGCCCGCGGTCGGCGACAGCTACTGCTACTGGAAGGCCGACAAGTGGGTCCTCTGCCACGCCGACAGCCCCAAGGCTGCCGAGGGCGGCTACGTGGGCCTCGTCGGCAAGAACCTCGACATCACCGTGGACTAGCGCATCGCCCCAAACCACCACAAAGGTGCCTGTCTCCTTTGCGGTGGTTTGGGGCGGGCGGATATCGGGAAGTGCCAGACGGGGGAGGCTGCCGGGCGCCTTGCCGTCTGCGAATTTTGGGACATGCGGCCCGCTTTTTCGACCCATCTGTCGGTACACTGAAAGCACTATGGGTACCCGCGAGCGACATATCGGCCACGCGGCCGCCCGATCCGCTCCCGTGGCGGATCCCAGGGGCGGCAGGCTCTTCGCCATGCCGCGATTCCTTGTTGGCATAACACATCAGGTGTACCGCCACCGCGTCTTTGCTATCGCCGGTGTCATCACCGCGCTGTTCCTCATGCTTTTGGTGGTCTTGCCGTCGCTATTCGCCTTCGACCCCAAACTTTCCAACGCCGTGCCCGCCCATAGCGAGGTGTCCGAAGAGGTCGTGGATGCGCTCGTCCATTCGAGCTCTCTCCCGCTGCTTGTCGCCGCAATAGTATTTTCAATTTGGGGCGTATCGGTCTATCTGCGCTGTTTGGACTATGTGTTGCGCCGCCGCCTTGTTGCCATCGCCACCATCTGCACCCTGTGGATGATCGAAGTCATTCTCAAGTACAAGTCGTTCACGCCGTTCTATGCCACCGTGCTGTGGTACCTGTACTACGTGCCCATGACGCTCATTCCGCTGCTCTACCAGTTGTGTGGCCTGCGCCTTGCGGGCCTGGAGCAACACCGCCTGGGTCGCCGCTACTGCGTTGCGCTGTGGATTGTGGCCATCCTGCTTATCGGATTTGTGCTCACCAACGATTTTCACCAGCAGGTCTTCCGCTTTGACCGTACAAGCGACACCTGGAGCAACGATTACACGTACGGCTGGGGTTATTTCGCTGTCTTAGTGTGGACGGCCTTTAACTTCGTGGCCTTTTTTATCCTGGTTGGTCGGTCCTCGTTCTTTCGCATCCAGCGTTTCTCGGGTACGGCGGCGCTCGTACTGCTGGGTGGCGCATTCTTTGCCATCTCGTATGCGTTGCGCGTGCCCTGGGCATGGAAGCTCAACTTTTCGCTCGTCTATTGCGTTCTGTGCGTGGTGGCGATGGAAATCTGTCTCGATTGCGGTGTCATTCCGTCATATCACGACATTGCCGGCATCTTTGACACCTTGCCGCTTGACCTCAAAGTTCTAACGCGCGACCTGCAGGAAGTCTATGCCACGCCAGTGTCAAAGCCAATGCCGGTGGGCGTGCGCGAGGAGTTGCGGGTCCAGGAGCACGGCCGCGCCCATGCCTTTGCCGTGGCGTCCGATCCCGATGTAATGTACCGTGCCTTCCCACTGCTGGGCGGATCGGCCCTGCTTGCCCAAGACGTGTCGGAGCTCAACGAGCTTAACCGTGAACTGGCACATCGTCGCATGGAGTTGCAGCGTCAAAACGAGCTGCTCGCCGCCGACTACGACCTTAAGACGCATTTGGCAGATCAAGAGGCCGAGACCCTGCTGGTCCAAGACGTGGATCAAGCGCTTGCCCGCGCGCTCGAAGGGATGTACGACCTGCTGAGCTCGCTGCCGCCGTTGACCGACGAAGCGTCTTCGCACGAGCGCTACCGCATGCTGCAGCGCGCCAAGATGCTCGTCGCCTATTGCAAGCGCAAGGGGTCGCTCACGTTGGCACAGCACGGGGAGAGCGGTTTTGATCGCGACCGCATTCAGCTCATTGCCAACGAGCTCGCAAGCGACCTGCGCACCATCGATATCGATTGCGCCTCGATTATCGCCATACGGCGCCCGATGCACGCCAGTACGGTAAGCGCCCTGTACGACTGCGTGTATGACTTTGCGTTTTTTGCCTACACCACCGACCATCCGGCGCTTATGTATCACTTGGGCGACCATGACCGATGCAGTGTCGAGCTGCGCGCCACGCTTTTTTCCAACGATGATGCAGATCTTTCGCAGACGCCCGCTGCGCAAGAGCTCGAAAGCGCTCTGCAAAGGCGCAACGTGGCATACCGCCTTGAGGGCGAACCCGGCCAGTTGCGTATGATCGTGTTGATGCCGAGGGCGGGTGAGTGACGATGACGATTTCGCTCATCCTTCCCCAAATCGTTGCGCTCGATGTTGTCTTTGCCCTGGCTGCGTGTCTGCAGACGATCCACGTCCCGCTCATTTCATCGCGCCGCTCGTCCTATAACCGTAAGGTGATTTGCGCCTACGAGGCGAGCCTCGTGCTCCACCTGGTGGTTTCGGCGCTTATCCTGTTCGCGTCGTCTGGCTCGTATCTGGTGGCGCCGCTTGACGTTTGCGCCAGGGCAATGGGCGGAGTGCTGTGGCTCAATGCCGCAATCTTTGCCTATGGCGTGGTGCTTATGGTGCGCTATCGTCGCCCCGTCATGCTGGTCGAGCTGCTGCTTGTTGTCGCCGTTACACCGCCGGTGGTTTTTGCCATGGGCTCGGCGTGGACCGTTGTCCTTATCGCAGAGGGAGCGTTCTTCCTGTTCCGTTCCATCGCGGCGCTCTTGATGGACGTCCGTAACCGCCAGGAGGATATCACCGCGTTCTCGACGATCGAGACCATCAACGTGATTCCCGTGGGCATCCTGTATCTGGACCCGAGGGGCCGTCCGCTGCTCATGAACCGCTGCATGCGCAGAAACCTGGTGGAACTTCATATGCCCACCGACCTAGGCGATATGAGCGGCACATGGAACGACCTGCGCAAACTCAGCATGCAAATGCCCGAAAGTAGCCAGAACCGTGTGCGGATTAATCTGGACCGCTTTGGTGAGGCGCGGGCGGTGGTCGAGGTTTCTCCCGCCGAGATTCGCTTGTTTGTGCACGATGACGTTATGGTTTCGGGCCGCCTCTTTGAGCGCATTATCGGCCTGGATGTAACAGAGTATGCGCATGCTCATGATCGCCTGGCGCAAGCCAACCACCTGCTTGAGCTTGCGGGCCAAGAGCTCCAAGCCCAGATCGAAGAAGTCAAAAAAGTTGCTGACAATGCGGCCTATCTGCGTATGCGCGCTCGCGTGCACGACGTGATCGGGCAGCGCCTGTCCATCCTCCATCGTTATCTGGAGGAGGGGCGCCTGGATGACGAGTCACTCGAGCAGATCGACCCGCTGCTGCGCTCAATCGCTGCCGATCTGCGCAGTGGGGGCGACACCGAACCGGCAGAGCAATTGGGCGATATCGTCCATGCCTTTGGCCTGGTGAGCGTGCAGATCGATGTGGAGGGCGAGCTGCCAAACGACGCGCGTGTCGCCGCAGCATTTTTGCAGATTATCCGCGAGGCCTCGACCAATGCCACCAAGCATGCACAGGCCCATCGGGTCCATGTGCGCCTGTGGCGGGAGACGTCGGAAGGCAGCGCTGTTGCGCGGATGACCGTTTCTAACGACGGCGCGCCTGCACCCGTATCGTATCGCGAGGGAACGGGTATTCCAGGTATGAGGCATGTCGCGCAAGATCTGGGCGGCTGCCTGGAAATCCATGCCGCCCCGCCCTTTACGCTTGCGGTGTCCATCCCGCTCAACGCCAGCGCCACAGCTCAAAGGAGAAACTCATGATTCGCGTCCTTATCGTCGAAGACCAAGCTATCTTGCGCGAGAGCCTGGCGCGCTCCGTTGGCGACCAGCCCGATATGACCGTTGTTTCCGCCATTGCCGATGCTTCCGAGGCCTTGGGTGTCGCGCTCAAGGAGCGCCCGGACATGATACTGATGGACGTGTGCACCGAACACGATTCAAACGGCATCGTGGCGGCGGCGCGCATCAAGGAGCAACTGCCCGAGTGTCGCATCATTATCATGACCGGCATGCCCGAGATCACCTTTGTCGATCAGGCCCGCGAGGCGGGCGTCGACAGCTTTGTGTACAAGAACGTCGGTATCGACGAGCTGTTCGCCGTGATGCGCTCCACGCTGGCGGGCTATTGCACGTTTCCCAAGCCGCCCGAGAGCATTTTTTCGGGCACGGCGACCCTCGACGATGTCGAGCTGTCGATTTTGCGCCTTGCCTGCGAGGGTAAGAGCCGCCGCGAGATCGCGGCCGAGCTGTTTATGAGCGAGGGCACCATCAAACGCCGCATCTCGGAGATTCTCAACAAGACCGGCTACGACAACATCATGCGCCTGGCCGTGCATGCGGTGACCGAAGGCAGCATCGTCCCCAACATGGAGCGCCCGTAGTCGGTGTGCCGCCCGTGCTCCAACGCCGAAGATAGGTCGCCCGCCGTTTTGCATCTAAAAACGGCGGGCGACCTGCTTGTATGGGCAGTGCTGTCGGCATAAAAGCGGCGGGGCCGCAGGATCATTTCCTGCGGCCCCGCCTGGCATGTGCGCGGATATGTCCGCCAATCCGCGGCTATCGGTGTCTGTCGTTACGCGATGGTTGCGCTGTAGGAGGCGACGTCCTCGTAGGAATCGGTCAGGTAGGCGTCGATGCCGATGGTCGTGTTGACCAGGTCGTCAAGGCTGTCAAGCTCGCCGCTCGAGAACGTGAATTCCTCGGTGGCGCTGGTGCCGGGCATCAGGTTAGCCGAGAACCAGGGTTCCTTCATAGTGCCGTTGACGTTGGTCTTGCCGGAAGGAGCGTAGAAGGTCAGGTCCTTGTCGCTCTTGTTGGTGATGTTGACGACAAAGCCGATGTCGCCCCAGTCGTCCTTGAATTTCTCGGTGATGGTGATGGTGCACAGATCGTCATCGGCGACGGTGACGGCGGGGGAGATTTCGACACTCTGGACGTCGTCGTCTTCGACGGCCTCATCGACCTCTTCTTCCTTCTCGGCCGCCTCGCGATCCTTCTTCACCGTGCCGGACAGATCCTTGTCGGACTTGGTGAAGATAAGATTGCCGTCATCTTCTTCGAGGATGAGTTTTCCGTCCTTGAGCTTCATGTCATGCGACTCGTCTTCGGCGGTGATGGTTACGGTGGTGGCGTCCTTTGCCTCCCATTTAAGGTCGACGACTTCAAGGAACAGGTCGAGGGCGCCTGTGCCGTCCTCATCGAGGATCAGGACGCAGTTGAGGCCCCACTCCTTGAGCATATCCATGTACTCATCGGTGAGCTCTTCGCCGTCCACGGTTCCACCCGAGAGTTCCCAGCTGCCGACGAAGTTGGCCTTGGGGTCTTTGCCGCCGCCGCTGCAGCCCGTCAGGGCAAAGGCGAGCGCCAGGACGCATGTCAGAAATGCGAGTGCGGACTTTTTGAACGTTGTCTTCATGGTGTCCTCCTTTATCGAACGAAACCCATAGAAGCAAATGCGGGGTGGCGGACCTCCCCGCCAATTACCGGATAGAGGGGCTAGGGCCTGGGCGTTCCGCAGTTGCTGCAGAACTTGCCGCCGTTTTCGCTGCCGCAGTTGGGGCAGAACCACTTGGCCGGTGCCGGGGCGGGTGCGGGACTACCGCACTCGGAGCAGAACTTGCCGGTGTTGGTGGCGCCGCAGCTGCAGGTCCACGTGCCGGCCGCAGGTGCGGCGGCAGGAGCCGGGGCGGGTGCCGGAGCCGGCTGCGGGGCAGCCTGCTGCTGTGCCTGACCGGCGGCGAACAGCTGGCTAGCGTTCATGCCGCCCATGCCACCTGCCATGCCCATGCCCATAAAGCCTGCCATCGCGCCGTTGGGGTTGGCGGCTGCCGCGCGCATCGCATCGCTCTGGGCGCTGGCGATGTTGGCTGCCGCCATGGTGGGATCGCGCATGACCGCGGCTTTCTGCAGGTCCTTGATCATCTGCTCGTCTTCTTGCGAGGCGGCGATGGAGTTGACGCCAAAGCTTACGATCTCAACGCCGCGCAGGTCACGCCAGTCGGCAGAGAGGACCTCGTTGAGCGCGCGGGCGAGCTCGGTGGTGTGGCCGGGGATGGCGCTGTAGCGGATGCCCATCTCCGAGATCTTGGCAAAGGCGGGCTGCAGGGCGGTGAGCAGCTCGGACTTAAGCTGGCTGTCGATCTTGTCGCGCGTATAGCTATCGGTCACGTTGCCGCACACATTGGTGTAGAACAGCAGCGGGTTGGTGATACGGTACGAATACTCGCCGTTGCAGCGAACGGAGATGTCGACATCCAGACCGATATTGTTGTCGACTACGCGGAAGGGCACGGGAGAGGCGGTGCCGTACTTGTTGCCGATGATCTCCTTGGTGTTGATGAAGTAGACGCGCTGGTCCTTGCCCGCGTCGCCGCCAAAGGTAAAGCGGCTGCCGATATTGGCGAAGGTCTCCTTGATGGAGTCGCCCAGGTTGCCGCTAAAGACGCTCGGCTCGCTGCCGGTGTCAAAGACGAACTCACCGGGCTCCAGCGCGACTTCGATGATCTTGCCGTTTTGCACCACGAGCATGCCCTGGCCGTCGTTGACGGCGATGACCGAGCCGTTGGAGATGACGTTGTCCTCGCCGCGCGTGTTGGAGCTGCGGCCGCCGGTGCGCTTGCTGCCCTTGCAGGCCAAGACGTCAGCGGGCATCGATTCGCAGTAGATAAATTCCTTCCACTGGTCGGCCATGACGCCGCCGGCAGCACCCAATCCAGCTTTCAAGAGTCCCATGGTGATCTTCCTTTCTCGTCAAAGGCCGGGTGGTATTGGTCAGGATGGTTAATCGTCCTTGTCGTCCTTCATGACAACGGTGGTCTCGGTGTGGCTGAAGGTGTCGTGCTTCTCGGTCAGGTCGAGCTCGCCACAGTAGCAATCGGCGTGGGTGGCCTCGTTGGCCGTCTTGAGCTGGCCCACCAGCAGCACGTCTGCGATGACCACGATGATCAGCGGCGCGACGATGTTGATGAGGATGCCCTCGATATCAAAGGTGAGGTAATCCGGATCGAAGGCGTTCTCACCCATGAAGAGGATCTGGGAGAGGACAAATCCGATCACAAAGAACAGCGCCGAGGCGATAGCGAGCTTGGGCTTGGAGCAAGGAAGCTCGCCGACCATACGGCCGGTTTGGCCGTTCATGGCAAACAGGTAGCTCTTGCCGTTCCACGAGGTGGAAAGCATCCACACGGGGAACAGGGCATAGTCGCTGTCTTCCCAGGTGTAGTCGAGCTGCTTGCTTTCGACCGTGGCATCGTCATATTCGTCGACGACGGTTTCGCGCAGGGCCGAGATCGTGCTTTCCTCCATGCGGCGTTCGGCGCGCGCCTTGCAGGTTTCGCAGTCCTCGTCGTAGCGGTTGGCGATGTAGCCGGGCATATACGCGACCGAAAACGGGCGCAGGGCATCGTAGTCAAACGGCTCGATGGCGTCCATGTGGCCGTCGGGCATCTTGGACGATCCGTCGACGGGCACGCGCTTAAACGAGATGTTTCCCTTGCGGTAGGCGTCGTAGTGGTCGGTGGTCGTGACGGTGCGGTCGGATTCCTCGGTCACGGTCTCGTTGGTCGCATCGAAGCACACTTCGCCGTCCACGCGGGCGCCGTAAAGCCAAAACGGCACGTAAACGCCTTGGACTTCGTCGATGTGGTTGCCGGTGACAAAGCTCTTGGGCAGCAGGATCTTGCCCTTGTAGTGCTCTTTGAGCGCGGCCATAACGTCGTCGCGGCCGAGCTTAAACGGAATTACCAGGTCGGGCGAGAAGTCGCCCGAGAGCTGACCGGGTGCCACGGCGGGGTTGCCGCAGTACGGGCAGGTGGTAACGGCGACGGTGCCATCCGAGATTAGCTCGGCGCCGCACGACGAGCAGATATAGCCGGCGTTTTGGGCGAGCTCCTGCACCGCAGCGTCGGTCGCGGGCTTGGGCGTTGCGGCTGCCGCATCGGCTTTGGCATCGGCCTTGTCCTGGCGCTCGCGATAGAGGGCCTCGACTTCTTCGACTTCAAAGCGCGAGTCACAGTAGTCGCAGACGAGCTTTTGCTCGGCGCTTGCAAAATGCAAGGGGCCACCGCAGGCAGGGCACTGATAGTTAACGCTCTCGAAGGCCATGATCGGTCCTTTCCGTGCCGGGGGCTATGCGCCGATGGCGCCGCCGCAGTATTCGCAGCGCCCGCTGGCATCGGGAATGGTGGTGGCTCCGCAGAAGGGGCAGGTCACCGCGGTCTTGGGGGCCTTGGCGGCCACGACGCTGTCGCGCGTCTCCTGGCGCAGCTGCACCAGCGCATCGCGGACTTCGGTTGCCTGGCGCTTGGCCTCGCGGTATTCGATGGAGCCGCGCTGATCGATGGTGGAGTCGTTCACGCGCAGGTTGATCTCGGTAAAGTACGGCGTGTTGACGTGGATGGTCAGATTAAAGTCGTAATCCAGGTCGTAGCGCGGCGGGTTGTAGCTCTCGCGCTCGCCGTCCTTGGTC
>DBFZQW010000175.1:0-7390 GCA_048521445.1 Collinsella sp. | reverse complement strand
TTGCCGTCGACACCGACGACAGCAAGCCCAAGAAGTACGTGCTCGAGATGTTCCCGTATCCGTCGGGCGACCTGCACATGGGCCACGCGCGCAACTATACCATCGGCGATGCCATGGCCCGTCAGGCCCGCATGCGCGGCTATGACGTGCTGCACCCCATCGGCTTTGATGCCTTTGGCCTGCCCGCCGAGAACGCCGCTATTAAGCACAACACGCAGGCTGCCGCCTGGACGTATAAGAACATGGACCAGGCGCTCGCCACGATGAAGCGCATGGGTTTCTCCTATGATCTGGATCGCATGGTCAAGACCTGCAGCCCCGACTACTACCGCTGGGGCCAGTGGATCTTTGAGAAGATGTGGGAAAAGGGCCTGGTCTATCGCAAGAAGAACCCGGTCAACTGGTGCCCCACCTGCAAGACCGTTCTGGCCAACGAGCAGGTCACCGAGGGCAAGTGCTGGCGTTGCGGCACCGAGCCCGAGAAGCGCGACCTTGAGCAGTGGTACTACAAGATCACCGAGTACTCTCAGGAGCTGCTCGACGATCTGGAGAAGCTCCCCGGCTGGCCCGAGCGCGTCAAGCAGATGCAGGCTAACTGGATCGGTCGCTCCGAGGGCGCCGAGGTCGACTTTACCCTGTGCGACCAGGATGGCGAGCCCATCGAGGGCGATGAGGGCAAGATCACCGTCTTCACCACGCGTGCCGATACCCTTTTTGGCGTCTCCTTCTTTGTCCTGGCTCCCGAGTACGCCGGCCTGCACGAGCTCGTCGAGGGTACGGAGTACGAGGAGGCCGTCACCAAGATCGTCGAGGACTCCAAGCATATCTCTGCCGTCGAGCGTGCCCAAGGCACCCTCGAGAAGCACGGTGCCTTCACGGGCCGCTATGTGGTAAACCCCGTCAACGGCGAGAAGGTCCCCGTGTGGGTTGCCGATTATGTCGTTGCCGACTACGGTACCGGTGCCGTCATGGCCGTTCCCTGTGGCGACCAGCGCGACTTTGAGTTTGCCCGTAAGTACGACCTGCCGATCGTGCCGATCATCCTGGACGATGAGGATCGCGCTGCCGTCGAGGCCAGCGGCGAGACCATCGATACCTTCCATGCCGAGACCGTCGACTGGGATTGCGCCCACGCTGCCGAGGGCACGCTCGTCCAGTCCGGCAAGTACACCGGAATGCGCGGCGGCAAGCACTCCGAGGGCGAGGCTGCGATCGTGGCCGACCTCGAGGCCATGGGCTGTGGTCGTCGCAAGGTCGAGTTCCGTCTGCGCGACTGGCTCATTTCCCGTCAGCGCTATTGGGGCAACCCCATCCCGGCCATCCACTGCGAGCACTGCGGCATCGTGCCCGTGCCCGAGGATCAGCTGCCGGTGACGCTGCCCGAGAACCTGGACCTGGGCGCTGGCGAAACCCTTGCCGAGTGCAAGGAGTTCTACGAGACCACCTGCCCGGTCTGCGGCCGCCCGGCCAAGCGCGAGACCGATACCATGGACACCTTTACCTGCTCCAGCTGGTATTACCTGCGCTATACCGATCCGCACAACACTGAGCTGCCCTTCTCCCGTGAGGCTGCCGACCGTTGGATGCCCGTCGATAACTACATCGGCGGCATCGAGCACGCTATTTTGCACCTGCTCTACAGCCGCTTCTTTACCAAGGCACTGCGCGACCTGGGCCTGCTGAGCGTGGACGAGCCCTTCACCAACCTGCTGTGCCAGGGCATGGTCAAGGACGAGAACGGCGACACCATGTCCAAGTCCAAGGGCAATGTCGTGCCCCCGAGCTCGGTCATCGAGCCCTACGGCGCCGACACCATGCGTTTGGCGATCCTGTTTATCGCTCCGCCCGAGAAGGACTTCGACTGGGATCCCAAGGCCGTTGAGGGCGCCAACCGCTTCATCAAGCGCGCCTGGCGTATCGTTTGGCAGCTCGTCCAGTCCGGCGATGCCAACGTGGCCTTCGACAAGTCCGCGCTCGATGAGGTTGCGATGAAGCTCTATCGCGAGCGTCACCGCACCATCGCCAAGTGCACCGAGGACTTCGATCGCGGCCAGTTCAACACCGCCATCTCGGCCGTCATGGAGCTCGTCAACGCGGCGAGCGCCTACCTCAACGCCACCGAGGGTACCGCCCGCGACAAGGCGCTGTGCTACGGCGTGGCCAAGGACATCGTGAGCGTCCTTGCCCCCATCTGCCCGTTCTGGGCCGACGAGCTGTGGCACGAGGCGCTCGGCTGCGAGGGCAACGCCTATACCGCTGCCTGGCCCGAGTTCGACCTGGCCGAGTCCATCGAGGACACGGTGCAGATCGTGGTCCAGGTGCTCGGCAAGGTCCGCGGCCGCGTCGACGTTGCCCGCGATGCCTCCAATGAGGATATGCAGGCTGCCGCCGAGGCCGCCGTCGCCAAGTGGCTCGAGGGCAAGACAGTCGTCAAGGCCATCTGCGTGCCCGGCAAGCTGGTCAACCTGGTGGTCAAGTAAGCGCTGCGCGCTTAACTGACGCATAAAAGACGAGGGGCGATCCGGTTGGGTCGTCCCTCGTTTTGCATGTATCTGCCTAGTTGCCTTCGGCCAATTGTCCTATTCTTATGGAGAAGCTGTGCGCACGCTGACCTGCAGGTTCGTACTGTGCTTGCACGTTTCCGCAGCTATTGGTATAGTTTGCTTGCAAATGAAGTTGTAATTGAAAGAAGTGGGGTTTCGGCCCCGCTTCTTTTTTGTATGGATGGAGGTGCCGCAATGGTCAAGACCAAGACCGAGCAGGCGATCATCGACGCGCTCGAGGCCGTCGCTCCCCAGCACGATGTCGACATCGTCGACGTCGAGCTCGTGGGTGCCACCAAGGCCCCCTGCGTGCGCGTGCGTATCGAGGGTGCCGAGGGTCAGAGCCTGTCGCTCAACGATGTCACGGCCAACACCAAGTGGGTCGGCGATGTGATTGAGGAGCTCGACCCCATCTCTTCGAGCTATACGCTCGAGGTGTCGAGCCCGGGCATGGCGCGCCCGCTGCGCCGCCCGTGCGACTTTGCCCGCTTTGTGGGCGAGAACTGTGAGCTCACCTCCACCGCTACCGAGGGCCGTCGCAAGTACGCCGGCAAGATTGCCGCCGCCACCGAGGCGAACGTGACCCTCGAGCTCGAGGGCGGCGAGTCCGTCACCCTCGATTTCTCTGATGTTAAAAAGTGCAAGTTGAAGCCCACCTACGACTTCAAGCCCGCGAAGGAAGGAAAGTAAGATGGCAGCATCCGACATGATGTCCGCCCTGATGGAGCTTTGCCAGGAGAAGCACATCGACCAGCTCTACCTGATCGACCGCCTGG
Source organism: Collinsella sp. (assembly GCA_048521445.1). Taxonomy (GTDB): domain Bacteria; phylum Actinomycetota; class Coriobacteriia; order Coriobacteriales; family Coriobacteriaceae; genus Collinsella. The sequence goes on along the minus strand of DBFZQW010000175.1, from coordinate 4,071 downwards.
AGCAGTCGCTTGCCAAGAGCTATGCCGAGATCCTGCATCTTGTGTGGGGCGCCAAGGTGACCATCGACCGCACCACCGGCAAGATCTACGTCTACCGTCTGGAGCCGATTGACGATTCCATGGACGAGGAAGGCAACTTCACCGAGTTCGAGGAGATCGACGTCACCCCCAAGAACACGAGCCGCATCGCCGCCCAGCACGCCAAGGCCGAGATCAACGCCATCGTGCGCAACTCCGCCCGCGAGCAGATCTATGAGGAGTTCTCCGGCCGCATCGGTGACCTCATCAGCGGTACCGTGCTGCAGTCCACGCCCGACTTCACGATCGTCAAGATCCGCGAGGGCGTCGAGGCCGAGCTTCCGCACTTCGACCAGCGCCGTTACGAGAACGAGCGCAACGAGCGTCCGATGGGCGAGCGCTACCTGCACAACCAGCACATCAAGGCCGTGATCATCGACGTTCGCGACCCCAACTCCAACCTGCAGCCGGTTCGTGGCGAGCACAGCCGTCCGCCGATTGTCATCTCCCGTACCCACCCCGAGCTCATGCGTCGTCTGTTTGAGCAGGAGGTGCCCGAGATCTATGAGGGTACCGTCCAGATTAAGTCGATCGCCCGCGAGCCTGGCCAGCGCTCTAAGGTCGCCGTCCACTCGCTCGATGACCGTCTGGATCCCGTGGGCGCCTGCGTCGGCCCCAAGGGCAGCCGTGTTCGCGCTGTCGTGGGCGAGCTCCGTGGCGAGCGCGTTGACGTCATCCTTTGGGATGCCGATCCTGCCGTCTACGTCGCCAACGCCCTGTCGCCCGCCAAGGTCACCCGCGTCCTCATCGACGAGGAGAAGGCTTACGCCGGTGTCATCGTGCCCGACGACCAGCTGTCCCTCGCCATCGGCAAGGAGGGCCAGAACGCCCGTCTCGCCGCGCGCCTGACCGGCTGGCACATCGACATCAAGTCCGAGACGCTTGCCGCCGACATTCTCAAGAACGTTCCCGTTCACGAGGAGCCCGCCGCCGACCTGATCGGTGACGAGGAGGACGAGGACGTCCGCCGCTGTGAGTATGTGTCCGAGGACGGCATCCAGTGCCGCAACCAGGCTCGTCCCGGCTCCCGTTTCTGCGGTGTCCACGACACCGACGCCTTCGATGATGCGGAGGACCTGATCTAGCGCGCGGTCGCGCCGGGCGGGTCCCGGCGCGTCTCACACGCTCGTTCAGTCTCTAGGCACCCAAGGTGCCAGAAAGGGTAGGTGAAGTCATATGGCAAAAGTCCGTGTGTCCACCCTGGCCAAAGAGTTCGGCATGACCTCCAAGGAACTGATGGGTCATCTCGCCGATATGAAGATTCCCGCTAAGTCCGCTTCCTCCACCTTGGAGGACGCCTATGTCGCTATGGTCCGCAAGCAGCTCGCCTCGGTGATCGAGGCCCGCGCTCAGGAAGTCGAGGCCGCCAAGCAGGCCGAGGAGCAGGCAGCTGCCGCCGAGGAGGCCGCACGCGCCGCCGAGGCCGAGCGCGAGCGCATCGCCGCCGAGAAGGCACGCGAGGAGGAGCGTCGCCAGTTTGCCGCAGCCCAGGCAGCCGAGGAGGCTGCCCGCGCCGAGGCCGAGGCCAAGAAGAAGGCCGAGCAGGAGCGCCTTGCCCGCGAGAAGGAGGAGGCTGCCCGCGAGGCCCAGCGCCGCGCCGTTCCCGCTTCCGACTCCGGTTCGCGCTTCCGTTCGCTTCTCGACCAGATTGCCGCACAGGAGACCGTGCTCAAGGAGAAGAAGGACGCCGAGGACAAGGCCAAGGCCGAGCGCGCCGCCGAGCGCGGTAACCGTCGTGGCGGCAACAACGACCGCCGCGGTGGCCGTCGTAACGATCGCAACGCCTCCGACAACAATTCCGAGCGCAACGCCTCCGAGAGCCGTCCGCACAGCCATCGCACCAACGCCAGCAACAACGTCGCTGCCGGCATGGACTTCCCCAACCCCGATAAGCAGGGCAAGGGCAAGAAGCGCAAGGGCGGTCACAACAACGAAGAGGACCACTACAGCCGCATGGCTCGCGAGGCCGAGGAGTACAGCCGCGAGAAGGTGCTCGAGGAGGCTCGTGCTGCCGTCGAGGAGGCCTCTCGCGAGTCCACCGGTCGCCGCAAGAAGCGCAAGGAGAAGCGCGAGCGCGAGGCTGCCAAGGCTCAGGAGGAGCGCAAGATAGAGGAGGCGCTGGCCCAGGGCGTGAACCCCGAGGACCTCGACGCCATCAAGGTCTCCCAGGGCGTTACTGTCCAGGAGCTTGCCGAGGCGCTCGACGTTCCGGCCAACGACATCATCAAGCGCCTGTTCCTGCTGGGTACGCCGCTCACCATGACGCAGTCCATGTCCGACGACCTCGTTGAGCTCGTTGCCGACGACCTGGGCCGTCAGATCAAGATCATCACCCCCGAGGAGGAGAACACCTTCTCGTTCTATGACGATCCCGCCGACCTTAAGCCGCGCGCCCCGGTCGTCACCGTCATGGGCCACGTCGACCACGGCAAGACGTCGCTGCTCGACGCCATCCGTCACACCGGCGTTGCTGCCGGCGAGGCGGGCGGCATTACGCAGGCCATCGGCGCTTCGCAGGTCATGATCAACGACCGCAAGATCACCTTTATCGATACCCCGGGTCACGCCACCTTTACGGCTATGCGTGCCCGTGGCGCCAAGGTGACCGACATCGTCATCCTGATCGTCGCCGCTGACGACGGCGTCATGCCCCAGACGGTCGAGTCGATCAACCACGCCAAGGCCGCCGGCGTACCCATCGTCGTCGCCGTCAACAAGATCGATAAGCCGGGCGCCAACCCCGACCGTGTGCGTCAGGAGCTCACCGAGTACGGAGTCATCCCCGAGGAGTGGGGCGGACAGAACATGTTCGTCAACATCTCGGCCAAGCAGAAGATCGGTATCGACGAACTTCTGGAGACCGTGCTGCTCCAGGCCGACGTACTCGAGCTCAAGGCCAACCCGGACACCTTTGCCTCGGGCAACGTCCTCGAGGCCAAGCTCGACAAGGGCCGCGGATCGGTCGCTACCGTGCTCGTGACCCGCGGTACCCTGCACGTGGGCGATACGCTGGTCGCCGGCCTTACCTACGGCCGCGTCCGCGCCATGCTCGACCCCAAGGGCCGCGCCGTCACCGAGGCCGGTCCCTCCGACGCTGTCGAGATTTTGGGCCTGCAGTCCGTGCCCAACGCCGGTGACGAGTTCCGCGTGTTCGAGGACGAGCGCGAGGCACGCGTCCTGGCCGATGAACGTTCGCTCAAGGCCCGTATCGAGGAGCAGAGCCGCGTCAAGCACGTCACGCTCGAGAACCTCTTCGAGACCATCGCCGACGCCGAGGTCAAGGAGCTCAACCTGATCATCAAGGCCGACGTCCAGGGTTCCATCGAGGCTCTTCAGGACTCGCTCGACAAGATGGATCAGTCCGAGGTCCGCATCAACACGATCCACTCCGCTGTCGGTGCCATCAACGAGACTGACGTCGTCCTGGCCGACGCCTCCAACGCCATCATCATCGGCTTTGGCGTCCGTCCCGACGGTAAGGCCCGCTCCGCCGCCGAGCGCGAGGGCGTCGAGATCCGTTGCTACGACGTCATCTACAAGTGCCTCGAGGAGCTCGACGCCGCCCGTATCGGCATGCTCAAGCCCACCGAGGTCGAGGTCGCCACGGGTACCGCGACTGTCCTGGACACCTTCAAGGTGCCCAAAGTCGGTATCGCCGCCGGTGTCCGCGTCGAAGAGGGCGAGATCGCCGCGACCGATTCCGTGCGTCTGGTGCGCGACGGCATCGTGGTCTTCAACGGCAAGATCGCCTCGATGCGCCACTACAAGGACGAGGCCAAGAGCCTCAAGAGCGGTTCCGAGGGCGGCATTGGTCTGGAGAACTTCCAGGACATCAAGCCCGGCGACCAGATCGAGGGTTACCGCATCGACCAGGTTGCCCGTACCGAGTAGGGGGTAGCGCTATGAAGCAAACGCAGGCAACCCGCCGTCTGGGCGAGCAGCTTCGCGAGAAGCTCGGTTATATCCTGCTCTTTGAGGTTTCCGATCCGCGTC
>DBFZQW010000174.1:0-7189 GCA_048521445.1 Collinsella sp. | reverse complement strand
CGAGACGCTCAAGGACGAGATGCTCGACGTGGTTAAGCCCGACCTGGTGCTCTGCGGCGCCCGCGGCCTGTCCTCGATCAAGTATGCGCTGCTGGGTTCGATTTCGACGTTCCTGCTGCGCAATACGGACTGCGACATCTTAGTCGTGAAGTAGCGTTGCTCCCACCGGCCGCGGGGCCTGCGGGGTTTCCACGGGCACGTCCTCGCCGCGTTGCGGCTGCGGGATGTGCCCTTAGGAAACCCCTCCCGGCCCCGCGGCCTTCGCAGCCTTGCTTCAACGAGTTGTCTGATGGAAAAATGGCGTGCCGCCCCGTTTGGGGCGGCACGTTTTGTTTGGGGCGACACGTTTTTGTTATGGGGGATTCATTTGAGCCCCCATAGTTGTGTTCACGTTCGGGAACATTGCCGTCCGCACCGCAAGACGGCCCGACTACTCGAAATATTGGAACTTGTTGGTTGAGAAGGCGAATGTTACGACGAAGCCTTCGCCCGGCTCCGATGCCGCGGTGACGTCGATGCCCATCTTGGAGCACAGGCGCGCCACCAGGTAGAGGCCGATGCCCGTTGCACGCTTGGTGGTGCGGCCGTTGTCGCCGGTAAAACCCTTCTCGAACACACGCGGCAGGTCGGCCGCGCTCACGCCGCAGCCGTTGTCCGCAACGGTAAGCTCGATGCGCTCGCTTGCCAGGCCCTCGTCCAGCAACGCGCCCGAAAACACGATCTTTGCGCCGTCCTCACGCGCATATTTAATGCTGTTCTGAATGAGCTGGCCCAGAATAAACTCGAGCCACTTCTCGTCGGTAAAGACCTCGAAGTCGAGGTTCTCGCACACCGGGGCCACATGCGCCGCAATGAGCTCGCGCGCGTTGGCTTTAATCGCGCCCGTCACCAAGGTCTTAAGGTCCCAGCGGCGAATCAGGTAGTCGCGTTCCACGACTTCCGAGCGCGCGTAGTACAGCGCTTGATCGATATAGCGCTCCACGCGGGCAAGCTCGCGACCGAGGTCATCTACGCGCGACAGATCATCTTCGCTGCCGTCCAGGTTTTCCAAAATCAGATGGGCTGCCGCCAGAGGCAGCTTGGCCTCGTGGACCCAGCTCTCGATATAGTCGCGATAGTCATCGGTCTGGCGCCTGCCTTCGGCAACCTCGTCACAAGCGGCTTTGCCCACCCGGCGCAAGACCTCGTACTCGAGCTCGCCCTCGGCATAAGTCGGGCACTGCACCATCTCCTGCACCCATGCGGGGCTTTCCAGCTCCTCGGCCGCGCGCTCCAGCTGGTGCAAAAATCGACGACGGCGCGCGTACTCGATCACGATGCCGAGCATGCCAAAGATGAAGGACACGCCAACCGCCACGACCACGATGGAAACGGGTGCGCCGGCGACCGTCAGCACAAAGCAGCTCAGCAGCACGCCGCACGTCCACACGGCGACGGGAAGCAGCGCATCTTTAAAGAACTTGCCAAACGACATAGCCGGCCCCTAGACCGAATAGCCCTGGCCGCGATGCGTGGTCAAATACCCCTTGATGCCGATTTTTTCGAGCGTGGTACGCAGGCGGTTGATGTTGACGGTGAGCGTATTGTCGTCCACAAAGGCGTCGGAGTCCCACAGGTCCTGCATGATGGCCGAGCGCGAAACGATCTTGCCCGCGCGGCTCAGAAGCAGCGAGAGGATACGCAGCTCGTTTTTGGTGAGCTCGGTACTGGTACCGGTCTGCATGTTGGTGACCATGGAGCGAGCGAGATCGAGCTCCAGGCCCTTGTGGACAAGCGTGCTGCGCTCGCCCGCCGCCGCGGTGCGACGCAGCAAGGCATTGATGCGCGCCACGAGCACACGGGCGCTATAGGGCTTGGGAACAAAGTCGTCCGCGCCGAGCGTCATGGCCATGACCTCGTCGATCTCGGTCGTGCGCGACGTGAGGACGATGATGGGGACCTCGGATTCGCGGCGAACCTCGTGGCAGATATGCTGGCCGTCCTTGACGGGAAGCGTGAGGTCGAGCAGCACCAGGTCGGGCGCGGCGGCGAGAATATCGCGCGAGACATGCTCGAACGATTCGCATGTCTCAACCTCAAAACCGGCGCGGGCAAGGATGTCGACAAGCTCACGACGAATGGGCTCGTCGTCCTCAACGACATAGATCAGCGCCATGTGTCCTCCCGTTTCTCATAACTTGCACTTTCCACACCATTATGCCCACGGCGTCGCAGCGATGCGACCCCGTGGGCATCTAATGTGACAATAGTGTTCGGTAACCTTGAGAGAAAATAGGGGCCCTCGGTCCTAAACCGATCGGCCCCATCACTTCGGCCTCGAGCCTCTACTCGAGCGTACGCATGTACGCAGAGATGGCGTCCAGGCCCTTCTGCAGGTCGTCGGTGTTATCGGAGTATGCATAGCCGATGCGCATGCTCTTGGGCTCCTCGAAGCAATCGCCCGGGGTGACGAGCGCGCCGGACTTCTTAATCATGTCGACGCAGAACGTCCTAGAGTCGATGTCGTAGTCGTAATACACGAGCGCGGTGGTACCCGCCTCGGGCTTGACGAACGACAGGTGCGGCTCGCTCTCGACCCACTTCTCCAGAACAGCAAGGTTCTGACGGACGATGCGACGGCTGCGCTCAAGGATCACGGAAGCGTTGCCCAGAATCAGCTCCGCCACCGACTCGCTGAATATGCCGGCGGAAATCAGGTTGTAGTCGCGATGCGAGAGCAGTGCGCGACGGAGCTCCGGGCTCTTGGTAACCGCCCAGCCCAGACGCAGGCCGGCGAACGACCAGACCTTGGACATGGATGCGGTGACGATGGCCTTGTCGTACAGGTCGATTACGGACTCGGAGTACTCATCCGTCTGAGTAAGCAGACGGTAGACCTCGTCGCAGAGCACCCACGCGTCGTGTTTGCGTGCGACCTCGACAATCGCCTTGAGCGTATCGGTGTCGAGCAGGGCGCCCGTGGGGTTGTCCGGGTTATTGATGCAGATGAGCTTAGTATCGTCGGTCACCAGGGCATCGAGCGCGTCGACGGCGACGTGGTAGCCGTTCTTGCGATCGAGCTGAAGGATATCGACCTTCGCGCCGCACATCTCGGGAATCGAGTAAAGCTGCTGGTAGGTGGGCTTGACGGAGACTACATGATCGCCCGGTTCGACGAGCGTGGAAATAACCAGGGAGTTGGCACCGGTCGCGCCGTGCGTGGGCACGATATGCCCGGGCTCAACCGTCTTATAGAGACGCGCGACCCCCTCGAGGAAGCCGGGCTGCCCCTCGATGTCTCCGTAGGTGAATCGGCGCGAGCACAGGCTATCGAGCCACGCCTTCTTGTCGGTGTTCGTAAGCTCAAACAGCTGGTCGAGCGTGAGGGAGTAGACGCACGTCTCCGCAACGTTGTGAGTGCACTTGGTCTCCCACTCGTTCATCCACTGCTCGACGGCGAAATCCTTGATCTGCATTGTCGCTTCCTTTCCTTGACTTTCCTACAGTTCCACCACGGTGCCCAGCCCCGCCTCGACGGCGCGGTCGTAGGCGATTTTCGATGCCGAAAGGTCCTGAACGGCGATGCCCGACGTATCGAACACCGTCACCTGCTCGTCATCCGAACGCCCCGCAGCCTTGCCGGCGATGACTTCGCCGAGCTCCGCTTTGATGTCCTCAGGCGCGATGGCACCCTCGGCAACCGGAATCTCCAGCTCACCGGACGCGACCGATTGCTCGCGGTCATCGACGTAAACAGCGGCACGGGCGACAAGTGCCGAGGCGAGCTCCTGCTTGCCGGGCATGTCGGCACCGACGCAGGAGATATGCGTACCGGGGCGCACCCATGCATCGGGGATTATGGGCTTGGTCGCCGGCGTGATCGTCACGATGATGTTGGCCTCTGCCGCGGCACCTTGGCCGTCGGCCGTCGCCTCGATGGAATAGGTGGATGCCTCGCGAGCATGCTCGCAGGCGCCCAAGATATAGGCGACCTCGTCTCGCATGCGCTCGACGCGGGCCTCGGGCGCGGCATCGGAAACCGGCTCCCACACTTTGACCTCGCCCACCTTGGGACAGGCGGCGAGCACGCCCGCCACCATATAGGTGCTCATATGGCCGGCACCCGCAACAAGCAGTTTGGACGCATCCGCCCGAGCCAGCCACTTGGCACCGAGCGCAGCGGCGGCACCAGTGCGAAGTCCGGTGACGGCGGAGGCATTGAGCAGCGCCAACGGCTCGCCCGTCGCGTTGTCGCACAGCAGCGTGGTGCCAAAGATCTCAGGCAGCCCCTTTTTGGGATTCTGGGAGAACCAGGCGGTGAGCTTGAGACCGAAGAGGCCGCTTCCCGCCAACTCGCCCGAGCGGATATCCATATCGGCCACGCCGGGTTCGAACTGCTCATATACCATCGGCCACGCAACGCCCTTGCCCGTTGCCTTCTGGCGATATGCCTCCTCCACGGCAGCGATTGCATCTTCAATCGTCAGCACCTTGGAAACTTCCTCGGCCGATAGCACCACCATCTGCCCCATCATCGCTCCTCTCGGCGAAAGCTTTACGTTGCTTCACTGTACGGTTTAGCAACGATGCCGCCAAGGATCATTTATTGTTGGAATCTACAACGATTCTCAATCTGATTTTTCGTTTTATCAGCAGATATTTAAACTATTTCTCGAATCAACGGCATACGGATGTGCGATTATCCTATTTGTACCGGTACTATTTGTAGTTATTTACAAGGTGATGCTGATGCTATACACCATCTCGGACTTCTCACGGGAATATGAGGGGTCGGTCCGTCTAATCGCCGGCAGCGATGGCGTCTCGCGTGCCGTCTCCGGCGTCGGGATTCTCGATTATGAACTCATGCCCGGCCTCAAGAACAAGTACCAGCGCGTCAACTTCAGCTCAGACGAGATCGTCCTCAGCACCTTCCTCTATGCAAAGGACGACCCATACCTCATCACTGAAGCCGTGAAATACCTCGTCGCCAAGGGAACGAGCGGTCTCATCATCAAAAACGTCCTGCACATTCCGATTCCCGACCAAGCCATCCGCTACGCCAACGCGCGGCACTACCCGGTCTTTCTCACGACCGACGACTCACTGTTCTTTGACAGCGTCATCTATGAGGTCAAACGGCATATCGAGCAGCTCGCGTCCATCGACTTCGCACAGCGCGAGATCGATGCCCTGAGGACAGACGTATCGCCCGAGTCCATCTGCCGACGCATCCGACGTCTCAACCCGTCATTTCTGGACGAAGCGGTCACCCTGTTCGCATCGTTTGCAGAGCCCCTCGACCCGCGTACGTTTTTGCAAATCGAACGTCTCTGTGCAAAATCGACCCTCGCCGGATGCCACAACATGCTGGCACCCTATGACGGAGGCTTGTTATTCGTAGCGACAAGCGACTCGGAGCAGGCGCTCGATGTGGAGCGAATCGTGCAGGCGCTCATGGAGCTCATCGAGGCTAGCGGTATCGATGGCGGAGCGGAAGGGCTCGGCATCAGCGATATTCTGTTTGGAGACGAGGCGGTGGCGCAGGCGATCTCGCAGGCGATTTACGCACAGCGCCTATCTTGTCAACGAGCCGAGGGTCCCGTCCGCTATACGCAGCTCGGCATCCTGAAAACCGTGATGCCTTTTGCGGAAACCCCGGAGATGCGATCGTTCTCGGAGGCGATTCTCTCGCCGATACGCGAGCACGACAGCGAGCATGGCAGCGAACTGGAATCAACGCTCGCCGCATTCATCGAGAACGACCGACGTATCGAGCAAACCGCCAAGCAGACTGGCCAGCACCCGAACACAATTCGATATCGCCTCGATAAGGTGACAGCTCTCACCGGACTGAGCTACAAATGCGCCCCGGAGATGGAGCAGCTGTCGCTCGCCTACGCAATCGAACGCGCTCGCTCACTTCAGTAAGCCCACCCCGCCTTGAGGTTAGGAGCGGCGGGCACGGAGCTTTTCGTAGCCTTCGGCGAAGAAGGCGACCGTGGCGGCGTCGGCCTCCGCAGCGTCCGTCTCGGTTGCGGGAACCACGCCGTGCTCGTCGCTCACCAGGAACAGCGCGCCCTTGAGTTGCGCGGGAATGTCTACGCGCGTGACCGGGATGCCCTTGGTCTGGGCCAGTTGCTCGATGAGCGTCGCCGTGCCGCACAGGCACTCGTCCGCCGGCGCCACAAAGGCAAGCTCGCCGTTGTTGACGGCGGCGAGCAGCTCGGGCGCCACGCCGGTTTCGTCGGCCTCGGAGCGGGCCTCGGCGGAGCGGGCACGTAGCGCCTTAGCCGACGTATCGGCCAGCGGCTCGTACTCGCCCACCGTCATGGCGGCGTTGCCATTGACGTCGATCACCAGCATGAGTACGCCGTCGTGCGCAGTGTAATCGCCCTCGGCAAGCGACCACTCAACGTGCTGTTTAGCCCAGCTGAGCATGTTATGGGTAAGCGGCTCGCCCTGCACCAGGCGCTCGGACAGTGCGCGAATGTGGCGGTTGAGCATGGGCACCTTTTTGTTGGACATGCGCCAACGGCAGACAAGCGCGGGTTTGTCGAGCGTGAACTTCTCGACCGCCTCCTGATTGGCGCAAAAGTCCTCGTACGCACGCTGATCCTCGGCATTGCCAAACAGCTCGGCATCATCAATCTGGGGCATGGTTGTACCTTTCGTGTTAGTCATTCCGTCCTCTTATACCAAAAAGACGGCCCTCCAAACGGAGCAGCCGTCTTTTGCAGAGATTATTTTGTCCCAGGGCGGAACTTAGTGACGGAAATGCCTGGCTCCGGTGAACACCATCGCGATGCCATGCTCATTGCAGGCCTGGATGCTCTCGTCGTCGCGCTTGGAGCCGCCGGGCTGGATGATGCAGGTCACGCCGTGTGCAGCAAGCACGTCGACGTTGTCGCGGAACGGGAAGAACGCGTCGCTTGCACAGGCAAAGCCGCCCTTCTCCACGCCCTCGCGCTCGCAGAAGTCCTCGGCGCGCTCGCAGGCAAGCAGCGCAGAGTCAACGCGGTTAGGCTGACCCGGGCCCATGCCAATGCCGGCCTTGCCCTTGGAAACTAGGATGGCGTTGGACTTAACGCCCTTGCAGACCTTCCAGGCAAACTCGAGCTCGGCCATCTCGGCGTCGGTGGGCTTGCGGTCGGTGGGGAACGTAAAGGTCGCGGGATCCTCGGTCACGTGGTCGACTTCCTGCACCAGC
>DBFZQW010000173.1:0-12240 GCA_048521445.1 Collinsella sp. | reverse complement strand
TCTTGCTGTTGATCAGACACAGTGTTTGCTCAACTTTCTTTTCAAGCCCTGTGATCACATGCTCCCTGCATAAACCTTCAGGGCGGCTAAACAGTCTAGCTCCGTCAAATACCGACGGACATCATTGATCTGTATCGAGATATTTGCGTCATATACGCAGCGTTAGTGTAACACAACCGCAACCACCTGCAACTTAGTCATTGGGGACGTTCTTAAACGACTAGTCAAAAGGGACACTCTTCCCCTAAGGCGCCTTGAAATGGAGCGACTAAGGAGCAAATCCGTGGCGTCGGGATTCGCCGTGTCACGAAACGCGCCTATCTACTACGCTTGCCCCCGGACCCCTGACCATACCCTTGTTTTATCAAAAACAGCGAGTCCGCTACCTGCGGTTTTATATCGAACTTTACGGTATGGTTCGGGGTATGCGGCAAAACGTAGGAGATGGGCACGATTCGCGGCGGACGGGTCCGCGCCACCCCTCCGCGAGACAAAAATGATCCATTTTCCTCCGTCCCCAAGAGACAATTTTCAAAACTACGCCGGATTACGGGGCCAGAATGCTGCAAGCCAAGCATACCCTGCATTTTCAATAAACAATAAGCCATCTACCTGCGGGTTTAATTTTGCTATTGGCACCATGCTCGCCAGTTGGCGATTCAGCCCCGTAAACCGGTATAGTTGCGATTTGGTAGCATTTCCCAGCAAACCAAATAGTCTCACCAAACGCAAAAAGCCCGACCTCCGTAGGAGATCGGGCTTTCAAGGCTTAGTTAAACCAAGTCTGTACGGTCAAATGACCCGTAGCTTACATCTGCTCGGGCGCGGAAACGCCAACGAGGGTGAGCACCAGGGCGAGCGTCACACGGACGGCATCGCAAGCGGCCAGACGGGCACGCGAAAGCTCGGGGTCGACGGGACGGCCCTCGCTCGGCAGCACCTGGCAGGCAGCGTAGAAGCTGTGGAAGTCGCCAGCGAGCTCCTCGGCAAAGTGCGTCAGACGGAACGGGGCGCGGTCGCGAGCGCAGCTGGCGATGAGGTCGGTGAGCTCGTTGAGCTTGCGCGAAAGGGCGAGCTCGGTCGGGTCGGTCAGCAGCGAGTAATCGACGTTCTCACCGATGGCCTTGGCAGCGACGTCCTTCATGCCCATCTCGTCAGCCTGCTCGGGCGTAACGTCAGCGGCACGGCGCAGGATGGAGCACACGCGGGCGTGAGCGTACTGCACGTAGTACACCGGGTTGGAGTTATCGCGCTTCTTAACAGCCTCAATATCGAAGTCGACCATCTGGTTGGAGCTCTTGGAGATGAGCGTGTAGCGAGCGGCATCGGAGCCGACCTCGTCGACGAGCTCCTGCAGGGTCACCATGGTGCCCTTGCGCTTGGACATACGGACGGGCTTGCCGTTACGCAGCAGGTTGACGAGCTGGCCCAGCAGAACCTCAAACTTGCCGGGATAGCCAAGAGCGTCGCAGACGCAGCGGACGCGCTCGATGTAGCCGTGGTGGTCGGCGCCCCAGATGTCGATGACGTGGTCGACGCGCTGGAACTTATCCCAGTGATAGGCGACGTCGGAGGCGAAGTAGGTGTACTCGCCGTCGGACTTGATCAGAACGCGGTCCTTGTCATCGCCCAGGTCGGTGGAGCGGAACCACAGGGCGCCGTCCTTGGTGTAGAGGTAGCCCATCTTGTCGAGCTTCTCAAAAGCGCGGTCGACGGCGGAGGTGCCGGCGGTCTCGCCCTCGGTGTCCTTCACATACAGCGAGCGCTCGGAGAACCAACGATCGAAGTCGCAATTGACGGCGTGGCAGAGGTCGCGCATGTTGTCGACCATCTTTACATAGCCGCGCTCGCGGAAGCTCTCCATGCGCTTCTGCGGATCGGCGTTGACCCACTTATCGCCGTCGGTGCGCCAGAACTCGGCGGCCTCGTCGATGATGTAGTCGCCGCCGTAGGAGTCCTTGCCCAGAGTCTCGGCAAAGTTGTCCTGATACGGATGGGTCTCGGGATGCTCGTCGTTCTCGTCGGCAACAAAGGCGTCGCGGTCGGCGATCAGCAGCTTGTGAGCCTCGTCGATATCCACGCCCTGCTTGGCGATGATGTCGGCAAGCTGCATATAGCGCGTGCTGATGGAGTTGCCGAAGGTGTTCATCTGAGAGCCGTGGTCGTTGATGTAGAACTCACGCTGGATGTCGTAACCGGCGTGATCCATAACGCGGCAGAGCGAGTCGCCCAGCGCGGCCCAGCGGCCGTGGCCGATGTGCATGGGGCCGACGGGGTTAGCGGAAACGAACTCGACCTGGGTCTTCAGGCCACCACCGACGTTGGACTTAGCGAAGTCCATACCCTTCTCGCGAGCCTCGCCAAAGATGGCATTCTTGACGGCAACGGAGAGGTAGAAGTTGATGAAGCCGGGGCCTGCGATCTCGACCTTCTCGATCGCGGGGTCCTCGGGCATATGGGCAACGATGGCCTCGGCGATCTTGCGCGGGGCGCAGTGGGCCAGCTTGGCGGACTTCAGGGCCATGGTAGAGGTCCACTCGCCATGAGAAGTGTCAGCCGGTCGCTCGATAGCGCAATCGTCAAGTTCAAATGCGGAAAGGTCGCCGGCCTCCTGGGCCGCAGCAAGCGCAGCGCGTACCAGCTCTTCAATCTTCTCGGGCATAGATCCTCCTTGTGTTAAAGCCCCCGAGCTCTTGGTCACTCGTAGGGCAAAAGCCAGAGTTTGTAGCACTCTATCACAAGCGACGGGCACTGTCGCAGGGTAAAGCTAATAGATATTGCATATGCACAAAAATGACTACAGCTTGTATGGAGTCACTCAAAGATGCCAGTCTGCCTGCAGATTATGCAGGCGTTGAAAATGCATAAAGGTGTGAATGAGCTGCGTCTGTTATCGAATACTCTTACCTATCAGAGTTGTGTGCTTTTCCTGCATAAAGTACGGGTTTGCGCACGTCAGCGTGTTATTCTAGACATACGTAAATTCGTATAAGTTGGAGGTAGCATGTTCTCAATCGGTCAACACGTCATTCATCCGGGCCAGGGAGTCTGCACCGTCGTCGGTTTTAGGGACGACACACCGCAGCCCATGCTGCTGCTCGAGACCAAGCAGGGACATGCGCAGACGATCCTCATGTACCCCGTGGCGCAGGCCGACCGTCTGCACGCCGCCATCTCTCAGCAAGATGCCGAGCACCTGCTGAGCCACTATGACGAGCTGGAGTGCGACACCTTTACCGAGCGCAACAGCTCGCTCGAGGAGACGCACTTTAAGCAGCAGCTCAAGCTGGGCGCGCCCGAGACGGTCCGCGTGGCAAAAACCATGATGCACCGAATTCGCCAGGCCGAGGAAGCTGATAAAAAGCCCAGCTCCTACTACATGCGCGTACTCAAGGAAGCCAAGCGCCGCTCCATCGAGGAGTTCGCCGTGGCCCTGGGCGTCACCGAGGAGGACGCCGAAGCCCGCCTAGCCCAAGCCGCCCTCAACTAACCTGCCAAAAAGGGACAGGTTTATTTTGGCAGGTTTTATCTGGCCAAACGTCAACAAACAATCAGTAAATGGCCGAGTTCTCCGTTTTGTTTGTGAGCGCCCGGCCATTTTTCTATCGCCGTAGAAATGCGTGAAGCCCATTTGCGATGACATCATGCGAGGGGGGCCGTCCAGATCGACGCAACTAACGCCCGCATCCACAACAAGCGCGCCCGTCTTGTTCAATTACCATTAAAAAGCATCAATTTGAAAACGCAATAACATTTCGGCAGGTAGCAGCTATGGTCGGTGAACTGAATCTCGACAACCGAAGCCTCCGAATGAGGTATCTTCAGCCCATCCAAGCTAAAGGAGGGGCCATGCCGAGAAAACCTCGTTCAAAGTCACCAACCGGTTATTTCCACGTCACGTTGCGTGGAAACGGAGGGCAATTGCTGTTTGACGATGCCGAGGACCGAATCGCCATGCTTCAGATCCTCGATGCGATTCTCCCCAAACACAATATCGAGCTTATCGCTTGGTGCCTTATGGGAAACCACATTCATCTGCTCATCGACGATCCGGACGACCGCAAGAGCGACGCGATGCACGCGGTAGCCGTATCGTATGCGGGCAGGTACAATGCGCGGACGGGACATATCGGCCACGTGTTTCAGGAGCGGTTTTGGGATTCGCCCATTAAGTCGGAAGTATATTTACTCGAGGCAATTCGATACATTCATCTGAATCCACAAATAGCAGGACTGGCGGCATACGACGAATATCCCTGGAGCAGCCATCGCGAGTATCTAATGAGTGCCAGGTCACGGCCGCATGTCACCGGCAGCGTTGTCGGTGTTTTATTCCCAACACCTCGCTCATACCTTCAGCTCATGGAAAGTGCGCCGTCGCTTCCCTATCGCCCCAGCGCAACAGCCAAGGTTCGCGAGGAAGATCTATGCGAATTTGGCACGGCAATCGTGCAGAGTGTCGCAGGATGTGCTCCGACGGAACTCAAATCCGTCTCCAAGCCACTTCGCAATGAGGCGATTCTCGCGCTTCGAAAAGAAGGGTTAACGGTTAGGCAGGTTCAGCTGTTGACCGGACTGGGGACATGGATTATCAAGAACGCGTCCTAGCGTCGCGCTTGCCGAGTTACGAGTACGGCGAAGCGCAGCTGCCTGCCGCGAGGCGCCGCCATTCGCCAACGTCACCATGTCAAACAGAAAACGCTTCCGCTGAATAACGTCCAACGGAAGCGTTTTCCCAGATAAAACCTACCAAAAAAACCTGTCCCTTTTTGGCAGGTTAGGCCTGGAAGGTGTCGCGGTCGGGCGCGAAGGACTGCATGGCCGCGATGGTGCGGTCGAAAAGCTCGGGGAGCTCCCAGCCCAGCATCTCGGCGCCCTGCGTAATCACGTCGCGCGAGCAGCCGGCGGCAAAGCGCTTGTCCTTGAACTTCTTCTTGAGCGACTTGGTCGTAAAGTCCATGACGCTTTTGCTCGGACGCATGATAACGGCGGCCCCGATCAGGCCGGTAAGTTCGTCGCACGCAAATAGGATCTTCTCCATCTGCGACTCGGGCTTGGGCAGCGAGGCGTTGAAATCGGACGTGTGCGTCTGGATGGCGCGGATGAGCTCGGGCGATGCGCCCTCGCCCTCCAGAATCTTGGCAGCATAGATGGTGTGGTTCACGGGGTCGTCCTCATGCTCCTCCCAATCCAAGTCGTGCAGCAGGCCGACGATACCCCAAAACTCCTCGTTCTCGGGGTCGAACTCGCGCGCAAAGTAGCGCATGGTGCCTTCGACCGTCTCGCCGTGGGTGATGTGGAACGGATCTTTGTTGTGCTCGTTGAGCAGTTCGAACGCACGGTCACGGGTGATTCCGGCGGAAAGCGTCTGAGACATGGCAATACCTCCAGGTGAGTCGGTGCTAGGACACGGTGTCACTATCGTATATCGCCGCGGCTCAAGCCGAAAGGCAGAAAAGGCATACGGAGAAAAAAGCCGGGCGAACGCGTCGCCCGGCAAAACCGCAGATAAAACCTGCCAAAATAAACCTGTCCCTTTTTGGTAGGTTTAGGGGCGGACCTGGCCGGTGCCTCGGAGCTTGTATTTGTAGGTGGTGAGGGCCTCGGCGGCAAAGGGGCCGCGGGCGTGGAGCTTTTGGGTCGAGATGCCGATCTCGGCGCCCAGGCCAAACTCGCCGCCGTCGGTGAAGCGCGTGCTGGCGTTGGCGTACACGGCCGAGGCATCGACCGCATCCAGGAAGCGCTCGCAAGCATCCGTGTCCTCGGCAACGATGGCCTCGGAGTGCATCGTGCCGTAGCGGTTGATGTGTGCGATGGCCTCGTCCTCGTTTGCCACGACCTTCACGCTCATCTCGAGCGCCAGGTACTCGCGACCCCAGTCCTCCTCAGTCGCGGCGACGTAGTCATCACCCTCGGCAAGCCCGGCATCGGCGCATGCGGCGCAGGTTGCCTCGTCGCCGTGAATGAGCACGCCGTGGTCATGCAGCACGGCAACGACCGCGGGCAAAAACGCATCGGCCACAGCATGGTCGACCAGCAGCGACTCGGCAGCATTGCACACGCCTACGCGCTGGGTCTTGGCATTAACGATAATGTTGAGCGCCTTATCAAAGTCGGCGGATTCATGCACGTAGATGTGGCAGTTGCCCGTGCCCGTCTCGATCACCGGCACAAGCGACTCGCGCACGCAGCGCTGGATCAGGCCTGCACCTCCGCGCGGAATGAGTACGTCGACAATACCGCGGAGCTTCATGAGCTCGCCGGTGGCCTCGCGGTCGGTGGACTCAATCATCGAGACGGCCTCGCGCGGGAAGCCCTTGGGCTCGAGCGCATCGGCCAGCAGCTCGGCGATCATGGCACACGAGTGATAGGCCAGCGAGCCGCCGCGCAGAATGCAGGCGTTGCCGGTACGGATGCAGATGCCTGCGGCGTCGGCCGTCACGTTGGGGCGCGCCTCGTAGACCATAGCGACCAGGCCCAGCGGCACACTCACACGGGTCAGGTCCACGCCGCTTGCAAGCACGCGGTGGTCGAGCACGCGGCCCACGGGATCGGGCAGCTCGGCGAGCTTTTCCAGGCCGGCGGCCATGCCCTCGACGCGCTCGGGCGTTAGCAGCAGGCGATCAAGCAGTCCGGCCGAGGTACCCGCATCGCGCGCGGCGGACATATCGAGCTCGTTAGCGGCGACGATGGAGTCGACACCGTTGCGCAGTGCTGCGGCCATGGCGCGCACGGCCTCCTGACGCTGCTCATCGCTCGCCGTGGCAAGCGAGGCCGACGCTGCCTTGGCGGCAACGGCAAGATCGTGGACATACGTGGCTATATCGACCGACATGGGCGGCCCTTTCTCCTAGAAGTTTGCAACCATGGTAGCCGATTTGCGCATGGCCTCGCCCACGGCGGTAGAATTGGTCAACCCGAAACACCGCAACGAACGGAAGACTCACATGGCCCTCATCACTTCGTACCACGTCCCCGGCCTTTATGTCGAGGACCACAGCATCGACGTCCCCCTTGACTGGCGCGGCCTGGAGCCGATGCTCCTGGCCGTCGGCAGCACCATGCGCCGCGGCGCTATGCCGGCACCCATCGCCGGCGCGCCCGAGAGCATCAAGCTCTTCTACCGCGTGGTTTGCGCGCCCGACCGCATCAACGACGATCTGCCACTGCTCCTGTTTTTGCAGGGTGGCCCCGGCGGCGAGAGCCCGCGTCCGCTGTCGCCCACAAGCGACGGCTGGATCGAGGAGGCCGTCAAGCACTTCCGCGTGGTCCTCCCCGACCAGCGCGGCACCGGGCGCAGCAGCTGTGTAGACGGGCGCACGATTGCCGCACTGGGCGAGCGCGCGACGGCGGCCGGCTCCGATGCCGCACGCTCGCAGGCTGACTTCCTCAAGCGCCACCTCGCCAGCTCCATCGTGCGCGATTTTGAGTACCTGCGTCTGGTGGGCTTTGGCGGCAAGCCCTGGGTCACGCTCGGCCAGAGCTACGGCGGCTTTTTGACGTTGAGTTATCTGTCGCTCTTCCCCGAGGGCGTGGCGGCGAGCTTTACCTGCGGCGGCATCCCCCACGTGCCGACGAGCGCCAGCGAGGTCTACGCGCACACCTTCCCGCGCATGGCCGCCAAGACGCAGCAGTATTACGACCGCTACCCCGCCGACGTCGAGCGCGTGGCAGCCTTGGCCGATGCGCTCGAGGCACAGAAGCCCGTGCTGCCCGACGGCTCGCCGATGACGGTCGAGCGTCTACAGCTCATGGGCAGCGACTTTGGCATGAAGCCGAGCTTTGAGCGCATGCATTGGATTATCGATCACGCGTTTGTTGACGGCGACGGCACGCTAACCTGCGGCGCCTCGATATCTGACAGCTTTTTGATGCGCGCCTTCGAGCGCACCAACACGCGTACAAACCCGCTGTACTGGACACTGCAGGAGTTCATCTACGCCGACGGCGACACCATGCCCATTCGCTGGTCCGCGGCAGAGGAGAAGGCCCATCGTGCCGAGTTCGACACGCTCGCGCGCCCGCTCATGTTTACCGGCGAGGCCATGTTCCCGTGGATGTTTGAGCAGATGCCCGAGCTTAAGCCGTTTAAGCCCGCCATGGACCTGCTGATGGAAGACACCAGCTGGGACAAGATCTACGACCCGCACCGACTGGCGTGCAACGAGGTGCCGCTCCAGGCCGCGGTGTATTTCGACGACATGTACGTCGATTCTGGCATGCAGCTCGATACGCTCAGCCGCGTGGGCAACTCGCATGCCTGGGTAACCAACGAGTTCGAGCATGACGGTCTGCACGGCAGCGTGGTGTTCAAGCACCTCTTCGACGAAGCCCTCAACCGCGGAGACCTGCGCCAGATCTTCTAGCAAAGGAGTGTCCCAAAGTGCCGGCACATAAGGAACGTCCCCAAGTGACGGATAAGTGCCGACAACGACAATGCCGCAGGTAGAGGACGGAAAGCGAAAACGCCCCTAAGCGAGTGGCTGTAAATCGTAGGTCGAACAAAAGAAGCGAGCGCCGCCCAGAGCGAACAAGTTGGCATGAAAAAGGCGAGGCATAGACCTGATGGTCATGCCTCGCCTTTTGAATGACAAATTGTCGCTCTGGGCGGCGCGCAGCGTCGACCCGTTAGGCGAAGACGATCAAATTATCTCGGTGGATCGCCGGCTTCTCGGCCAGGTTAGCAAGCAGGCGGTTGCTGGCGATCTGGTCCTGGCGGCGACCGGCTGCAAGCTCCAGCACGTCCGAATCGGCCTCGGCGATACCGCGGGCGACGACCATACCGCTCGGGTCGCACACATCGAGCACATCGCCCTCGGCAAACTGGCCATCGACCTCGCGAATACCCACCGCAAGCAGAGAAGAGCCACGGCTGACCAGCGCCTTCGCAGCACCATCATCGACCGTCACCGAGCCATGCGCCTTGTCGCCCAGTGCGATCCACAGCTTGCGGGGTGCGATGTCCAGACGCTCCGCCGGCGGATCGAACAGCGTGCCCACGCTCTCGCCGCGGGCGAGGCGCACGAGCGCATCGGGCTCCTCGCCCGAGCAAATCACGCTCTGAATGCCCGCCGTCATCAGGATGCGGCTCGCGCGGATCTTGGTAATCATGCCGCCCGTGCCCACCGATGTGGAAGAATCACCCGCCGAGGCAATAATCTTGGCATCGATCTTATGCACGACAGGAACAAACTCGGCCGTGGGGTCCTCATGCGGATTGGCGGTATAGAGGCCATCGATGTCCGAGAGCGTCACGCACAGATCGGCAGAAACCAGGCAGCTCACAAGCGCCGCCAGTGTGTCGTTGTCGCCAAACTTGATCTCATCGACGGTAACGGTATCGTTCTCGTTGACGACCGGCACCACGCCAAGCTCCACGAGGCGCAGCAGGGCGTCGCGCGCGTGCAGGTAAGACGTGCGGCGGGCCGTATCGTGGCGCGTGAGCAGCACGAGCGAGGTGAGCAGGTCGCGCGCATGAAACTCCTCGTCGTAGGCCGACGAGATGATGCACTGACCAGCCGAGGCGCAGGCCTGCAGGCTCGGCAGGTCGCCGACCGGCTTGCGGTCGAAGCCCAGCACGGGATAGCCGCAGGCGATAGCGCCCGAGCTCACCACGACCAGACGCCAGCCGAGCTTGCGCAGGGCTGCGGCCTGATCGGCAAGCCCGCCGATAAAGGCGCGGTTGACCTTGCCATCGGCGCCCACAACCGTGGACGAACCGATCTTTACCACCATCGTTTTATAAGAAGTCGTCATACGTCAAACCAATCAACTGTTCAGCGAACGGCCGAGCTGGCGGCCAAGGGAGCGTGACTCGCCCCTACCGCCCAAGGAATTAGTGAGCCCAGGGAAAGGCAGAGGCCGCGGCCATGTTCTTGCGCACGAGCTCGTCGCGCACCTGAGCCAGGCCCTGCTCCATGCCCACCACATAGGTCTGCGGGTACAGGAAGCGCTTGAAAGCTGCGTCCAGATGATCGAGCGCCCAAGCACAGCGCTCGCGCGCGTCCTGGATGCTCTCACGCGGAGCCACCGCACTGCCATCGCGCACGATCGGCACCAGCAGCTCGCGATACTCAAGTTCGGACACGTCGGTCACCAGGGCGGCATCATTCACGGCCACGAGGGTATTGCCGCGCGCGGAGCCCTCCCCCGCCAGATGGTCCTCGTCGTAGATCATGTCGCAGACCGGGCCGCCAAAGCCGTCGTAATAACGGCGCACGCGTTGCACACCCGGGATCGTGCGCTTGTAGGGCTGCTCGGAGAGCTTGACCACCGGCGTCCATGGACCTGCCTCGCTCGCACGGCGGGCGGAAAGCTTGTACACGCCGCCCAGCGCCGGCTGGTCATAGCAGGTCGCAAGCTTGGTACCCACGCCAAAGCTGTCGATGGGCGCGCCCTGGTCGAGCAGCGACTGAATCGTGTACTCATCCAGATCGTTAGAAACCGAGATCCCCACATAGGGCAGGCCCTCGGCATCAAAACGGCCGCGAACATACTTGGAGAGCTTGGCGAGGTCGCCGGAGTCGATGCGAATGGCCGACAGGCGCTCGCCCACCGCCTCCATCTCCTTGGCAACCGTAATGGCATGCTCGCAGCCCTCGCGCACGTCATAGGTGTCGATGAGCAGCGTACAGTTCTTGGGGCTCGACTTGGCAAAGGCGCGGAAGGCCTCGAGCTCGGAATCGAAGCTCATCACCCAGCTGTGCGCATGCGTGCCAAAGACGGGAATACCGTAGCGGCGGCCGGCGAGCACATTGGACGTAGAGGAGCAGCCGGCAACGTAGCTCGCGCGCGCAACGGCCAGGCCGCCATCGGGACCCTGGGCTCGGCGCAGGCCAAACTCGGCCACGGGACGACCGTTGGCCGCCAACACCACGCGTGCCGTCTTGGTGGCAACAAGCGTCTGGAAGCCGACGATGTTGAGCAGCGCGGTCTCGAGAAGCTGGCACTCCAGCGACGGGCCGGTGACGCGCACCATGGGCTCGCGCGGAAACACGAGCTCGCCCTCGGGCACGGCGTCAATGTTCACGTGCGCACGGAAGTTGCGCAGGTAGTCGAGGAATGCAGGCTTAAACATCGCGCCGCCGGCCGGAGCCTGGAGCGAGGCGAGGTAGTCGATATCCTCGGGCGTAAAGCGCAGATTCTCGACCAGCTCGGGCAGCTCGGCGGTGCCGCACATGACGGCATAGGCGCTACCAAAAGGATGGTCGCGGTAAAACGCGGTAAAACAACCCTGCTCATTGGCCTTGCCGCTCTCCCACAGGCCCTGGGCCATAGTGAGCTCGTACAGATCGGTGAGCATTGCAATGTCGGTGGGATGCGAGATGTCGGTCAAAGCCATGGGGCGACCTTTCGGATGTGTGGTGCAGAATTTAAGGGTTGGACGAGAGCAGAGCATGCGGACATGACGCCCGATGCAAATCGGTTAGAGCAGGCCCATGCTGGTCAGGATTGTGTAGCCCATAAAGATGACAAACGCGATGAGGGCAAGGACAATGATGATTTTTTGAGCCGGCGCCATGCCAGGGATCTCGTTCTCGCCCGTAGGCTCCTTGGAGGTAACCATGCGCTGGGCAAAGGTCATCTCGTCACGGCTCGGCTTGGGCTCGACGGACTTGGGACGAGCGGCCTTTTTAGGCTGAGGTTTGGGCGCGGCAGGTGCAGGCTTCGCAGCAGCGGGCTTGGGTGCGGGCACGGGCGCCGATGCGGATGCGGCGTTCGCGGCGACCTCCTCGGCCTTCGCACGCTCGGCACGCAGGGCAGCCAGCTCCTCACGCTCGCGACGGGCCTCTTCCCGAGCCTCGCGGCGGGCCTTCTCGGCGCGGAGCTCTTCCAACTCAGCGCGCTCATCGTCGGACAATGGTTGGGACTCAAGCTCGGCCATGGTACAGCCCTTTCTTTTAAAAAAAGCCGCCGACACAATGTCAGCGGCTTATCAAATCCAAGGGTGGAGACGAAGGGAGTCGAACCCTCGGCCTCTGCCATGCGACGGCAGCGCTCTCCCAACTGAGCTACGTCCCCAGGACAAGTCGATATTTTACCTACGGCTCGCCAACTGTCAACGCCCAATAACCAGTCTTTTTGGAGCGCGGCTATTTTGCCTTGATTATCAACTTTATCCGAACACCTCCCACATTCATCCGCACATGTGCGGATGAATGTGGGAACCCGATACCCTGAGGGCCGGATCGGCCGGCCCCGGGAGATCGGAGGACGGCATGTCCGGAAAGAAGAAGAGCG
>DBFZQW010000172.1:0-3871 GCA_048521445.1 Collinsella sp. | reverse complement strand
TGCGACCGCATGGCCGCCGCGGCAACAAGACTCAGTATACCCGGGGGAGCACCCATGGAATCGTTGTACCGAAAGTATCGCCCGCTCACCTTCGACTCCGTGGTGGGCCAGCAGCATATCGTCTCGACGCTCGAGCACGCCATCACCGAGGGGCGCCTGTCCCACGCCTACCTGTTCTGCGGACCGCGCGGCACGGGCAAGACCACCATGGCGCGTATTCTTGCCAAGGCGCTGCTCTGCCGCAATGCCGAGGCGGCGCGCGCCGAGGGTGCGAGCGGCTGCATGCCCGACGGCACCTGTGAGGAATGCGAGCTCATCGCCGAGGGCAACCACCCCGATGTTTACGAGCTCGATGCCGCCTCCCGCACGGGCGTGGACAATGTGCGCGAGGAAATTATCAACTCCGTCAACTTTGCCCCGGTGCGTGGCAAGTACAAGATTTATATCATCGACGAGGTCCACATGCTCACGACGGCGGCGTTCAACGCGCTGCTCAAGACGCTTGAGGAGCCGCCGGCGCACGTGATCTTTGTGCTGTGCACCACCGACCCGCAAAAGATTCTGGAGACCATCCTCTCGCGCTGCCAGCGTTTCGATTTCCATCGCATCGGCAACGAGGATATTGAGCATCGCCTGGCATACGTGTGCGAGCAGGAGGGCTTCGATTACGACGACGAGGCGCTGGCTATCGTGGCGCGCCATGCCAAGGGCGGCATGCGCGACGCGTTGTCCACGCTGGAGCAGCTGAGCGTCTTTGGCAACGGTTCTGTGCATGCGGACGATGCCCGCTCGCTTTTGGGCGAGGTTTCGGATCAGGTCCTGGGCGAGTTTGCCCGTGCCATCGCCGAGCGTGATATTGCTGAGCTCTATGGGCTCATTCGGGCACAGGTCGAGGAGGGCAATGACCTGCTTGAGCTGACGCGCGACTTGGTGGCGCATGTGCGCGATGTGTACGTGGCCTGCGTTGCCGGCGCTCGCGCCGAGCTGTTTGAGGGCGGCTCCGAGCAGGCCGAGGCGCTTGCCGCCGAGGCCGCTGCCTTTGGCGAGCATCCTGCCGACCGCTTGGCTCGCGTGCTGACGGTGCTCGACGATGCCGCGCTGGAGATGAGGGGCGCGAGCGACGTGCGCCTGGTGCTCGAGATCGCTTGCACGCGTCTGGCGCGTCCCGAGGCCGATTTAACGATTGAGGCATTGGCCGAGCGCGTGGCACGCCTGGAGGCCATGGTTGCCAACGGCGCCGTGCCGGCGAGCGTGGCTGCTGCTCAGGCCGCCGCGCCTGCAGTATCCGTATCCGCTGCTGCCCAGCAGCCGACGCTCATTTCGGGCGCCCGCGCTGCCGCTCCGGCGGCATCCGCTGCCCCCGCTGCTACGTCCGCGCGCCAGGGCGGTATGCCTTGGGACCGTGGTACTGCCGCTCCGGCGGCTCAGCCTGCGCTCCGTTCTGCGTCCGTGTCAGCTTCCAAGCCTGCGGCGCCTGCACCTCAGCCTGCGCCGGCTCCGACGTCTCAGCCCGTTGCGGCCCCCGCGCCTGTCACCGCTCCGGCACCTAAGCCCCAGTCCAACAATGCCGCCCAGGTTGCCGCCGCCGGTGCTGCCGAGACGCCCGCGGTCGAGGATGCCGGAGAGCTGCAGCGCAAATGGGTCGAGGTTGTCGAGCGCGTCAAGGCGCGTCAGGCTTCCTACGCAGGGCTTTTGCTCAACGCCCGCGCCACGGCCGACGACGGCTCCAAGCTCACGGTCTCGTTCCCCGCGGGTTCGACTTTTGCCATTAAGATGCTCGGTCGCGCCGATACGCAGTCGGTGGTCCTGCCGACGGTCTGCGCGGTCTTCGGTCGTCGTACCGTCGACTATGTCCTGGATGGGGGTGGCACGCCGGCTCCTCAACATGAGGAGCATTCTCCATCTGCACGGGCTGCGGCATCTGCGGACCCGCAACCCGTGTCCTCGGCGGCCCCTGTATCCTCGAGCGCCAGCGCGTCGCAGCAGCAAACGGCACCGGTAGCGGCATCGACCCCGTCGGCGCCTAAGCCCGCGGCGCCCAAACCGGCTGCTCCGACACCCGCGCCCAAGCCCGTCTCGCCCGCGCCCAAGTTGTCTGACCTGGGCAAAGCCCCCTGGCTACGCTCCGACAACCCCGCCGGTGCTCCTGCCACGGGCAAGCTCCCGACCGAGCCCGCATCCCGTGCGCCCGAGCGCGCGTCCGCTCCCAAGACTCAGCCTGCCGCGCCGTGGGAATCCGAGCAGGTACCCTACGACGACGCCATGGTCGGCGGCTTTGCTGCCGATGCTGGCGGGGACGATCTTCCTCCGTTCGACGTGCCGGGTGCGACGCCCGCGCCCAAGTCCGCTGTAGCTGCCCCCAAAGAGGAGGACGCTCCTGCAGCTCCCTGGGAGTCCAACCCCGGCGCCGGCAGCCCCTTCGGCCACCAGGGCGCAGCCCCGAGCATCCCGCAGACCGAGGACGAGGCCAAGACCCTCATCCGCAGCGTCTTCGGCCAGTCCACCATCTTCAAACCGGTGGAGTAACCGTGCGGGCGGGTATACTGCTCAAGAAGAGATCTCTTTGTCCGGGCGCATCTGTATTTCGGACATGTGTAGTGTGGTGCCGCGTACATCGCATTCGAGCAGACAAGTGCGTGACGGTCGGCCTAGGATGCTGAGGTCGATACGATACGCCGCATGGCTGTCCGTGTACTCGACTTGCTCGGCGTTGAGGGTTGCTCCGATTGTCAAGAAAGCGCCTGGTTCGGCATCGACAATCTTGGAGTCCTTTATCTTGACCTTGAACTCTTGGTAGAGGGACGGGCTGTTGTAGTAAACGGTTCGGGTTCCGTCGGTGCACTTATCGGTCGTCTCCCATTTGACGATGGGCTGGTCCGAGCTGGCTATCAGCAGTTCTGCTCCAAAGGCTATAGCATGGGTGATGACAACCAGCAATGCCCAGCCGACAAAGAGATAGAGAACCAAATATGCAACGGGGTGTTTTGAGCGGATGTTTTGGAGCGCGTCGGGGGCATTCATGGGGCACCTCCAAATTGCTATCTATGGCAATCAAATTATACCCCGCCGTCATGCGTACCGCCTCGAGTAGTGGCTCGGCATTTAGCCGTTTAGTGGTACGCAGAAAATGTCGGATTCCGGCTCTACAAGATTTAGCTTTCAATATTATGCAGATGCGAATTATTCAACTTCGCATAATCTTTGAGTGCGGCTTGCACTCCAGGACATGTATATCGACTGAGGTAACACGTCCGCCCCGCTCTCTCGCCGCGCGCCGTGGTACGATTTTTGAGTTTGAAAGCCCCGCCGTGCTCCGGCTGCCCTTGCAGCTCGGCGTGCGGCCGCACGTAAAGGAGCCATCATGGCCGGTATGAACATGCAGCAGATGATGAAGCAGGCTCGCAAGATGCAGGAGCAGCTTGCCGCCGCGCAGGAGAACCTCAAGTCCCAGACCGTCGACGCCTCTGCCGGCGGCGGCATGGTCAAGGTGACCGTTAACGGCGAGATGGAGCTCGTCAACCTCACCATCGATCCCGATGCCCTCGATCCCGAGGACGTCGATATGCTGCAGGACATGATCATGGCTGCCGTCAACGAGGCCGTCCGCGGCGTCAACGAGCTCGCTAACAAGCAGATGGGCGCCATCACCGGCGGCCTCAACATCCCGGGCATGCCGTTCTAAGACACGCATATATATGAGTGCAAATCACAGTCTGCAAAAACTGCTCGATGAGCTGGGCCGTCTGCCGGGCATTGGTCCCAAGTCGGCCCAGCGCATCGCCTATTACCTGCTCGAGGCCGATGCCGAGGAGGCCCGCCGCCTGGCCGAGGCCATCCTGGAGGTCAAGCAGGAGGTCCACTTTTGCAGCCG
>DBFZQW010000171.1:0-102142 GCA_048521445.1 Collinsella sp. | reverse complement strand
CGAGGCACTCCAGGGCGACTTTGGCAACATCGACGTGTGCAGCTACGAGTACAAGGGCGAGGTCGTGGGCGTGTTTAGCGAGAAGTCGCTGTATCGCCGCAGCATGGACCTGCTCGACCAGACCGTGGCCGACCAGCTCTTCGATCCCGAGCGCCCGATCCTGACCAAGGCTCACGACGTGCCGCCTTCGCGCTATGCGACCGGTAGCCACGCGTGCAACTCGATCATCTCGGCCGGTTGCATCATCAAGGGCACCGTGCGCAATTCGATCCTGTCACGCGGCGTCGTGGTCGAGGAGGGCGCCTCGGTAACCAACTCGATCATCAACCAGAGCTGTGTCATCAAGAGCGGCGCACGCGTTGAGAACGCCATTCTGGACAAGAACAACGTGGTTCCCACCAACACCGAGCTTCGCGGCACGCCCGAGAACATCCTGGTGCTGGGCAAGGCTCCGTTAACTTCCGACACCACCATCGTACGTTAACGTTGGCACCGCAACATCGCTCGTAACATGTAGAATAGCCGCCCGGTTAGCGCCAGGCGGCTATTCTCGAATTGCAACATGGGAGACAATATGGCAGATTCCAGCAAAAAGATGCAGATCGTGTTTGCCTCGGCCGAGTGCGCACCGTTTGTTAAGACCGGTGGCCTGGGCGACGTGGCGGGCTCGCTGCCTGCGGCGCTTGTGCGCGCCGGCGCCGAAGTCATCGTGATGGTGCCCAAGTACGCCACCATCAAGGATGAGTACAAGGCGCAGATGGAGCACTTTTCCGACTTTTACGTGAGCCTGGGCTGGCGCAACGAGTACTGCGGGCTGGAGAAGCTCGAGCACGACGGCGTCACCTATATGTTCGTGGACAACGAGCGCTACTTTGCTCGCGACTATCCGTACGGCTTCTTTGACGACGGCGAGCGCTTCGCGTTCTTCTCCAAGGCCATCACCGAAAGCCTGCAGCACCTGCCCGAGGGCTTTGAGTGCGACATCCTGCACTGCAACGACTGGCAGACGGCACTGGCGCCCTTGTTCTTGCGCGAGTTCTACCAGGGCCTGCCGCTGTACGACCGCGTCAAGACTGTGTTCTCGATCCACAACGTGGCGTTCCAGGGCCAGTTTAGCGACACCGTGATGGAGGACATCCTGGGTGTGGCGCATATTCCGGCGGCCGCCACGCAGCTGCGCTGCGACGCCTGCAGCATCAACTACATGCTGGGCGCGCTGCACTATGCCGACGCCATCACCACGGTGAGCCCCACCTACGCGAGCGAGATCCAGACGCCCGAGTTTGGCGAGGGCCTGGACGGCGTACTGCGCGAGCGTTCCTACGCGCTGCAGGGCATCCTCAACGGCATTGACGTGGCGGCCTTTGACCCGGCAACCGACAAGCGCATTGCCGCCAACTACACGGTTGACGACCGTTCCGGCAAGGCCGTGTGCAAGGCCAAGCTGCAGGAAGAGCTGGGGCTCGAGGTTCGCGACGACCGTCCGCTCATGGTGATGGTCACGCGCCTGACGCGCCAGAAGGGCATGGACCTGGTCATGTACGCGCTCGACCGCATCCTGGCCGGCGGCGTTCAGGTGGCCGTGCTGGGCACCGGCGACCGCGACTACGAGGACGGCTTGCGCTACTTCCAGGACAAGTACCCCGGCACCATGGCCGCACGCATCGAGTTCGATCCGGCGCTGTCGCAGCGCATGTATGCCGCCGCCGACATGTTCCTGATGCCTTCGAAGTTTGAGCCCTGCGGCCTGTCGCAGATCATCGCCATGCGCTACGGCACCCTGCCCATCGTGCGCGAGACCGGTGGCCTGAAGGACACCGTGCAGCCGTACAACGAGTTTACCGGCGAGGGCACGGGCTTCTCGTTTACCAACTTTAACGGCGACGAGATGGGCGACGCGGTGTTCCGCGCGGCACGCCTGTTCTGGGACAACCGCGATGCCTGGAACCAGCTGGTCACGCAGGCCATGAGCCAGGACTTTAGCTGGACGCGCTCGGCCGACAAGTATCTGGACCTGTACTTCTTTATGCACCCGGAGATTGAGCGCCCGGCGGCTGTGGAGGCTGCTATGGCCGTAGAGGAGCCGGTTGCTGCTGAGGCCGAGCCTGCGGCGCCCGTTAAGGAGCCCGCTGCTGCTGAGGAGCCCAAGGCCGAGGAGAAGCCGGCTGAAGCTGACCCGGTTAAAGCCGATCCTGAGGTGAAGCCCGCAGCGAAGCCTGCCGCCAAGAAGACGACGGCTCGCAAGACGACGGCTAAGAAGGCTACGACCACGAAGGCCGCTGCGAGCAAGACCACCGCTGCCAAGGCAACTACTGCCAAGGCATCGACCACGCGCAAGCGCACGACCGCCGCTGCCAAGAAGGCCAACGAGGTCGAGGCTGCTCCCGAGGTAAAGGCCGCCGCCGAGGCTAAGCCTGCGGCAAAGGCTCCGGCCAAGACCGCTGCCAAGAAGACGGCTGCAACCACCAAGAAGGCAACGTCAGCCAAGAAGACCACGGCTACGAAGTCGACGACGGCCAAGGCCGCTACGACGAAGGCCGCCGCGAAGACGGCCCCGAAGGCTACTGCAAAGCCGGCCGCTAAAGTCGAGGAGACGCCCGCTGAGTCTAAGGCTGAGGCAGCTGTCGAGGCAAAGCCGGCCGCCAAGACCACCACGCGCAAACGCGCCGCGACGACGGCCAAGAAGACCACGACCAAGGCTGAAGCTCCCAAGGCAGAGGCTAAGGCCGAGGACAAGCCCGCAGTAAAGGCCGAGCCGACTCCGAAGGCTGCCGAGGTTAAGGCCGCTCCCAAGGCTAAGGCAAAGACCGAGCCCGCCAAGGAGACCCCGGTCTCCCCCGCCGTTTCGGCCGAGGAAAAGGCTCCGACCAAGAAGACCTCCGTCCGCAAGGCAACGGCCGCCCGCAAGCGCCGCTAATCCGGACGATTAAAACTAAATCCTCAACGCAAAAGAGGGCGCCCCAACCAGGCGCCCTCTTTTGCGTTGAACTTCGCATTAAAAAGAGGGCCGGTTTACTACGACAAAATGGCTCCGGCCGACCACGGCGAGTAATCTTCGAAAATTAAGAACGCTTCTACCTGCGGTTTTAATATCACCAAAATGACTGTGGTTGAGATCATTCAATTCGTCGTAGTAAACCGAAGTACTTTTGTTTGGCTACAAATAGTATCGGTATAGACGTTTTTAAATATCGCGATAATTTGCGTGGTAAAACGATTTTCTAGGACAACCGTTCGCCGATGGTAAACGGATGTTGTTTATACAGCCTGTGTACAACAGATATACTTATATCTTGTGCGTAAAGCCCATGGCCCGCAGGCCGTGATTCTATTGAACTGGACCGTATTATGAGATTGATTCACAACAGCCGTCTACCGCAGTTTCGCACTCCGTTTGGCGCTGTGACCACTGGAACTTCCGTTTCGCTCTCGGTGATTTTGGAGGATGCCGACCCCAACCAGGCAACGCTTACGCTGCGCACCTGGGTCGATGAGATCGGTGAGTCTCTGTATCCCATGACGCACGAGGGCGACGGCATATTTACCGTAGAGCTTGAGTGCACCGAGCCCTGTCTTATCTGGTACAGCTTTATCTGCAATATCGAGGGCCAGCCCGAGGTCCGCCTGGGCGCACCGCAGGGTCGCACCGGTGGCGAGGGCGTAACTTACAACTACGCCGAGGTCCCGTCCTTCCAGATCACCGTCTACAAGCACCGCGAAGTTCGTCCCGAGTGGTACGAGCGTGGCATGGTCTACCAGATCTTCCCCGACCGCTATGCCCGCGACGAAAACTGGCGCGAGCGCACGCTTACCGAAGTTGAAAAACCGCGCAAAGGAATCCAGCGCCGCATGGTCGAGGACTGGAACGAACCGCCCGAGTACGAGCGTGCCGAAGACGGCTCCATCAAGACCTGGGATTTTTACGGCGGTTCGCTCAAGGGTATCCAAAATGACCTGCCCCGCATTGCCGAGCTAGGCTTTACGGCCATCTACCTCAACCCCATCTTTGAGGCCGCGAGCAACCACCGCTACGATACGGCCGACTACACCAAAATAGACCCGATTCTGGGCACCGAGCAGGACTTTACGGAGCTGTGCGAGGCAGCCGAGAAGCTCGGCATTTCCATCATCCTGGACGGCGTCTTCAACCATACGGGCGACGACTCGATCTACTTTAACCGCTACGGCAACTATCCCGGCGTCGGTGCATGGCAGAGCGAGGACTCACCGTGGCGCGATGCGTTTTACTTCCATGAGGACGGTTCGTATGACTGCTGGTGGGGCGTGGGCAACATGCCCGCCATCAACGAGAATTCCGAACTGGTGCGCGAGCGGCTCCTGGGCAAGGACGGCGTGATCCGTAAATGGCTGCGCGCCGGTGCCCATGGCTGGCGACTCGATGTGGCCGACGAGCTTTCCGACGACTTCCTGGCCGAGATCAAAAAGGCCGTGCTCGCCGAGAAGCCCGATGCGCTGCTGCTCGGCGAAGTCTGGGAAGACGCCTCCAACAAGATCAGCTATGGCCACCTGCGTCGCTATCTGCAGGGCTCGGAGCTCGACTCCGCCATGGACTACCCCTTCCGCGACATGGTCATCGGCTTTTTGATGGGCTACAAGAACGCTTACCAGGCAGCCGAGGATATCGAAACCCTGCGCGAGAACTACCCGCGCGAGGCACTGGCCTGCGCGCTCAATCTGCTTTCGAGCCACGACCGTCCGCGTATCATCTCGGTGCTTGGCGGTGGCCCCGACGAGTCGCAGCTGCCCGAGAGCGAGCGCAGCAAATGGCGCCTGGACGATAACTCGATGGGCCTGGCCAAGAGCCGTTTTTGGCTGGCGACGCTCATGCAGATGACCTTCCCGGGTGTACCCTCAATCTATTACGGCGACGAGTACGGCTTGGAGGGCCTTACCGACCCGGGCAACCGCCGCACCCTGCCGACCAAGGACCAACTCCACGACTTCGACACACTGGCCATCGTTAAGAACGCGTCTGCCGTGCGCCGTGCGCTGCCCTTTATGGTCGATGGCGAGATCAAGGCCTTTGCGCTCAACGACGAAGTCTTGGCTTACACCCGCACGGGCAAAGACGGCGAGGCCGCGACGGTTATCATCAACCGCAGCCTGCGCAATTCGCACCGCGTAACGATTCCGGCGCTCGGCGAATGCGCGAGCGACGTGATCAGCGGTCACGAGTGCGAGATCCACAACGGTACCGTCACGCTCGACCTGTACCCGCTGGGCTCTTCGATCATCTATCACCATGCCGAGAAGCGCCTGCAAGAGCCGCTCGATCATGGCGCGGGCGTTGTGTGCCACATCACCTCGGTGCCGACCGATGACGGCAAGCCCGGCACAATCGGTGCGCCCACGCGTCGCTTTATCGACCATCTGGCCGCTATGGGCATGCGCTACTGGCAAGTCCTGCCCGTCAACCCCACGGACTTCTTCCGCTCCCCCTACGCCGGCCCCTCGGCCTTTGCAGGCAATATCGACCTGCTGCCTGAGAGCCACGAGGAGCTGGCCGCCGACTTTGCTGCATGGAAGGCCCACGGCGGTGAGGATGCCGACCCGCTGTACACGGCGTTTAAACATCGCAACGCCGACTGGCTCGAGAAGTACTGCGTCTACATGGCCGTTAAGAAGTACTTTGAGGGCGAGTCGCGCCACGATTGGCCGGCAGATGTCGCGCGCTACAACGAGTATCTGATCGATGACAAGCGCTTCCACGACGAGGCCGAGCTGCAGGCGTACATGCAGTATCGCTTTGACCTTGCCTGGTGCGAGCTCATGAACTATGCGCACAAGAAGGGCATCGAGGTCATCGGCGACATTCCCATGTATGTTTCGGACGATTCGGCCGACGCGTGGAGCGAGCCCGAGAACTTCTGGCTGTCCGATACCGGCAAGGCGATTGAGATTTCGGGCGCGCCGCCCGACAACTTTGCGCCCGAGGGCCAGGTGTGGGGCAACCCCACCTTCCGCTGGGATCACATGAAAGAGAACGGCTATCGTTGGTGGCTCGACCGCCTGCGCCGTGCGTTTTCGCTCTACGACCGCGTGCGCCTGGACCACTTCCTGGGCTTCCACAGCTACTTTAGCATTCCCGCCGGTAAGGCCTGTGCCGACGGCCGCTGGCTGGCAGGCCCGGGCAAGGACCTGTTCCAGACCGCCTATGACGAGCTGGGTCCGCTCAACTTTATCGCCGAGGATCTGGGCTATCTGACGCCCGGCGTTCGCGCCATGGCTTCGACCTGCGGCTTCCCCGGCATGGACGTGCTGGAGTTTAGCGACTACGACGTTCGTTGCGGAATTCACCCCACACCGGGAAAGATCCTGTACACCTCGACGCACGACACCTCGACACTTGCCGGCTGGTGCACGCGCTCCTTTGCAGGCGGCGACGAGCCGAGCGGCATTGCATTGGCAAGCGAGCTCATGGGCAACGCCCTGGCAAGCGATGCGCCGCTCGTTATGATGCCGCTGCAGGACATCCTGGGCCTGGGCGACGATGCACGTATGAACGTGCCGGGCGTGGCCACGGGCAACTGGACATGGCAGGCTGACGAGGCCGACGTTGCTGCAGCCGAGGAGAAAACTGCGAAGCTCCTGCGCAACACCCATAGATTCTGGGGCGAAGCGTGATAAAACCCCCGATATAGGGTACAGTTACAGCTGTTTGAATTTTTGCGGGCAGAGCGATCTGCCCGCTTTGTGCTGAAAAGGAAGTATTATGGCGCGCTACGATTACAAGTGCACGAGCTGCGGCAACGTGTTTGAGGTTGAGCACCCCATGTCCGAGACGCCCGAGGTCGTATGCCCTAGCTGCGGTGCCCCGGCATCTAAGACGTTCTCGGCCAGCGGCATTAAGTTCGAAGGCAGCGGTTTCTACAACACCGACCAGCGAAGCGGTGGTTCCAGCACCAACGCCACCAGCGGCTGCTGCGCCAACTGCCCGCATAGCCACTAGAAACCAAACAGCCCCGCGATCAACGCCGATCGCGGGGCTGTTTCTTTAGCTACCCAGGTTTCCTTATGAGTTGCGGTGAAATAAGGACTGTTTGATGGGCAGAAGGCGCTTTTCAATCCCTATTTCACCGCAACTTTGAAGTTATTTGCGGACTAGTCTGGCGCAGAAGTGGCCGTCGTAGGAGTCGGCGTTTACGGGGACGCTTTGGAAAAGCCCGCGGTCGTTTAGGCGCACGGAGACGAGCTTCTTGGCTTGTTCGAACTCGGGGAGCTGCAGGATCTGCGCCTCGGAGAGGGGTGCCAGGCAAAAGCCTGCGCCCTCGGGCGAAGCCAAAAACGCATCCACAACCTGCGCGTTCTCCTCATCGAAGACCGAGCACGTCGCATAGATGAGCTCGCCATCCTCGGCAACGCGCGCGGCGGCCTCTTTGAGCATCGTCAGCTGCAGTTTGGGCAGCTCAAGCGTCACATCCTTTTCGGTCAGGCGCCACGGAATCTCGGGATGACGGCGCATGGTGCCGGTACCCGAGCACGGGGCATCGATAAACACCGTATCGAACAGGACAGGCTTACCAAGCATGGCATCGAACGACGTGAGGACCGCATCGAGCTCGCAGGCATCGCCCGAGACCGTGCGAACACCCTTGATACCGGCCTTATGCAGACGCGCGAGATTTTGATCGCACTTGCGGTCGTGCAGATCGAGCGCGGTGTGCTGACGATCGTAGCCGGCACGCTTGGCCTGGCACATCATCACATAGGTCTTGGTGCCACGACCGGCGCCGATCTCTAGGCAACGACCGGGACGTGTAGCGGCAGTAGCGATAAGCTGAGCGTTGAGGTCCGAGGCAACCGCGGCAGCACGCTCAAACACGCCCGATGCAACCGTGACCTGCGCATCGACCGGAGCATGGCAGCCCGGGAAGACAGGCGCAACGAGCTGCGAGATATACGGGTCGGCCTTGGTCGCAAACGCATTCTCGTGCAGTGCAAGCGGCGCGGGGGCCAGATTACCGGCAAAGTTGAGCGCGCCCTCGGGCGTATCGAACGAGGCCATAATACGAGCGCACAGCCAACGAGGAAGACCCATCAAACGCGAAAGGCGAACCAAACGGCGCTCGGACTCATCCACGTCAGATGCCGTGGCAAAATCCTCCACGTTGTCCGCAACCTTGTGCAGCACCGCATTAGCCAGGCCCGCGGCAGACTTAGCACCGCTGCGCACCAGCTCAACACCCTGGCTCACGGCAACGCGGCCCGGCGTATGCAGATAGAGCATCTCGAAGGCCGAGATGCGAAGCGCCATGCGAACGCGCGGCGCGACCTTTTTGGGCTTATCCAAAAACTGATCGAGCAACTCATCCAAAATACCCTGCGTGGCGGCAACACCGAGCGCCAAACGAGCGGCAAAAGCGGAATCGCGCTGGTCAATGGCCTTGGCGGAAGCGCGGGACGAGAGCACGTCGCGCGCATACATACCGCGGCGATCGGCCTCCATCAACACATCGAGCGCAAGCTTGCGCGCGGGAGAAAGCTTGCTCATGACAAAACACCCCACGTCAGATCGGCACCCTGCAGGCCGGCAGCCCAGGCAGAAGCAGTCATGGCACGCTTGCCATCGGGCTTAACCTCAAGCAGTTCAACCGCGCCATCGGAAAGGCCCAGGTAAACACGCTTGCTCTTGACGGCAACAGTACCCTCGCCAAGCGACACATCAGCCGGCGCGGCATCGAGCACGCGAACCGTCTTGCCAGCGATCACACAACGAGCGGGCGCGGTGTCGGACGAAGCGAGCACATGACGCACGCAATCGAGAGCCGCCATCTGCGGATCCGGACGCATCTCCTGCTTGGAAATCTTGGCAGCATGAGTGACGAGCGACTCATCCTGCTCAGTCCAAACAGCCGAGCCATCGGCAAGCGAGGGAAGCGTATCGGCAAGCAACTTACCGCCAAGCTCACCAAGCTCCATCGTGAGCGCATCGGCATGCTTACCGGCAACCGACGTAGAGGCCTGGGCACAATAAGCGCCCGTATCCACGCCATGTCCAATGCGCATAATGGAAACGCCAGCAACCTCATCACCAGCAAGAATGGCACGCTGAATGGGAGCAGCGCCACGCCAACGAGGCAGCAAGGACGCATGAACGTTCACGATACCGAGCGGCGCCATATGCAGCACCTCATCAGGCAAAATGCAGCCATAAGCAGCCACACAGAAAATATCAGCCTGCACAGCCTGGAGCGCCTCAACAACCTCAGGCGTCATACGATTAGCCTCAACAACCGGCAGGCCAAGCTCAAGCGCCTTGGCCTTAACAGGAGACGGCTCCAGCTTCTTACCACGCCCACGAACAGCATCGGGACGCGTAATAACAAGCGCAATCTCGTTCCCAGCCTCAACAAGCGAAGTCAGCGAAGGCACAGCAAAATCAGGCGTACCCATAAACACAATACGCATAAAGAACGTCTCCCCTCAACCAAAGCCGAGACGGCTACAAACAACAGCGGAAAGCCAAGTACCCAGCCCATCCGCAATAACAATTCAACAAGAACAAATATACCCAAAACCAAAGAAAGAGCCGCAATAAAAGCAGCTCTTCCAACAAAGCAATTATCAGTGAAGACGCCCATCCCTGGCCCGACGGCACCCGGGCGAGACAAGCAGCGTCAACGTAGTCCCCGGGGCGCCCGCCTATATCGTCCCGCGCGCAGTTTCGCAGCGCAGCGAGAATGTTTGAGCACGGGATGATATAGGCGGGCGCCCCGGGGACGGACAAACCTACTCCGTCTCGCCCGGTCGAGCGCCGCGGGCTAGGGCGTCCTGGTACTCCTTGACTGCCTTGATCCTCTGCATCGGCTTGAGTCGCTCGAACATGGTGTTGCCGTGCAGGTGGTCGATCTCGTGCTGCAGGCACACGCAGAACAGATCGCCTGCGGCCTCGTAGCGAATCAGGTTGGCGTCCAAGTCGTACGCCTCGACGACGACATGGTCAGGACGCTCGATCTCGCAGCTAATGCCGGGGATGGACAGGCAGCCCTCGCTAAACGGCACCAGATGGTCGCTCTGCTCCACAATCACGGGATTGATGAGCACGTACGGGTCGTAGTCGTTTTTGTCGCTGTAGTCGCAGTCGATGGTGACGAGCTGAATGAGCTCGCCGATCTGCGGGGCAGCCAGGCCGCAGCCGCCGTTCTCGAACATCATCTTCTTCATCTTCTCGGCAAGCGTCTCGATCGCCGGGGTGATCTCCTCGATGACGGCGCACTCCTGGCGCAGACGAGGGTCGGGCGACAGTACGATTCCGTTGGCTTCCATGGCCATCCTTTCGGGTTGTTACATCAAATCATAGGCGTCGACGTCAACGCTCACGCTCACGCCGCGCACAGAGCCCACCTCTTTGAGGCAGGCGTCGATATCATCAGAGACATGGTACCCCACGGGCGACTTCACAAGCAGATGGAAGCGGTAACGGTCCTTGGCTCTCTCGATTACACACGAAGCCGGGCCCAGCACCTGCGGCACGGCACTCCCCGCCTGCAAAAAGTCGGGCGCGGCAGCATGCCAACGGCGCTTGAGGAGTTTCGCGATGCGACCGATGTAGTCTTGCGCTTCGTCTCGGTTCGCCGACCACACCAAGATGTTGACCAGGCGAACAAACGGCGGGTACAGCGCGTCGCGGCGCTGGTCCAGGTCGTAGTCGGTAAAGATCGAACGGTCATGCTCAGCGACGGCGCGAATGACCGGGTCCTCGGGCAGATAGGTCTGGATGATCACCTCGCCGGGGCGATCGCCGCGACCGGCACGGCCCGCAACCTGCTCCAGCAAATCGTAGGCGCGCTCCCCTGCGCGGAAGTCCGGCAGCTTGAGGGCGAAGTCAGCATTGACCACGCCCACGAGCGTGACCTCGGGAAAGTCGAGGCCCTTGGCGATCATCTGAGTGCCCAGCAGCACCGCGCAATCGGCGGCATCGAACTGTTCGAGCAGCTTTTTGTGCGCGTCCTTTCCGCGCGTGGAATCGGCATCCATGCGAATAATGACGACGTCCTCGGGCAACATCTGGTGCAGTGCGTCCTCGATCTGCTGCGTGCCCAGGCCCATTTTTGCCAGGTAGCGACTGCCACATTTGGGACAGCGACTCGTGGGGGCCGGATAGGGCTGCACGCGCCAAGAAGAACCGCATGTATGACACTGCAGCGTGTGCGTGCGCTCGTGATACGTAAGCGCGGTGGAGCAGTGGTTGCAGGTGGGCACGCAGCCGCACTCGCGGCACATCAGGAACGGCGCAAAGCCACGGCGGTTATGCAGAAGCACGGCCTTCTCGCGGCGCTCGACCACACGCTCCAGACCTTCCATCAAGGGTTTTGAGAACATAGAGCGGCTGCCGTGCGAGAACTCGCGGCGCAGGTCGGCAATGCGGACTGTCGGCAGCACGGCGTGTCCCGGGCGCTCGGGCATCTCGACGCGCGTCCAGGTGGCACCGTTATACGTGCCACGGCGGCAGCGGTCGAGGGCCTCGGCCGAGGGCGTGGCGGAGCCCAACACGAGCGGGCAGCGGTAGCGCCGCGCCATCTCGGCCGCCACTTCACGCGCATGGTAGCGCGGGCTGGAACCCTGCTTGTAACTGGTCTCGTGCTCCTCGTCGATGATGATGAGGCCCAAGTCGCTGAGCGGGCAAAAGAGCGCCGAGCGGGCGCCGACAACCACGCGGGCCGCACCGCTGGCGACCATATCCCACTGGTCCAGACGCTCGCCGGCCGAAAGGCGCGAATGGAACACGGCAACCGTCTCGCCAAAGCGCGAGCGAAAGCGGCCGACGGTCTGGGCCGTCAGCGAGATCTCGGGCACCAGCACGCAGGCCGAACGGCCGGCCGCAAGCACGCGCTCAATCGCCGAAAGGTAAACCTCGGTTTTGCCGGAGCCGGTGACGCCGTCGACAAGGACCACGTCTCCGTGGGCGTCCAGACGGGCGCGCTCAATCTGCGCGAGTGCCTGTTGCTGGCCGTTGGTAAGGGAGACCGGCGCCTTACCGTTTGCCGAGGACAGCGTGGTCTGCTCGATGCAGCCGCGCCACGCACGCCGCTCTTCTACCACCACGACGCAGCGTTTTTCGAGCGCCTTAATGGTCGCCGACATACAGTTGTAGAGAAGGTTGAGGTCGCGCGTCGTGACCGGGCCGCACCGCAGTGCCTCGATGAGCTGACGCTGGCGGACCGCCGTTTTGGGAGGCGTATAGTCGAAGCCCTCGGGCGTGAGCATGACCCAGCGGTTTTGGATGGGTTTGACGGCGGGGCGCTCAACGGCCCACACGCCGTCGTCGCCCTTGACCACGCGCGGGCTTCCGCCCGGAGGCAAGAACAGGCGCAGGCACTCGGAAAGCGTCGCAACATACTCGCGGCTCATCCAACGTGCAATACGGGCGGACTCGGCGCCAAAGAGCGGTTTGCTGAGGATAGCCTCGACAGCTTTAATGCGCGCGGGGTCGATGGCGTTGTTGCCCTGCAGGTCGTCCAGCTCAGGCGCAGTGTCGACGATATAGCCCGCGGCGGCACGGTTACCAAAGTGGACTAGGACCGTGGATCCGATCTGCGCCTCGTTAGCAAGGGACCGGGGGATGCCGTAGGCGAATGGCTCGGACAGCGCACGCGTCGGAATGTCCAGGACTACGCTCGCATAGGCGGCGATGGGCTCAGGTACAGGCTCGGACTTGGCCGGGGCAACAGCAGGCTCGGGCATGGCCGGAGCCTGCTCCGGTTCCGGCGAACCAAACAGCGACAGTTGCTCGGCCATGGCCCCAGCACCTCCTATCCCATACATCTACAGAAACAAGAGCCCCGCTCGGGGTGAACGAGGCTCGGATACATACGTTTGCGCGGCGATTACAGCGCCATCGTGCGGGCGCGGTCGATGCGCGCCAGGCAGTCGTCGCGACCGACGAGCGCCATGGTCTCGCCCAGCGGAGGGCTCACCATGTTGCCGCAGACGGCGACGCGCACGGCCTGGAACACCACGCGCTTCTTAAGGTCCATCTGCTCGGGCAGCGGCTCAAGCGCGGCGTCGATGTTGACGGCCGTCCACTCGGTGACACCCTCGAGCGCGGCCTTGGCGGCGTCCAGGATGGCGCCCATGCCTTCCTTGGCCAGGCCCTTGTTGACGGATTTCTCGTCATACTCGAGCGTTTCGGCCGTGGCAAAGATGGGGGCGGCGACGGTCACGGCGTCGGACGGCATCTTAGTGCGCGGCTTGACGATAGCGGCAAGCGCGTCGATCCAGTCCTCACCGTACTCGACGTTGCCCTCGATGAGGCCCGCCTCGTGCAGCTCGGGGACCATGATCTCGTCGGCAAACTGGGCGTCGGACATGCCGTTGATGTACTCAGCGTTAACCCAATCGAGCTTTTTGGGATCGAAGGTCGCCGGGTTCTTGGAGATGCGGTCGAGCGAGAACTTGCTGGCCAGGACATCGCGCGGAATGATCGTGGTCTCGCCGTCGAGCGACCAGCCGAGCAGCGCCAGATAATTGACGAAGGCGTCGGACAGGTAGCCGGCGTCGCGGTACTCCTCCACCGAGGTGGCGCCGTGGCGCTTGGAGAGCTTTTTGCCGTCGGCACCCAAGATCATGGAGATGTGGGCGAACGTAGGCACGGGCGCGCCGAGGGCCTCATAGACCATGACCTGACGCGGGGTGTTGGACAGGTGGTCGTCGCCACGGATGACATGGGTGATCTTCATCATGGCGTCATCGACGACGGTCGCGAAGTTGTACGTGGGCGTGCCATCGGAGCGGAAGATGACAAAGTCGTCGAGCTCCTTGGCGTCAAAGGTTACCTCGCCGTGGACGGCGTCGTGGATGACGACGTCGCCGCGGTCCTCGGGCACCTTGATGCGCAGGACGTAGGACTCCCCAGCCTCGATGCGGCGGCGGGCCTCCTCGGGATCGAGATCGCGGCAACGGCGCTGATAGCCCTGGAAGGGGTCCTTGCGCTCCTGCGCGGCCTTGCGGTCGGCGTCGAGCTGCTCCTTGGTGCAGAAGCAGGGATAGGCCTTGCCCTCGTCCCAAAGCTTCTGAGCGGCCTGCTTGTACAGGTCCAGGCGCTCGGTCTGGGCGTAGGGGCCAAAATCGCCGCCCACCTCGGGACCCTCGTCCCAGTCCAGGCCCAGCCAACGCATGGCGCGCAGGATGATCTGCGTGTTCTCGTCGGTGGAGCGGGTGGGGTCGGTGTCGTCGATGCGCAGGATGAACGTGCCGCCGTTAGCACGGGCGAAAGCCCAGTTATAGATAGCGGTGCGGGCGCCGCCGATGTGCAGCTTACCCGTCGGTGAGGGTGCAAAGCGGACGCGAACGTCTGATGCCATGGATATCTCCTCGATTGCAGGATGGATGTCTAACCGCACCAGTATAAAGCATCAAAGCAACCTCCGCACAAAGGGCACCGACCTACTCATTGGGGACAGACTTAAATGACCAGTCATTGGACAACCTGTCGGCACTTAGGTAAGGGTAGTCATTTAAGTCTGTCCCCAATGAGTAGGTGCGGAAAGGGTGTGAATGTTTGATTTACGCGCTATGATTTGCCCTTGCATAGAGAGCCCGGCGGAATGGTAACGGTCGCCGGGACACGTTTTTGAAAGGACAATCATGTCAGAAGAACTTCGTTCCATCCCGCCCCAACACGGGTCCTTTGTTTTTACGTCGGAGTCGGTGACCGAAGGTCATCCCGATAAGATCGCTGACCAGATCAGCGACGCCGTCCTCGACGCAATCCTCGCCAAAGAAATAGAGCTCCAGGAGCAGGGCTACATCGCCCCCAACGGCGTGCCTGCCAACGTGGAGAACGTCCGCTGCGCCTGCGAGACCCTCGTGACCACCGGCACCGTCATCGTCGCCGGCGAGATTCGCACCCAGGCCTACGTCGACGTACAGGAAATCGCCCGTAGCGTTATCCGCCGCATTGGCTACAACCGTGCAAAGTTCGGTTTTGACTGCGATACCTGCGGCGTCATGAGCCTCATCCACGAGCAGTCCCCCGATATCGCCCAGGGCGTCGACGAGTCGTTTGAGACCCAGACCGGCGCTACCACCGACCCGATCGACCTGATCGGCGCCGGCGACCAGGGCATGATGTTCGGCTACGCCTCCAACGAGACCAAGACCCTCATGCCCATGCCGCACTACCTGGCAAGCCGCCTGGCCGAGCGCCTGGCAGCCGTGCGCCACGACGGCACCCTGCCCTATCTGCGCCCTGACGGCAAGACCCAGGTCACCGTGCGCTACGAGGACGGCAAGCCCGTCGAGGTCACGACCATCGTCATCTCCACGCAGCACGCCGCCGAGATCGAGGACATGGGCAAGATCAAGGACGACCTCATCGAGCATGTCATCGCGCCTGTCATGGCTGCCGAGAACATGCCGTGGGATAGCGCCGACATCTATGTGAACCCCACCGGCCGCTTTGTCGTGGGTGGCCCCATGGGCGACACGGGCCTCACCGGCCGCAAGATCATCGTCGACACCTATGGCGGCTACGGCCGTCACGGCGGCGGCGCCTTTAGCGGCAAGGACTGCACCAAGGTCGACCGCTCCGCTGCATACGCCGCTCGCTGGGTCGCCAAGAACGTAGTCGCCGCCGGCCTTGCCGACCGCTGCGAAGTCGAGCTTGCTTACGCCATCGGCGTTTCCAAGCCCCTCTCAATCATGGTCGACACCTTCGGTACCGCACATGTTGCCGAGGACAAGATCGTTGAAGCCGTAGAGAAGACCTTTGACCTGCGCCCGGGTGCAATCATCCGCGACCTAGACCTGCGTCGCCCCATCTACGAAAAGACGGCAGCCTACGGTCACTTCGGCCGCGAAGATGCCGACTTCACCTGGGAGAAAACCGACCGAGTCGAAGAACTCAAAGCAGCCTGCGGCCTGTAAGCCAACGGCAAAAGCTGCAGCCAAATAGAAACGCACCAAATAGAGGTACCGGCCCCAACCGGTACCTCTTTTTTATTAATCCAGTGGTGAAGATGAGTCGACATGGAGCACAGAATAGGTCTCCAGCTGATGGATTTTGCAGCATGAGCGCCTCTACCATGTATCCTAAGTTCCGAGGGCTTTGGTATTTGGTCGATCGCGAGTTCCGCACGAGCCGGAGGCCACTTAATGTGGCCTCCGTGCGAGCCAGGACTGTAGAGCAGGCGACCAAATACCAAAG
Organism: Collinsella sp.; assembly: GCA_048521445.1. Classification (GTDB taxonomy): domain Bacteria; phylum Actinomycetota; class Coriobacteriia; order Coriobacteriales; family Coriobacteriaceae; genus Collinsella. Next base: position 85,974 of record DBFZQW010000171.1, on the reverse strand, counting down.
CCCTCGGAACGACGGGATAGAGAAGGAGCACCCATGGCAGGCAAGCCGCAAACACTAGCTACGACCTCGGCATTCGAAATCTTGGGCCCCGTCATGGTCGGCCCCAGCTCATCACACACCGCCGGCGCCCTGCGCTGCGCCCAAGTTGCCGCCAGCCTGCTGGAAGGCCGCATCACCAAAGTCACCTTTGGCCTGTGGAACTCCTTCGCCCACACCTACCGCGGCCATGGCACCGATCGTGCGCTCGTCGCGGGCATCCTGGGCCTCGACACCGATGACGAGAACATCAAGCAGGCCTTCGACCTCGCGCGCGAGCAGGGCCTCGAATATCACTTTGACATCAAGGGCGACGACGCCTCCATCCACCCCAACACCGTCGACATCGACATGGTCGACGACACGGGCGCCACGGCACAGGTCCGCGGCGAGAGCCTGGGCGGCGGCAAGATGCGCATCAGCCGCATTAACGGCGTCGGCGTCGACATCTCGGGCATGTATTCCACGCTCTTCGTGGCGCACAAGGACGTCCCCGGTGTACTCGCCGCGCTCACCAACCTGCTCGCCTACGCCCATGTAAACATCGCCTTCTGCCGCACCTACCGCACCGAAGTGGGCGGCCAGGCCTACTCCGTCTTTGAGACCGACGACGCGCCCGACGACACCGTCGTCCCCATGCTCCGCAAGCTCGACAATGTCGATTACGCGACCTTTATCGAGCTCCCCGGTTCTGCCTCGTCGCTCTCCCCCGGCGTCTCGGCTAAGGAGATCTTCGACGACGGCGAGCAGCTGCTCGATGCGTGCGAGGAACTGGGACTCAGCATCGGTGCCGTCATGGCCGTTCGCGAGGCACGTCTGACCGGCGAGGCCCACGCCGTCGCCGCCATGCGCCGCGTGCTCGACGTCATGCGCGAGGAGACAACGGCCCCCATCGCCAATCCGCAGCGCTCGCTCGGCGGGCTTATCGGTGGCGAGGCCAAGCTCGTCGAAGCAACCCGCTGCAACGATTTGAGTGCAAGCCTGATGGGCACCGTCCAGACCGACGCCGTTGCCCGCGCCATGGCCGTGCTCGAGCGCTCAGCTACCATGGGCGTGATCGTCGCCGCCCCCACGGCAGGCTCCGCGGGTGTTGTGCCCGGCTGCGTGCTGGCGCTTGCCGATCACCTTCGGCTCGACGACGAGCAGGTCATGGACGCGCTCTACTGCGCAGCCGCCATCGGCCTCAACCTCACCACGAGTGCCTGCGTCGCCGGCGCCGAGGGCGGATGCCAGGCCGAGGTGGGAAGCGCCGCCGCCATGGCAGCCGCCGCGCTGGTGCAGATGCTCGGCGGCACGCCCGAGCAGGCGCTCGACGCCAGCTCCATCTCGCTGAGTAACCTGCTGGGCCTCGTTTGTGACCCCGTCGGTGGCCTCGTGGAGGTGCCCTGCCAAAACCGCAACGCCATCGGCGTGGCAGCGGCCTTTAGCTCGGCACAACTCGCCCTCGCAGGCATTAAGAGCCTGGTGCCGTTTGACCAGATGGCACATGTCATGCTCTCGGTGGGTCACGCGTTGCCGGCCACGCTGCGCGAGACGGCAAAGGGCGGCATCGCGCAGGCTCCGGCCGCACTTTCGGCCTGTGCAAAATGCGGTGTGTGCGGATAGCGGCTAAGAATGACTCAAAGGTGGGACAAATGTCCCACCTCTTTTGAATGCCACCGTTTCCGTACCACAAACAGCAGGGCAATCGCTATAATGCAAGCCCAGTAAAAACACGATGACCCGCAAGGCGAAAATCGAAGGATATGCATACGATGTCGCAAAACGATCGAACTCAACTGATTCCCGATCCGCAGCAGCCGAGCAGGCACACCGGCGGCGTTCAGTCGCCGCGTCCTATCGCGCCGAACCACGGTCAGCAGCGTAGTGCAGCAAACGCTTCCCAACGCCCGAACCAACAGCGACAGCAGCGTCAACAACGTCAGCAGCGCCAGGCAAACGGCAATGCGCCCAAGCAGCCCCCCACGCACGCTCGAGGCGATCGTGGCCCCGCGCGCAAGCCCAACGACAACAAAAAGTCGGGCAAAAAGACGACGCTCTTTGTCGTCTTGGGTCTTATCGTCATTGTCTATATCGTGGGCGTCGTAGCGTTTTCGCAGGTAGCCTACCCCAACACCACCATCGCCGGCGTCGACGTCTCGTTCTCCAACGCTTCGTCTGCCGCAACCAAGGTCAACTCGGCATGGAAGCACTATAAGCTCACCGTGACAGGCGATGACTTTAGCTGGACCTATCAGCCCGACTCCGATGAGCCCATCGTCGACGGCGAAGCTGCCGCAAAAGAGATTATCGGCCACAACGAGGCCTTTATATGGCCGGTCCGCCTTGTGGAATCCTTAAGCGGCAAGACCAAAACAACCGCTACCTCCAACGAAGTCGATCTTGATCAAGACGTCGACCTGTCCATGCTCTCCGGCACCTTTGACCAAAAGAAGTTTGAGGAGGACCTGGGCGCCGCTATCGACGAGTTTAACGAGGGGCGTTCGGGCACGTTCGAGGCCAATAGCTCCTATGACGAGCAAGCGGGCAAGTTTACCGTCGAGAAGGCGCGCTCCAACGAAAAACTCAACCGTGAGCACGTCATTAAGTATGCCGAGCTCGAACTTGCCTCGCTGGCCGAGACCGTAGATCTTTCCAAGCTCGGCAACGATGCCTATGAGCCGCTCAATGGAACGCTGACCGATGATCAGATTCAGGCCGCATGCGATGCCGCCAACAACTTCCTAGGCGTCAACGTGACCCTCAAGCTCAACGGCGAGGATGCCGGCAAGGTTGATGGCAGCTCCGTATTGCAGTGGATCAGCTTTGCCGATCCCGCCAACCCCACACTCGATACGACGCAGATCAGCAGCTGGGCAGCCGAGCTCGCCAACGGCTTTAATACCGTGGGCTCCACTCGCTGGTGGACGCGCGCCGATGGCAAGCAGTGCGCCGTCGAAGGCGGTGACTTTGGTTGGTCCATCGACAGCAGCTCGCTCGCCAAGCAGGTCGAGGACGCCATTAACAACAAACAGACCGGCGAAATCGAGATCAAGTACTCCCAGAAGGCCGACACCTTTACCGCAAAGGGAGAGCCCGACTGGAAGGCGTATATCGACGTCGACCTGTCCGAGCAGCACGCGCGCTACTATGACGAGAACGGTAATATCGTTTGGGAGGCCAACTTTATTTCCGGCAAACCGGGCGAAGACGCAACCCCCGAGGGCGTGTGGCAGATCAACAGCAACGACGGCGGCAGCACCCTGATTGGAGCCAAGGACCCCGAAACCGGTAAGCCCAAATACGAGAGCCCGGTGAGCTACTGGATGCCGTTTGAGGGCAACATGATCGGCTTCCACGATGCCACCTGGCAAAACGACAAGAGCTTCGATAACGCCGAGTCGTACAAGTGGTGCGGCAGCCACGGCTGCATCAACCTGCGCCTGGCCGACGCCAAGGCACTTCACGACTGCATCAAAGTCGGCCTGTGCGTGGTTGTCCACTCGTAGTGCAACGCGCGCATTCCTACAACGTGGAACTGCTGCGACCAATCTAACAGTTCCGAAAGAAACCGTCCTATGCGCCCGCCCCAACCGGTGGGCGCTTATAATTATCGAGGTTTTTCTATAAAGGAGACGCTATGCCGAATGTCCCCACGATCACCCCGGGCCCAGATGATACCGAGTGCACGCCCGAAGGTGCCACCGAAACGATTCCTCTGATTACAAACGTACATGCCGACAAGCAGAGCGAACGCACGAACGATACGGCCGAGATTTCCGATGAAGAGGCATATGCCAAGCTCAAGGCAAAACGCGCCGAACGTCGACACAAAAAGCTGATTCGACGCGGTATTGCCGCCGGCGTCGTAGGTGCCATCGCACTCATTGCCATTGTCGCAACCTTGGTTATCAATGCGCAGCCACAGGGCGCTAGCGGGGCTGTGACCGACATGGTGACCGAGGGCACGTTTAACACAACGGTCGAGGCGAAAGGCCAGCTCAAACCCATTTCATCCTCAGTGGTCTCCCCTTCTGTCGACGGCACGGTCGATTCGATCAACGTGCAGGCAGGCCAATCCGTCAGCGAGGGCGACGTGCTTATGACCATTAAAAACGACGAGCTCGATCGCAACGTTGCCGAGGCGCAGCGTGCAGTTGCTGCCGCTCAAGAAGACCTCGCCAACGCGCAGAAAGCCGCAGCTGCTGCGCAGGCCACCCCAACGACGGACGTCGAGGGAGCTTCCGCAGCGGCTGGCGTCTCCGCCGCATCAGTGGACACGAACGCCGTATCGGCCGCGCAGCGCAGCCTCGCATCAGCCCAGGCAAACCTCGACCAGGCGAACGCCAAGGCCTCCAGTCGCACGGTCACGGCCCCGAGCTCGGGTAACATCGTGGAGCTCAATGCCAAAGTGGGCGCCACGGTTACAGGCGGCATGATCATGGGCGAAAGCGATACGAGCGGCGGCAAGCAGTGCATGCAGATCGCCGACCTATCTAAGATGAAGGTGACCGTGCAGGTGGGCGAAAAGGACATCGCCAAGATCGCCGTTGGGCAGAGCGCCAACGTCACGTATCCCGCGTTTCCCGATATCGTGAGCCAGGGCACCGTCACGGCTATCGCGTCGGTGGCAAACTCCGACGCCGCCAACGGTGGCGGCGGCAGCGTGACCTTTAACGTAGACATTCTCATCGAGGCGCCCGACGCGCGCCTGAAGCCGGGCATGACGGCCGAGGTCTCGGTGGTGACCGAGCAGCTCGACGACGTGGTGATGGTGCCGACGATGGCGCTCATGACCGAAGACGGCGAACACTATTACGTCAACGTCGCAACCGATGACGAGGGCAAGCAAACCCATCGCGTGAAGGTGACCGTCGTGACGCAAAACGACAACGAAGCCGTAGTCGGCAAGACACAGGTTAAGCGCGACGACCAGGGCAACGAGATCAACCCCAACGTTCCGGTTACCAAGCTGCGCGATGGCGACACCCTCGTCATGGACACCGGAGCGGACGCAACGGCTGACGGCGGCTACGGTGCGGATTCGGGCAGTATGTCTGCCGACGAGGGCATGTAATGCGTCCCGTTATCGACATCCGCAACGTGCACCGCATCTTTGAGAGCGTGGCGGGGTGCGCCCACATCCTGCACAACGTGAGCCTGGCGGTAAATCCCGGCGAATTCGTCGCTATCACCGGCCCCTCGGGCTCGGGCAAGTCGACGCTCATGAACATCCTAGGCTGTCTGGATAAGCCGACGGCGGGCGACTACTACCTGCAAGGGCTCAACGTGGCCGAGCTTGACGATGACGAGCTCACCGAAGTCCGCGGCCTGAGCATTGGCTTTGTCTTTCAGAGCTTCAACCTGCTGCCGCGCCTGTCGGTTATCGAAAACGTCATGCTGCCGCTGGCCTACACCAATGTGCCCCGTAGCCAGCGCGAAATGCGCGCCGTGCACGCGCTGCAGGCCGTCACGCTGCCGGTCGACCACTGGGACCACCGCATATCAGAGCTCTCGGGCGGACAGATGCAGCGCGTCGCAATCGCGCGAGCCCTCGTCAATGACCCGCCCATCATTCTGGCCGACGAGCCGACGGGAAACCTGGACTCCGCAACCGGAGTGCTCGTCATGGAAACATTCCACAAGCTTCAGGAGCGCGGCAAGACCATCGTGCTCATCACACACGACCCCGGCATCGCCGCCGAAGCCGACCGCGCCGTGACCATCCGCGACGGCCGCATCCATGACGGCGCGTATATTCCACATGCACCGAAGACCCTACGCAGCGCCGTAGATATCCTGCCCATGATTTCCGCCTCCGCCAACCCGCCGAAAGGAGTGGTGGCATGAGCGCCCGCGATCTCATCCAGGAAGCACTTCACTCGCTCGAGGCCAACAAGGGCCGCAGCCTGCTCACCATCCTGGGCATCGTCATTGGCATCGCCTCGGTTATCGCCATGACTTCGCTCATCGGCGGCATCCAAAACAGTTTGGTCAACAGCCTGGGCCTCAATGCGGCACGCATGGTGCAAATCTATTCGTCGCAAGAACTCACCGAGTCGGACATCGAGAAGCTTCAAAAACTGGTGCCGCAGATAGAGCAGATCGGCATTGTCGACAGCGCGTATACCGAGTACAAGACCGGCGATAAAAGCTATACCGTCATGGCACAGGGTGTCGATAGCGACATGCTCGACGCCGTGGGGGCCAGCAAGCTCGTTGCGGGGCGAACCTATTCCCAGGCCGAGTCCCAATCAGGCTCGCGCGTGGCGCTCATCAGCCGCGGCGGCGCCGATCAGCTTTACGGCAACGAACAGGATGCGCTGGGGAAAACCATCAAGGTGTCCAACGGCGAGGTGCAGATTGTAGGCGTGATTGATGGCGGCAGCGACTCCATGGGCTCGCTCACGCTGTATATGCCACGCGAAACCATCTCCGGGCTGTTTGGCGACGAGAACCCTTCATTCCCCAGCGTGACGGCACTTGCCGCCGAGGGCACGGACATGGATGAGCTCTGCAAGACCATCGAGTCCAAGGTGCGCGCGATGAAGGGCATCGCGGAGGATGATGAGTACGACAGTGTATCGGCGACCTCCATGAAAAGCGCCATCGATGCACTCAACTCCTTTATGGGCGCGTTCTCGCTCATCATGGGTGCTGTCGCCAGCATCTCGCTGCTTGTCGGCGGTATCGGCATTATGAATATGATGCTTACCAACGTAACGGAGCGCATTCGCGAGATCGGCATCCGCCGCGCTCTGGGCGCCAGTCGTCGCGATATCACCGCGCAGTATTTGGCCGAGTCCTCGGCGCTGTGCGTGACCGGCGGACTGTTGGGTGTCCTGATTGGCTATCTGCTGGCCTGGGGCCTCGCGATGTTTGCCTCCGGATCCGGGATTCTTGGCGAGCTCGGAGCCAGCGGGCAAATCACACCGAGCTTTTCAATCGCCACGGTGCTGCTGGCCTTCGCCGTCTCCGTCGGCATCGGCGTAATCTTTGGCTTCTATCCCGCTCGCCGCGCAGCAAAGCTCAACCCGGTGGAGTGCCTACGCTACCAGTAAGTCACCACCAAAAAGTTGCGGTGAATTAGGAACCGAATATGCTATCTAGCAGCAAAAACAGACACTATTTCACCGCAACTGATTGAAGGGCCCTAGGCGCGGCGAGCGCCTAGCGCGCGAACTCCCGTAAGAGCGCGTCTTCCACTTCCCGAAGCGAAAGGGCCCCGCCTCCCTCGGCGGGACGGGTGACCACGATGCAGCGCGCTCCCACGGCGCGCACTGCGGCGAGCTTCTCAGCCGTGCCGCCTACGGTTCCCGAGTCCTTAGTCACAAGCCACTGGGCGCCCACCTGCCGAAGCATCGCCTCGTTGAGCTCGCGGTTGAAGGGCCCCTGCATGCCGATGACGTGCGACGGCGAAAACCCCGCGTCGATGCACTTCGTTATAGCACCGGGCAGCGGGAGCACACGCACGAAGAAGCGCTCCGCGAAATCGGTGACGCACGTGTAGGGAGCAAGCTCCTTGCTCCCCGTCGTGAGAAGCGCGCGACCCGGGTTCTCGGAGAGAAAGCGCGCCGCGCAGGCGATCGACGCGACCGACACGACGCCTTTGGGCAGCGCCTCGACCGGGCGCGCAAGGCGCAGGCATCGTGCACCCACGGCGAGCGAAGCGGCCCGGATGTTGCCGCTTGCGAGCGTAGCGAAGGGATGCGTGGCGTCGACGACGATGCGCGCACCGGAAAGCTCGCGCTCCATGTCGGCTTCGTCGAGCCTGCCCGCATGCACCTCGATGCCCGGAAGCTCGCCCAAAAGCTCGCCTCCGTACTCGGTTGCCGCGTAGGCACGGGCGGGGATGCCCACCCCGCTCGCCCATTCGCACAGAAGGCGGCCCTCGGTGGTACCGGCGAAGATGCGCAGCGCCGGCGCGGATGCGGGCGCCATCACTTCGGGCCGCCTGGGCGCGTGATCTGGTAGAGCAGCGCGTTCATAATGGCGGCCGCCACGGTCGAACCGCCCTTGCGACCCCTCGCGACGATGGCCGGCACGCGTCGCGCGAGTAGCTCCTCTTTCGCCTCGACCACGTTCACAAACCCGACCGGCACCCCAACGACGAGCGCGGGCGCGATCTTCCCCGCGTCCATGAGCTCGGCGAGGCGCAGAAGTGCTGTGGGAGCGTTGCCGACGGCCACGATGAGCGGACCCTCGATGCCGCAAGCTTTGTCCATGCTCGCAACGGCGCGAGTCGTGCCCGCGGCGCGCGCAGCCGCGGCGACATCAGGGTCGGCCATGTAGCACACGGCCTTGCAGCCGAGCTTCGCGAGCGCGGGCTTGCTTATGCCTGCGAGCGCCATGTTCGTGTCGGTGAGCACCGTGGCCCCTGTGCGCAGTGCGTCGAGCGCACAGTGCGCGGCGTCATTGGTGAACACGAGGGAATCGGCGTACGAGAAGTCGGCAGTGGTGTGGATGACGCGCTTCACGACGGGCTCTTCGAGCGGCGGGAACGTGCGGCCGCCGAGCTCTTCGGTGATGATCTCGAAGCTGCGCCGCTCGATGTCGCCGGGCGCCATCTCCTTGGAATCCATCTAGTACTCCACTCCTTCCCTTGCACATATCCCCTGCTCGTAGGGGTGTTTCTCGCACCGCATCTCGGTTATGTAGTCGGCCTTCTCCACGATCTTGCGGGAAGGCGCGCGCCCGGTGAGCGCTACTTCGACGCCGCGCGCGGACATATCGAGCGCGCGGTCCACGAGCGCCTCGTCAACAAGCCCCTTCGAAAGCGCGTCGAGCGCCTCGTCGAGCACGAGCAACCCCTCCTGCGCGCCCTCGAGCTCGGCGAGCGCGGAAGCGAGGTTCCCATCGTGCAGCTCGCACGTAGCGGCAAGTTCTTCCGACGTCATCGACCAGGTAAACTTGTCCGACACCTTCCCCGCGAACACGGGCACGCCGAAATGCTCGGCGAGCAGGCGCGCCTCCCCGCTTTCGCCGTCTTTCAGGAACTGCACGACGACGACGCGGCGGCCTGCGGCGAGCATGCGAAGGGCGAGGCCCATCGCCGCCGTGGTCTTGCCTTTGCCGTCGCCATGATACACGTGGATCATACGCCCTCCTCGATAATGCGGTAGACATACTCCATGTCGAGCGCCCCGCGCACGCCGTCGGCCAGGCGGTCGAACTCGCGCGCACGGTGATCGGCCGCGGACGCCGCGCCCGCAGCACCCACGACGCTCTCGGGCAGGCCGCGCATGCGCGCAAGCGAGCGAGCGAGGGCGAGCGCCACCCCCGGTTCGTCGAACAGGCCGTGGAGATAGGTTCCGAACACGTTTCCGCAGGCCGCACCTTCTGGTTTGCCGCCAATCGTGCCCGCAGGGGCGCAGGAGACGGTCGTTTCGCCGTCGTGAATCTCGTACCCGCGAGCCGTCATGTCGTTCCACACCGAGAACGCGCCTTGGGCGCCCGTGATGCGAAGCTCCGACTGGGCGAGGCGCTTTTCCTCCTTGAACACCGTACTTGCAGGGATGAGCCCGAGCCCGCGCGCGGTGCCAGCGCCTTCCCTGCCGTGCGGATCGGAAAGCTCGTCTCCCAAGAGCTGGTAGCCTCCGCATATGCCGAGCACCGGTGTGCCCGCGCCCGAAAGCGCGCGTACACAGGCTCCGATGCCGCTAGCCGCAAGCCAGCGCGCGTCGTCGAGCGTGGTCTTTGAGCCGGGAAGCACCACCAGGTCGGGTCGGCCCAGATCGGTCGTCGAGGAAACATAGCGCACGCCCACGCCGGGCACGCGCGAAAGCGGGTCGAAGTCGGTGAAGTTCGACAGATGCGGAAGACGCACGACGGCGACGTCGATGACACCGCGCGCCTCGCGGGCAGATAGGCGCGGCGCGAGCGAGTCCTCGTCGTCCAGGTCCAGCGTAAGATACGGCACGACACCCACGACGGGAACCCCGCACATCTTCTCGAGCGGGGCCAAACCCGGGCGCAGGATTTCCACATCGCCGCGGAACTTGTTCACCACAAGTCCCCGCAAAAGCGCGCGATCCTCGGGCGCAAAGAGCGCGACCGTACCGTAGAGCTGGGCAAACACCCCGCCTGGGTCGATGTCGCCCGCGAGCAACACGGGGGAGGACACGGCGCGCGCGAGCCCCATGTTGACGATGTCGTTTTCGGAAAGGTTGATTTCGGCGGGGCTGCCGGCGCCCTCGATAACGATGACGTCGTTATCCTCCGCGAGCGAATCGAACGCCTCCAAAATCTGCGGCATGAGCGCCTTCTTTCGCGCGAAGTAGTCCCTCGCAGCGAAGGCTCCCTGCGCCTTGCCGGCCACGATGAGCTGGCTTCGGTGGTCGCTTTCGGGCTTGAGCAGAATGGGGTTCATGCGCACGTCGGGCGCGATGCCGCACGCCTCGGCCTGCATGATCTGGGCGCGCCCCATCTCTAGCCCGTCGGCCGTGACACCGCTGTTGAGCGCCATGTTCTGGCTCTTGAAGGGAGCCACGCGCAGGCCGTCCTGCGAAAGCACACGGCACAGTCCCGCCGCAAGCAGGCTCTTCCCCGCGTTCGACATGGTGCCCTGGATCATGATGGGCTTCGCCCTACCCACGGGTATCGACCTCCTTCGCCGAGCCTCGGCCATCCGCGCCCGCCATAGCGCCGCCGCAAGAAGCACCGCCCCGTTCGTCGGGTTCGCCTTCGCCCGATGCGCCTTCCGCCCGAAGCACGCGGCTGAACGCCATCGCAAGCCGGGCATTCTCCTTGCGCGTGCGCACCGCGACGCGGCACCAGAAACGGGACAGTACCGAAAACGAGTCGCACGTGCGGACCAAAACCCCCTGTTTATACAGGCGCTCGGGGATGTCTTTCGCCGGCGTGCGGACTAAAAGGAAGTTCGCATCCGACGGCACGACGGAAAGCCCGAGCGAGGAGAGCTCGTGGGAAAGCCACGCTCGCTCGCCTGCCAATACATCGCGCGTGCGCGAGACGTATTCAACGTCTTCCAGGGCGGCGATGCCCGCGGCCTCGGCGACCGAGGAGACGGGCCACGCCTGCCCAGCCCGGCGAATCCCCTCGATGAGTTGGGCGTTTCCGCTGATCAGATATCCCAACCGCAACCCCGCCATTCCGTAGAGCTTGGTGAACGCGGAGAGCACGGCCACATGGCGCGAACACGCGGCGCGTGCAGCCACGCTCCTTTCGCGGGCGTCGGGCGCAAATCCGAGGAAGCACTCGTCCACGACGAGCAGCGCGCCCACCTGTTCGCAGCGGCAAGCCGCGGCATCGATCACGCTGGGGTCGACGAGGCGCCCCGTCGGGTTGTTCGGATTGCAGAGGTACGCCACGTCTCCCGGCCCCTCGATCGCGCGGGCGAAGGAGGCGGGCACGTCGAAGTCGTCCGCTTCGGAGAGCGGGAACTCCTGCACGCATGCGCCGTAGTACGATGCCGCCTCCGCATATTCAGAAAACGTCGGCGCGCACACGACGATGCGTTTCGGGCGCACCGCCGCGGCGAGCCGCCAGATGATGTCGGACGCGCCCGCGCCGCAGACGATAGTATCTTCGGGTATGCCCTGGGCGCGCGCTAGGGCGCGAACGAGGGCGAGGCTTTCCCTATCGGGGTAGGCGTCGATTCGAGAAAGCGCCTTGCAAGCTGCGGCGAGGGCGCGCGGCGAGGGCCCTGCCGGATTCACGTTCACCGAGAAGTCAATGAGGTCGGAGGCGCCCCCTTCGCAAGCGATGCCGAGCGATTGCGTGCTACCCCCATGCGCACGGGCGCGCAGGATTCCCCCGGCAACCCGGGGCGCGGCGTGGTCTTCCCTCATGCCATCGCCCCCACGGCGAGCACGACCGCCGCACGCGCGGCACCGAAGACGACGAGCGCGCATACGGACGCGGCGAGCATGAGCCTTGTCGCCCGGGCGATGTCGCCCCACTCGATTTCGCGGGACGCGTCGCCTATCGTCGGTTTCTCAACGAGCTTGCCGAAATACACCGCGGGTCCTGCCAGACGCAGCCCGAGCGCGCCCGCGCACGCTGACTCGGTCTGCGCCGCGTTCGGGCTCGCATGGCGACGCCTGTCGCGGCGCCAGATGCGCGCCGCCCCGCGCGCGTCGAGACCGACGATCGGGCACACGGCGATCATGAGCAAGGCCGATAAGCGCGAGGGAATCCAGTTCGCCGCATCGTCGAGGCGCGCCGAGGCGCAGCCGAAGTCGATGTAGCGCTCGTTTTTGTAGCCCACCATGCTGTCGAGCGTGTTCACCGCCTTGTACGCCATACCCAAGGGCGCACCCCCGATCATAAGGTAGAAAAGCGGCGCGATGACGCCGTCGCTCGCGTTCTCCGCCACCGTTTCCACGGCGGCGCGCGCGACGCCCTGCTCGTCGAGAACAGACGTGTCGCGTCCCACGATGAGCCCGACGGCTTCGCGCGCCGCGACAAGGCCGCCCTTCGAGAACGCGCGGGCCACGGTCAGGCTCTGGCGGCGTAGCTCGCATGCCGCGAGAATCTGATAGCTCGCCCATGCCTCGACCACGAAGCGCAAGCCGGAGTGAACCATGCCGCAAAGATGCAGGATTCCCCAGGTCAAAAGCCCACACGCAAGCGGAAGCGCCACAGCGAGCACAAGCCCTGCGGCGCGCGTGCCCGCGGACGTTTGCGGGAATGCGCCCCGCAGGCGGCCTTCGGCCCACGTGATCGCGCGCCCCATGGCAACGACGGGATGGGGAAGCCAGCGCGGGTCGCCGAAGGCAAGGTCGGCCGCGAACCCGACGGCGACGGCAAGAATCGTCATCACCGGGCATCGCCCCCCGAAGCGGGGCGAACGTCGCGAAGGCAGTGCCCATCCCAGGTGGCGGCCCATGCGCCGCCCGGCTCGGTATGCACGTCGAAGTATCCCATTTTCGGGACAGCTAGCTCGGAGAGCAGCGCTTTCACGGTACCCGCGTGAACGACGAAGACGGCGCGCCCACTCCCCTGGGCGCGCTCCGATTCGCACGCCTCCTTAAACGCCGCGACGACGCGGCGGGTGAAATCGCTCTTGCCCTCGCCATGCGGGCAGCGCGACTCGCACCAGGAGTCTACCCAGGCGCGGTAGCGCGCATCCTCTTTAAGCTCGGCGGCGCTTCGCCCCTCGAAGTCGCCGAAATCCATCTCGCGCAGACCGGGGCACGCCATAAGCTCCGCGTTCGGGAAGAGGATGCGCGCCGTCTGGTCGGTGCGGGCCATGCCGCTCGTGATAACACGGAACACGTCACGATAGCACGCGAGGTCGCGCAAAGCGCGCTCGCCCGCGCTCGACAGGGGCTCGTCGGTGCCCGCCCCGCTGTAGCGATGGTCTTCCGTGCCCGCCGTGGCACCATGGCGCACGAAGACGACTTCCAAAGGCGCGCCCGCGCCCTGCGTCCCTCGAGGCGCATCGGCAAGGTTTCCTTTGATGACCTGGGGTATCCCGCACGTCATGCGCACGACGACGTCGGCGCGCGCAGCGAGCGCGCATCCCAGGCGCCCCGCGCGCTCGCGCCATTGGGCGTCTTCCGCACGCATAGGGACGACCCCCGAGCCGACCAAGGGCAGAATCACTACGTCGAAGCCGATCAGCCGCTCGAGGGCCCGGTCAGCGTCGAGCGCGCGTACGAGATCCTCAACACGGTACGCGACACGGCCGGCAAAAGCCGCAGGCACGCCGCCCTCCGCAAACTGCGCCGCGTCGACGAAATCGTCCGCCGCGAACCCGAGCTTTTCGCGCACGAAGGTCCTCTTCCCCGAATGCGCGCCACCTACCACGAGCATCATAGGAGCATGCCCCCCGCCACCAGCATGGCAAGCATCGCGAGCTCGGCCCATTGCAGAAACCATCCGGCCAAATCCCCCGTCACCCCGCCGAAGCGGGACAGGGCAACATGGCGGTACCACGCGAGCGCCAAAAGCCCCGCCACCGCCATAAGGGCGCCGACGGCCTGAGCGCACGCGACCATCCCTGCAGCCGAAGCCGCAGAGAAAGCGCAAAGCGGCACAACGATCGCCGCGCGCTTCTTCGAAGGCGAGAGCCCCGCGGCCATGCCGTCCGCCCGCGCGGCAGGCCAGCATTCAACGGCGAGCCCCGAAAGCGCGCGGGAGAACACGAGCGAGCACAGAAGCGCGAGGAACGTCCCCGCCGTAAGCGGCAGCGCGGTGAACAGGGAAAACTGCAGAATAAGGTACACGACAACACCGATGACCCCGAAGGCGCCCGCCCGCGGGTCGTGCATGATCTCGAGCTTTCGTTCGCGCGGGGCCCAACTTGCAAGCGCATCGGAGGTGTCGCAGAGCCCGTCTAGGTGGATGCCTCCCGTCACCGCCACAGGCAGCGCCACGAGCACAGCCGCGACGATGGTCGCGGGCACGCCGAGCAGGTTCGCCACGTGCCCCCACGCCGTCATGAGTAAGCCTTCCGCAAGGCCCACCAGGGGAAACGCGGCAAGAGCATGGGTTGACCCGAAATCGGTCCAAGCCGATTTCGGGACGGGGATGCGCGAGAACGTTCCGAACGCCGCGCAGATTGCCTCTACTATCTTCACCTTGTAGGTCCTTCGCCTTTCATCCACACGGGAATCCCGCATACCACTTCGACTGCGCGGTCTGCCAGCGCCGCCACGCCCGCGTTCACGCGCGCGAGCGCGCGCCTCCATGCCTCGGTCCCTTCATCGTAGCGCATCCCATCGGCGAACACGTCGACGGTGACCACCACCGTATACGCAGCGGCCTGAGCGAGCCGTTCGATGCCTCCGAGCACCTCGCGCGCCGCAGCGTCGGGGTCACGTGGGGACAAGCCGCCTTCCGCGAAGAGCTCGTTCGCAACCAGGTTGCCCACGTCCTCCAAAAGAAGCGTGCAGCCGCGCGGAAGCCCGGGCGCTGCGGCGCCCACGTCACGCGTGCGCTCGAGGGTGGAAAACCCCTTGCCCTCGCGCAGCGCCCGATGGCGCGCGATGCGGCGGGCGCCCTCTTCCCCGAAGGACTCCATCGTTGCCAGGTACACGCGAGGGCCGTCGTGCCCGAGGCACAGGGACTCAGCGTAGGCGCTCTTGCCGCTCGCGGCGGCGCCGATAACGAGCGTCACCGTCATATCCCGGCCTCGAAATGTTCGTAAGCAGCCATGCCAGTCGCCGTGAACGTCTTCCCATCCCGGTACACGCGCAGCGCCGAATCCAGAAGGGGCAGATACGCCATGGCGCCCGCGCCCTCGCCCAAGTGCATGCCTGCGACGAGGGGTGCCTTTATGCCGAGCTCGCGAAGGAGCTCCTGGCTAGCGGGTTCGCTTGATGCGTGGGTGCCCACAAGGTAGCCCAAGGCGTTGGGGCACAGGCGCGCCGCGCACAGGGCCGCCGTGCAGGATATGACCCCGTCGAGGAGCGCCGGCGCCTTCGAGGCCGCGGCCCCCAGGTAGAAGCCGCACATCGCCGCGATGTCGAAGCCGCCCACCTTCGAGAGCACGTCGATCGGGTCGGCGGGATCGGGCGAGTTCGCGTCGATAGCGCACTCGACCACGTCGCGCTTGCGCGCGAGCGAGGCGTCCGAGAGCCCCGCGCCGCGCCCGACGAGGCTCCGCGCGTCCGCCCGGATGAGCACTGCGGCCACCGCCGCCGAGGTGGTCGTGTTGCCGATGCCCATCTCGCCCGCGGCAAGAAGGCGCACGCCGGCGCGGGCGAGCCCGCACGCGACGGCGATTCCGACCTCGATCGCGCGCACGGCCCCATCGCGAGACATAGCGGTGCCGTGCGCGATGTTGCCGCTCCCCCGCCGCACGTTCGCGCGCACCATGCGCGCGTCTTCTATGCCCCGGGCCATACCCACGTCGACGGGCACGACCTCGGCACCCGCGAACGCCGCCATGCGGCAGGCGCTCGTGGCCCCCTCGCACATGTTGTGCGCGACGGCTCGCGTCACGTCTTGCCCGCTTTGCGACACGCCTTCGGCAACGACCCCGTTGTCGGAGAAGAATACCGCGAGCGCGCGGGGGAACTCGGCCACCTCGGCGCTCCCCTGAGCTGCGGCGATACGCGCGACGGCGTCTTCAAAGTCGCCCAATCCCCCCAAGGGGTGCGCGATGGAGTCCCACGCGGCGTACGCGGCGGCGCGGGCGCATTCGTCTGCAGGCGCGATCCGGGAAAGCGCGGCTTCGAGCACGACGCCCGGCGCCGACGAGAACGCGCGCTCAACTTCCTCGCGAATGCAGGCAAGCGCGGTTTCGATTGTTTCAGCCATGCCGTCTCCTCTCTGCGAACGACGCCGCGGCAGATGCGAACGCGCGCACAACGTCGGGGTTCGCGGGATAGTACACATGCGGGAAGCCCGCCACCAGGGACGGGATGGTCGTCATGCACGGCCAGCCCTTGTCGCGCCGGGGCTTCTGCGCCCAGAAGTCGCCGCCCGGGCAGGTGGACTGCCAGTAGTGGAACTCGTGCGCGCGGATGCGTGTGCCGCGCGGCCCGTAGAGCCCGTCGCGTTGGGAAGTGAGCTCCACGTACCCGAAATGGGACAGCCTTCCCCCGTTCTCGCTTGCGCCCTCAAGGGCGCCCGCAACAGGCCAGCGCCGCCCCTCGCTATCGGCGATTTCGCGCTGCAGGTACAGAAACCCACCGCATTCGGCGACCGTCGGCATGCCGGATTCCACCGCGCGCCGCACCGCCTCGCGCATCGGCGCGTTCTCGGAGAGCTGCCGCGCATGGAGCTCCGGGTAGCCGCCCCCCAGATAGAGGGCGCTTGTCCCCCGGGGCAACTCGCTATCACACAGGGGGCTGAAAAAGGCCAGCTCGCAACCAAGGTCCTCGAGCGCGCGCAGGTTCTCCTCGTAGTAGAACGAGAACGCCTCGTCACGCGCGACGCCGACGATGGGCCGCGCTCCCGCGATCGGCTCCAACCGGTAAGGTTCCTCGCGGATATCGGGGGCCGTCGCAGCTATTTCGAGCAAGCGGTCGACGTCGACGCTCTTTTCCACCAGCTCGGCCATCTTGTCGATGCGCGCGGAGAGCTGCTCGACCTCGTCGGCGGTCACAAGCCCCAGATGCCGGCTTTCGAGCGAGAACGCCTCGGCGGCGGGGATATTCCCCAAAACCGCGACGCCCGTGTGCTTCTCGATCGCAGGCGCCGCGTAGGCGCA
This sequence comes from Collinsella sp., assembly GCA_048521445.1. GTDB lineage: Bacteria > Actinomycetota > Coriobacteriia > Coriobacteriales > Coriobacteriaceae > Collinsella. The sequence goes on along the minus strand of DBFZQW010000171.1, from coordinate 68,834 downwards.
GGCAGCGGCGCTCGTCTTGTTCAGCACGACGCCGCGCACGTTCGCACAAGGCAGGAACTCGGCGATGCCGTGGATTACGGCGGCGAGCGATAAAGACGCCCCGCGCCCGTTCACCACTAAAACGACCGGCGTTTCCGTGTCGCGCGCAACCTGGTAGCTACTCGCGTCGGCCACGCCGGGCGCCATGCCGTCGTAGAAGCCCATAACCCCCTCGAGTACCGCGACATCCGCGCCCGCGGCGCCGCGTGCGAGCAGGGCGCGCAGCGTCGGGGCGTCGGTGAAGAAGCCGTCTAAGTTGCCCGAGCGCGCACCCACGACGCGGCGGTGAAAGAGCGGGTCGATGTAGTCGGGGCCGCATTTGAAGGCCGCGCATGCGAGGCCGCGGCGCGCGAGCGCGCGCAGGAGCGCGCACGTAACGACCGTCTTGCCGCTCCCGCTCGAGGGCGCAGCGATCATGAAGCGCGGGATGGACGTGCTCACCGGGCGCCGCCTTCCCAACCTGTACCATGCGCACTGACGAGGAACACGGGGTTTTGCGCCTTCATAAGATGGTGCGAGCCTACAGCCTCGGCACGGGCGGCCGACACCTGGCACGCCTCGAACCCCTTAAAGCGCGAACCCGAGAGGAGCGCGCACGCCTCGGTGAGCGTCTCAACGGTGACGCATGGCACGCACAGGCGAACCTGCGAGTTCTTCTCGAGCGCCGCCTCCACGATGGAGGGAAGCTCGCCCGCGCTCCCGCCGACGAACACGGCGTCGGGGACGGGCAGTTTCGCGAGCGCTTCGGGGGCGACACCGGGGACAGCATGCACGTTGCCGCACCCGAATGCATCCGCGTTCTCTCGGATGAGCCGCACGCCGGCCGCGTTGCGCTCGACTGCCCATACCGACCCCGCTCGCGCGACGAGCGCCGCCTCGATCGACACGCTCCCCGTGCCGGCGCCGACGTCCCACACGGTGTCGGTTGCGGTAAGGCGCAGCTTTGCGAGCGCGACGGCGCGCACCTCCAGCTTGGTCATGGGAACGTCGCCGCGGATGAAGAGCTCGTCGGGAATGCCCGAGGAAGCGTACGGCCAGCGGGAGCTCGCGGCGCCGCCTGCGAACTCGATAAGCATCACGTTCAAGTCGTCGAACGTCTGACCTGCAATTTCACTTGCGGTCGCGCAGGTGATGCGCTCGTCGGGGTACGACAGGCGCTCGGCCACCGTCACGCGCGCGTCCCCGAAGCCCGCCTGCACAAGCTCGCCCGAAAGCCGCGAGGGGTCTTCCCCGCCCGACGTGACGAGAAAGAGCTCACCTGCGCGCTCGGCCTCGGCCACGATGTCGCACGCCACGCCGTGAGCGCTCGCGAAGCGCCAATCCTGCCATGGACGCGCGAGGCGCGCGGCGAGATACGACGCTGAGCTTATGCCGGGAATGATGCGCACGTCCACCTGCGCGCCGCCGGAGAGCGCCTCCACCAGGCGGCGCGCGCCGCTGAACAGCCCCACATCGCCCGTCATCACGACCACGGCGCGCTGCCACGACGCCGCATCGGTGAGCGCGGCGACGATGTCCGCCGTCTTCACGAGCTCGCATCTCACCACGTCGGGCGGCACGTCGATGCCGACAAGCGCGCGATGAGCGCCGATGACCACGTCGGCGATGTCGATCGCGTCGAGCGCCGCGCGCGAGAGCAAGTCGGGGTTTCCGGGACCCGCCCCGATGATCGTTACCTTTCGCATGGAATCTCCCGATACCCGCGCGGCGTGACCATACGGCCGCCTACGCGCTTCGTGCCCGCGTTGCCGACGAACACGGTGGTGAACATGTCAGCATCGAGCTCCCCCAGCTCGGAGAGCCTGCACATGCCCGACTGCTGCCCCTCGCGCCCGATGTTGCGTACCCAGCCGCAGAGCGTGTCGGGGGCCTTCCATTCGAGCATAATCTTCGCCGCGCGCGAGAGCCTGTCGGCGCGCTTTCTGCTGCGTGGGTTGTACAAACAGATGCAGAAGTCGGCGCTCGCCACGGCGGCGAGTCTGCGCTCGATGACCTCCCACGGCGTGAGCAAGTCGGAGAGCGACACGACCGCGAAGTCGTGGGCAAGCGGGGCGCCGAGCACCGCCGACCCGCTCTGAGCCGCGGTGGCCCCGGCGATAACTTCCACGTCTACATCGGGGTAGTCCTCCGCAAGCTCCAGCACGGGGCTCGCCATGCCGTACACGCCCGCGTCACCGCTGCACACGAGTGCCACGGCTTCTCCGCTCTGCGCGCGCGAAAGCGCCAGGCGGCACCGTTCGACCTCGTGCATCATCGGCGTCGCGAGATGCGCCGCGTCGGGCACGGCGGCGAGCGCGAGCTCCACGTATTTCGTGTACCCCACAACGATGTCGGCCGCCTCGAGCGCGCGCCGAGCCGCAATCGTCATGCCGTCGGGGCCGCCCGGGCCGATCCCCACCACGAAGAGCTTTCCCATCACCGCTCCTTAAACGAAAGTTTGATAGTTACCTTGGAAAACGCGACGGTCACGCCGCCGTGAGCGAGCTTCGGGAAGATAAGTTTGCCCCCGTCCGCGAGCGCCGCACGCTCGCACACGTTGTCGACCCCCACCGTCGCGCGCACGAAATCAGATGGCGAAACGCTGCCTTCGACCTGCGACAACTCCTCTGCGGAATACGTCGCGAGCGGGATATTCCGCGCGCGGCAGAAAGCGAGCAGACCCTCCTCGTGCGCCTTCACGTCGATCGTCGCCGCCTCGCGCACGGCCGAAGGCGAGATATCCGCCTGCCCGCACGCGAGAAAAAACGCCTCCTCAATCGCTTCGGCGCACGCACCGCGACGGCACCCTATACCCGCAACGATGCAGGGCACGACAAGGCGAAGTGGCTCGGGCGCAGGCGCCTGCGCCCGCACGCCCGCCGGCTTCCCCGTCTCAGCGGCGGGCACAACCTTGCCCGTTGTCTCCGCCGCGCGAACGGACGCACCTGCATTCGCGCCAGCAAACGGCGAAACGACGATATCGGCCCGAGCGCGGTCGGACGCAATGTCAACCCCCTCAGGCGGCTGTCCCGAAATCGGCATGTCGGAATAGAGCGTCACGCGCCCGCCCGAAAGCAGCCGCGCCGACACTCGCTTGATGGCCTCGGGATTCGAAACGGCGAGCCCCGCACGGCGCGCCCACGTATCTACCGCCCACACGCCGCGGACGTCGGTCGCCGTGGTGATGACGGGGATGGCGCCTACCGCGCGTGCCACAGTTTGCGCAAGCTCGTTCGCACCACCCAAATGCCCCGACAAAAGCGGGACGGCAAAGCGCCCCGCCTCGTCGATCGCCACAACCGCGGGATCGTTTGTCTTCGAGGCGACATGCGGCGCGATCGCCCGCACGGCGATGCCCGCCGCGCCCACGAACAGAAGCGCGTCCGACGCTTCCCACGCGTGCGCCGTCCATGCGCGCAGGTCGGCCTTCCCCTCGCCGAATCCGCGCGAAACGGAAACGTCCCAGCCAGGGTCATCTTCACCTGTCTGCGCGCAATCGGAAAGCGCGCGTGCGGTGCGCTCAGCCAACGCATACCCCCTCTCAGTGAACGCTATGCAGGAAACCCTCATCTAGCGCACCACCATCGTCGAGAAGTAGCTACCCCGATCGGGCACATCGTCGAGCGAGCGGTACACGCGCTCGCCCGGAAGCCCACAATCCTCTACGAGCTCGGCACCGTCGAAGGCGCCCTCCTCGCGAAGGATGCGCTTCGTGTCCGCAAGCGAGCGGCGCGCCTTCATGACCACCTTCGTCCCCGGCCAGCCGATTGCGCGGCGCACGTCGTCGTAGCCGCCGGGCACGATGTGCAGAGGCGACGACATCTCGGGCGTGAGGTCGCGCTCGAGCGCCGCGGCGACCGCGCAGAAGCTCGGCACGCCGGGAATGGCGCGCGCCTCGAACCCGTGGGCGCGCACGTCGGGCGCTATGCGCTGGAAGGTGGCGTAGATGCTCGGGTCCCCCAGGTTCAGCAGCGCGACGTCGCGGGCCGCATCCAGGTGCGCGACAAGCTCGCGAACAAGCGAGGCATGCTCGGCCGCGCGGCGCTCGAGATCGCGCGTCATCGAGAATCGCACGGGGATCACCGTCTTGCCTGTAAAGTCGACGGCGCCGCGCACGATGTCGAGCGCGACCATGGCCCCGTCCGCCGTCTGCGGTGCGGCGATGACCGGACACGATTCGATTGTGCGGACGGCCTTGATCGTGAGAAGCTCGGGGTCGCCAGGCCCCGTACCCACCCCGTACAGAACGCCTTTATTCATACGTCGCCCCCAATTCCCCGATAACTGCATCGGCACCCGACGTGCGGAAAAGCTCGCGGCGCTCGGCGTCGAACACGACCGCGGCGATGTCGCATGCGCCCGCCGCGCGGTGGCGCAACCTGTCCTCGATTGCCGCAGCGAGCGAGGCGCGCGCGGCGTCCCCCACGCCGGCGGCCTCGATTGCCTCGAGCGCCGCCGTGGTCGTGACCGACGACATGATCTCGCGCACGGTCTTCGCGCCCGCGCCGGCCAAGGCCGCATGGGCGGCCAGAATCTCCGCGCGGCAGTCGGCGGTACGCGAATGGGTGTCCATGATGCCGCCAGCGACCTTCACCAGCTTGCCGATGTGTCCCACAAGAAGGACATTGGTGAATCCCTCGCGAACGCAGCAATCAATCGCATCGCCCACAAAGTTGGAGATGAAGACCACCGGCGCACCGTTTAGGTGGAAATGCCCCGAGATGAACTGCCCGCCGTAGTTGCCGGGCGTGAGCACGACTCCGCGCCGCCCCATAGCCGCATGCTGCCGGATCTCGAGCTCGATGCTGTCGCGCAAGGCAGCGAGGCTGCGCGGCTCGACGATGCCCGTCGTGCCCAGGATGGAGATGCCGCCCTCTATCCCCAGGTGCGGGTTGAAGGTCTTTTCGGCAAGGGAAACGCCCTCGGGTACCGAAATCGTCACAGCAATATTTCCAGAAAAGCCGTGCGCGGCGCACACCTCGCGCACCGCCGAAGTGATCATCGCGCGCGGCGTCGCGTTGATGGCGGCCGCCCCAACCGGCTGCTCGAGCCCGGGCAACGTCACGCGCCCCACGCCCACGCCGCCATCGACGGAAACTTCCGATTCGCGCGCGGGCACGTCCTTGCCGCCCGCAGCACCCGTGCCCGACCCCGCATGTTCCACGCGCGCGTACACAAGCACGCCGTCGGTCACATCGGCATCGTCGCCTGCGTCCTTTCGCACGGCGCACTGGGCGCACCCCTCGCCGATGCATGCGTCGATCACGTTCGCCTCGACGGGCAGCCCGCCGGGGGTGACGATCGACACGAGGCCGACAGGCTTTCGTGACAAGAGCATCTCGCAGGCTGCCTTCGCCGCGAGCGCGGCGCAGCTCCCCGTGGTGTAGCCGCAGCGCAGGCGGGTCGTCCCGGTATATATGTAATGCTCGAAGGCCACGCTAGCTGCTCGCCTTCCGATACCCCGTGGCAAACGAAGGGTCGTAAAGCTTGCTGCGCTCGTACGACTCCGTTTGCGCGCCGTTGTGCGAAAGCCCGCCGCGAGCTCCGAGCACGCGGCCCACCACCACGAGCGCCGTGCGGTCGATGCCCTCTCGCGCGCCCGCGTCGGCGAGCGTGCCCACTGTGCATCGCACCACGCGCTCCTCAGGCCAGGTCGCCTTGTACACGAGCGCGGCCGGCTCGTCGGAGCTGCGGCCCGCGGCCAAAAGCTCGGCGGAAAGCTCGGCGAGCATACCCGAGCTCAGGAAGATGACCATAGTCGAGCCACTTTCCGCCATGGTGCGCATGCCCTCGCCCGCGGGCATGGGGGTACGTCCGGAAAGCCGCGTGATCACGACCGACTGGCTGATTCCCGGCAGCGTGTATTCCTGGCGAAGCGCCGCCGCGGCACCGCAAAAGCTCGACACGCCGGGCACCACCTCGTAGTCCACGCCGCGCGCGTCGAGCGCGTCCATCTGCTCCTGGATGGCGCCGTACAGGCACGGGTCGCCCGTGTGCAGGCGCACCACTTCCTCGCCCCGCGCATCTGCCGCGCACATCACGTCGAGCACTTCCTCCAAGGTCATGTGCGCGCTGTCGTAGACGATGCAGGATTCCTTGCACTCAGCGAGCAGCTCGGGGTTCACAAGGCTTCCCGCCCAAACGACCACGTCGGCTGCGCGCAGAAGGCGCGCCCCGCGCAGCGTGATAAGGTCGGCGGCGCCCGAGCCTGCGCCAACGATATGAATCATCCGAGCCTTCCCTTCCCGTTTCTCATCGCAACCGTTTACGCCGCCATTCGCGCAGCGGGCAAAACACGGCGCCTGCGGCGGCAATCGGCGCAAATACGCAGGCAGGAGGCGCAATGCCGCCCGCCCTGGCTTTGACACGTTCACAAGTGCCCACTATCATAGTAAAAGTTTCGGCAACGAGCATATGACAATCGGATAAAAGGAAATGACCGGCGCGGCGTCTGCACAGCCCGTGCTGGCTTGCGGAGGGAACCAGGTGGGAATCCTGGGCAAGGGACATTACTGTATAGGACGCGCGGGCGAACCGCCTCGCGCCCCAAGCCAGACTGCTTCGCCTTTTCCTCACGGCATCGCCGTGGCGTTAGCTCCTTGTGAACCCCGAGGGGTGCGCTTTTCTTTCGCTTGTGCCGACAAGCAACTGTCGCCGGGGGACCGGCAAACCGAGGAAAGGAAAAACCATGTCCGACCAGATGTCACGCCGCGGCTTCATGGGCGCCGCAGCAACCGGAGCCGTCGCGCTCGCCGGATTCGCGCTCGCGGGCTGCTCCAACACCTCCGCGAGTTCCGAGAAATCGAGTGAAAAGGAGAAGGCCGTGAAGCCGGTCATCCTCGTCACGAGCTTCGGCACGAGCTACAACGACTCGCGCCACATCACCATCGGCGCCATCGAAGACGCTATCCGCGAGAAGTACTGGCAGGACTACGACATCCGCCGCGCCTTCACCGCGCAGATCATCATCGACAAGCTGAAGAAGCGCGACGGCATCACGATTGACAACATGACCGAGGCGCTCGACCGCTGTGTGGAAGACGGCGTGAAGGAAATCGTCGTGCAGCCGACGCATCTCATGGCTGGCCTGGAATACGCCGACGTGAAAGACGAGCTCGACAAGTACGCCGACAAGTTCGACAAGATCTCGCTCGGCGACCCGCTGCTCACCTCCGACGACGACTACAAGAAGGTGGCCGCAGCCATTAAGGAGAACATGGCGTCCTTCGACGACGGCAAGACGGCGCTGTGCCTCATGGGCCACGGCACCGAAGCCGATTCCAACGCCGACTATGCCAAGATGCAGGAAGTGTTCAAGAACGAGGGCTTGACGCAGTTCTTCGTCGGCACTGTCGAGGCTGAACCGACCTGCGAGGATGTTATCGCCGCCGCGAGCGCCGCAGGGTACAAGAAGGCCGTGCTCGCGCCGTTCATGGTGGTCGCGGGCGACCACGCGAACAACGACATGGCAGACGAGACCGACCCCGACAGCTGGGCTGCGAAGTTCGTGGCCGCCGGCTTCGAAGTGACGTGCCTGCTCCAGGGTCTGGGACAGAACGCCGCGGTCGATGACATCTACGTCTCGCACGTGGACGACGCCATCGCCAAGCTGTAAACTCGCCGCGCACGGGGGCGCCGGTCGCGTCCCCGTGCAACGGGCATGCGCCTTCCCCGACTGACGGCGCATGCCCGTTGCATTCGCATCCCGCCCGCCCACCGCACGGCGCGGGCGGTCGAAGCGATTGAAAGGAACCACTCCATGTTGAAGAAAACCCTCGCCTTCGCCTTGTCGGCGGCGCTTTTCGCGTTCTCGCTCGCCGGCTGCGGCGGAAATTCAATCGACAGCGCAAAGGCAAGCGATGCCGATTCCCAGGAAAAGACCGAACAGGCGGCCGATGCGCCCGAGGGCGCAAGCGCTGCCCCCATCACCGCCGACAAGGTGGCCGACGGCACCTATCCGATCACCGTAGATTCCAGCTCGAACATGTTCAGGATTGTGGACGCCCAGCTCATCGTGGAAAACGGCTCCATGCACTGCGTGATGACACTTTCCGGCACGGGCTACGGCAAGCTCTTCATGGGCACGGGCGACGAGGCTGCCGCCGCGAGCGAGGCCGACTTCATCCCCTATGTGGAAAACGCGGAAGGCAAGTACACCTACGACGTACCCGTTGAAGCGCTCGACGAGGACACCGCCTGCGCCGCGTGGAGCATTAGAAAAGGGCAGTGGTACGACCGCACGCTCGTGTTCGAATCCGCCGGCGTCGATCTGCGCGCCGACGCGCTGAAGTAACGCCATGCGGTCGATTCTTCCCAAGAAGGAAAGCAGGAAGCGCCGCAGCATCGCGGCGCGCGCGATCACCTGCGTTCTCGTCGCCCTGCTCGCGCTTCCCTTCGCGGGGTGCAGTGCGAGCCCGAACGCGACCGGTGGCACGGCGGGCTCTCAGGAATACACTGTGAGCGTCTCGCTTTCCGGCGGGTCAGGGCGCGCAAGCATCGCCTCACCCACCACAATTGTGAAGGATGGCGACACCTACACCGCGACCATCACCTGGTCGAGTTCGAACTACGACAAAATGACCGTCGACGGCGTGGACTACGCGCCTGTAAACGACGGCGGCAACTCCACATTCGAGATACCCGTCACGCTCGACGAGGACATCGCCGTGTCGGCCGAGACCGTCGCCATGTCGACGCCGCACACCATCGACTACACGCTCTACTTCGACTCATCCACCATGAAGGAGAAATCGGGCGACGATGCAAGCGGCGGTTCCCCTGCGGTAACGGCTTCAAGCGCCGCGGCCGACTTCCACAACGCCGATTTGGGCTGCGGCTGGGAGCCGACGGGGGCGCTTCAGCTTGAATACGCCAAGCACTTCACTGTCGACGAGTACGAAGGCGGCCTGCGGCTTATCTGCGTTTCGAACGGGGAGCGCTTCCTCGTGGTGCCGCAAGATGCGAAGGTACCTGATGGGTTGAGCTCCGACATCGCGGTCATAAGGCGCCCCGCCGACAAGGTGTACCTCGTGTCGTCGGCAACGATGTGCCTGGTCGACGCGCTAGATGCGAACGACAATATCTTAATGTCGGGCACGAAGGCCGACGATTGCTCGGTCGCGCGCTTCAAAAGCGCGCTCGAAAGTGGGGCGATCGCCTACGGCGGCAAGTACAGTGCGCCCGACTACGAGCGAATATCGGCCTCGGGCTGCACGCTCGCCATCGAGAACACCATGATCAACCACACGCCCGATGTGAAGGAAAAGCTGCAGAAGCTCGGGCTCGTCGTGCTCACCGAACAGTCGTCGAGCGAGCCCGAAGCACTCGGGCGCGTCGAGTGGATTAAGCTTTTCGGCGTCCTGTTCGACAAGGAAGACGAGGCCGCGCACCTGTTCAACGAGCAGAAGGCCCGCGTCGAGCAAACGTCGGGGCTCGCGTCGTCAGGTAAAACCGTGGCGTATTTCTACATTAACTCGAACGGGGCCGCCGTCACGAGGCGGGCGGGCGACTACGTGGCGCAGATGATCGAGCTTGCAGGCGGCAGCTACGCGCTCGATGACGCGCAGACGGCGTCGACGTCAGGTTCGTCAGTAACGCTCGAAATGGAGCGCTTCTACGCGACGGCGAAGGATGCCGACATCATCGTCTACAACGGCACCATCGACGAATCGGTTGCCACCTTGAAAGACTTCGTAGGCAAAAACGCGCTATTGTCGCAGTTCAAAGCCGTGAAGAACGGCAACGTCTGGGTCACAAGCGCCGACATGTACCAGCAGATGACTTCTACCGCCGACATTATCGACGAGCTGCACGGGGCGTTCACCGGCGATGACGCGAGCGACTTCCATTATCTGAGGAAGCTCGGCTAGCGCCATGAAAAGCCGACTTTCCATGACATACGACGAATCGGGGCGCGCCGCGCGGTGTCGCGTCGTGACGGCGCTGCTCGCTGTTGCCCTCATCGTGCTCGTCGGGGCCAACCTGTGCATCGGGAGCGTGCTCGTGCCAGCAGACCACATCCCCGGCATCCTTTCGGGCGGCGCGGCCAATTCCATGGAAAGCCAGGTCATCTGGGAGATTCGCCTGCCGCGCGTGCTTTCAGCCGTGCTTCTCGGCGGGGCACTTTCGCTTTCCGGGTTCCTACTGCAGACGTTTTTCAACAACCCCATCGCCGACCCGTTCATCTTGGGCGTCTCCTCGGGCGCAAAGTTCGTCGTCGCGCTTACGATGATCGCACTTCTGGACGCGAACCAGGCCATGTCCTCGCCGGCCATGGTGGCCGCAGCGTTTCTGGGCTCGCTTATCACCATCGGCTTCGTGCTCCTCATCGCACGGCGCATAAGTTCCATGGCCATGCTCATCGTGGCGGGCGTCATGGTGGGATACATCTGCTCGGCGGCGACGAACTTCCTCATCGCCTTCGCCGACGACCAGTCCATCGTGAACCTGCACAACTGGTCTTTGGGTAGCTTCTCGGGTTCGAGCTGGAACGACATCGCGGTCATCGCGGTCGTGGTGATCACCGTGAGCGCATGCGTATTCGCGATATCGAAGCCCCTTTCCGCCTTCCAGCTGGGAGAAGCCTACGCGAAAAGCGTCGGCGTGAACGTCGCACGCTTCCGCGTGGTGCTCGTCCTTCTAGCGAGCATGCTCTCTGCCTGCGTGACCGCGTTCGCTGGTCCGGTGTCGTTCGTAGGCATCGCGGTTCCGCATCTCGTGAAGTCGGCGTTGAAGTCGTCGAAGCCCATCCGCGTGATTCCTGCGTGCTTCTTGGGAGGCGCCATCTTCTGCGCGGGCTGCGATTTGATCGCGCGCACGCTGTTCTCCCCCGTCGAGCTTTCCATCAGCGCCGTCACCGCCATCTTCGGCGCGCCGGTGGTTATTGCACTCATGTTGAAGAAGCGGGTGAGGTAGATGGGGGAATTCGTGCCGCGGACCAAAACGCTCGGAGGGAACATTCCATGCTTGGCCAGTCCTGAGCTCGCACGAAAGCGCCAGAAGGCACTTTCGGCTCGTGCGGAACTGCGCGCGGAACGCCTCCTCCGAGCGCAGTCGAACCTCGAAACCCCGGTCGAAACGCAGGCTGACGGAGCGCCGCTTTTCCGCATAAGCGACCTGTCGGCGGGCTACGACAAGAAGGTCGTAGTCGAAGGTGTCGATCTGGAGGTTCGCGCGGGCGACGTCGTGGCGCTCATCGGGCCGAACGGCTCGGGCAAGTCGACCATCTTGAAAACCATCACACGCCATCTTGCACCGCTTGCCGGCGCGGTCGAGCTCGACGGACGGGAGATTTCCCGATGGAAGACGGCGGAGTTCGCAAGGAACCTTGCCGTTATGCTGACAGATCGCCCCCGGACCGAGCTCCTCACCTGCCGCGATATCGTAGAGGCGGGAAGACATCCCTACACCGGGCGAATGGGCACACTCTCGCCCGACGACCATAGTCGGGTCGACGAGGCAATGAAAACCGCACATGTGGAAGAGCTCGCCGAGCGCGACTTCATGCAGATAAGCGATGGGCAACGCCAGCGCGTCATGCTCGCACGCGCCATCGCGCAGGATCCGCGTGTGCTCGTGCTCGACGAGCCCACGTCGTATCTCGATATCCGCTACCAGATCGACCTGCTGCGAATACTTCGCCACCTTGCGAAATCGCGGAATGTGGCTGTCATCATGTCCATCCACGAACTCGAGCTCGCGCAGAAAAGCGCCGACAAGGTGATTTGCGTGAAGGACGGCCGGGTCTTCCGCGCCGGCGCACCCGAGAACATATTCACGCGCGAGACAATTGGCGAGCTCTACGGCCTTCAGCATGGCACCTTCAACGAGCGCTTCGGCAGCGTGGAAATTGGGCGCCCACACGGTGATGCGCACACGTTCGTCATCGCCGGCGCAGGTACGGGGTCGGCTGTGTTTCGCCAGCTCATCCGGCAGGGCAAGGCGTTCTACGCGGGCGTTCTGCACGAAGGGGACATCGACTGCGAGCTCGCGCGCGACCTGGCGACGGAATGCGTGGCCGAGCGCGCCTTCGAGCCGATCGGGGATAAAACCATAGCCCGCGCCAAAGAGCTCCTCGTCCACTGTGCGCGCCTTATTGTGTGCCCCGCCGCCTTCGGCACCATAAACGCCCGCAACGCAGAGCTCGTCGCCTTCGCACGCTCGCATGGTATCGAGGTCATGCAAGCGTGCGAAGGCGCATCGGAGGATTCCCATTTGGAGCGGGAAGGATAAACTGAACTTTCTTTTAAGGATCCTCAGGCTACAGCTCCTGCGCCGGCGAGGTCTACAAGGCGCCGGAGAACCTCGTGAACAGGAATTTCCACGCCGACGAGCCCAACTAGGCCTAATCCAAGCGAGATTCCAGACTCGACAGACCATTGAGAGTCAGATCGTTGGCGACCTCAGAGACACGCTCAATAGGAACCGAGCCGTCAGACAGTGCCCACGTGCGATAGATACCGATAATGCCCGACAGCAAAAACGCCAGATAGTAATCGAACATCTCGTCCTTGAGACCTTGGGGCAACAGATCGCGCTCGGCAATCTCGTGCTCGAGCGGCGCACGAAGACGAGCCATGAAATCATCGAGCGGAATATTCTCGATCAGCTGACGATTGAGCACGAGGTTGTTGCACAGCGCCTCGTTAACGGTTTTAAAGAAGGTCGCCGCCGCGCCAAGGGCGCGCTCGTTGGTGTCGCCGTCCATGGAAGCAAGTGTTTTCTCGACCGAGTCGACAATCATCTCCACAACATCGACGGCAATGGCATCGAGCAGGCCGTCAACCGTACCAAAGTGAACGTAAAAGGTCTTGCGGTCGACATTGGCCTCGCGCGCGATGGCACTCACCGTAATGTCTGCCAACGGCTTTTCCATGAGCAGGCGCTCGAAAGCAGAAAGGATGGCATTGCGGCTGCGAACGATGCGGCGGTCAAGACGCGGTTTGCTGGTTGCCATGGGCGTGTCCCTTCGATATGCGAGCACTCATCAACAGATGAGAGATAATCTACGTAAGAGGATTATCCCCCATGCAGCACAAATATGCCCCGCATCATGAAGAACGCACGACTGCCCTACTGCGACTTAGGGTGCTTCTTCTTATTGAGCGCCGACGGAGATACGCGAATACCGTCGCCTGTCTGGCGCACATAGGTTTTATGAGCCGGCTTAGCGGCCCCAGAAGCCTTCTGAGCGTGCTTCTTGGGGTCAACGGTAACAGCATTCGCGGGGTGCGGCTTAGTGGGCGCAGAGGGCGTCTGAGACGTGCGGCCGAGTTTGCGCATCACGCGATCCCAGCGCGCATGGATGCTCTCGTTGTGGGCGCTCTTAAGGCCCAGCAGGGGCGCAGCCAAAATGGTCGGCGCAATAAACGTAATGAGACGCCACAGCAGATAGCCGGCGGTCGAAGCCGACCCAAAGAAATGACCCAAGAACAATGCAAAGCCGCCCTCAGCGCCACCAGTTCCACCGGGCAAGGGGACCGCAGAGCTCAGCAACTGGACAAAGGCGCTCGCGGCCATGACCGAGAAAAAGTCGACCTCGTGGTGGCCAAAGGCAAGCATTAGGAAATACGGAACCAGATAGAAAAACGCGAGCTGCAGCATGGTGATAAACACGGTGAGCAGCATGGAAGAAAAATGTCCGGCTGAAAGCTTGAACTTCTCGGAGAAGGAGTAGATCTCGCCATCGACAAACGTGCGCCATCCCTCGATCCTAGTGGCCGAGACACCAATGCGCTCAAGCCAATTGATGATGCAGTGGGCGACGCGCGTGACGGTCTTAGGCATGAGCGCGACGGCGAAGATGCCAAGCAAGATGCAGCAGTGCCCACCAAAGCTAAAGACGCACAGCAGCGTCATGTCGCCATAGCGCTCGGCAAAAAACGGCATGCGAGCAAGCAGTAGGATAGCGCCCCAGGCAACGAGGCCAAACTGATACACGATAAAGCGCGTGAATTGCGTGGCTCCGGCCTCGCCGACATTTTGGCCCGCCTTGGTCAGGCGGTAGATCTGAGCAGGAGTCGAGCCCATCATCATAGGTGTGAGGTTGCCAAAGAAGATGCCGCTCGCCTCGACCGAAATGAGGTCGCGAATGCCGACGGGTGAATTGGGGTCGAGCCAGACAGCGATCGCATAGGCCACAATGCCAAAGAACAGGTACAGGAACATGCAAAAGCATGCAGCAGCGAGCCAAGGCGCCTGGACGCTCGACATTGCGGCCCAGAACTGCCCCATCTGCCCGGTTACCACCAGATAGACGATATAACCCACCAGCACGACGCCGATAAAGATGGCGCCGCGGCGTGCGCTCTTATTGTCATCTCCGCCCGAGGCCTCAACCTCGACCTGGGGCTTAGGCGTATGCTGAGAGGACTCCGTCATGAGACTCCTTCTAACAGTCAAAATATCTTGGATATTCTATCCCGTATGCCTTAATAAGCAAACACAAGCAGCACAACAGGCATTATTCATTTCATAAGCCGTGTAAGACTGCCTAAAAAGCACCGTTGGGACCAAATTGGGACCAAAAATTAAAGCCGTATCCCGTGATTGGGGTACGGCTTTTATAAACCCTGCGTCTCACGACGCTGGATTTTCGTGTGCCTACATTTTAATCGTTATCTCGGAACGCGCCGATGATGCACAGAGCCAAGAAGAACATCAGGCTCCCGACGGTGGAGCCGAGGATAAAGGCAATGACGATGCCCATCATCGGCGGGTACCGTCGGACACGTAGCACTGGAGACGATCGAGCGCGTAGCCACACATGCCAGCGTAGTCATCGCCACCGTAGGTCGTGCCGTTATCGCAGACCTCGTCCCAGTAGCCAGCGTGGGCGACGTCCTGAGAGCGGTAGTAGACCTGCTTGTAGTCGCCGTTGGGCGTGATGTAGTACATCTGGACGCCGTCGATGGTCTGACCCCAGATGCCAGCCATGCCATTTACAGAATCGTTGTAATTGGCGGTCTGCACCCAATCCAACCAACCGCTCTCCTTCGTGTGGACGCGATAGCGGAGAGTGCCGCTATCCACCCAAGCGATGAGCATGTCATGGGAGCCGTAGGGCATGCCAGCGAAGCCCTCGCTGTTGCTGTCATTGAAGTTGGTTACGGCATCGTTCCACGCGCCGTAGCGGTTATGGAGCGCGTAGTGGATGTTGACGCTCTTGCCCGTGGACTTCGGGAACTTGGTACGGGTTGCAGAATAAGAGGGCTGATACGTGCCGCCGTTGGCATCGGTCGGCGCGGTCGGCGCGATGTAGCCGCTGCCCAAGTAGCTAGCGACCGCCTGTACGAACTCATTCCAGCTCTTGCCGTACTTGGCGAAATACCCGGTCGGGTCGGTGTGATCGCTGCCGCCCCAGATACGAGCCGCCTGATAGTGGCTCAAGAGGCGGGACGTATCCCAGCCGTGTGCGCGGAGTTCATCGCCCGCCCATTTCACAGCTTCGTTCCACTGCTTTGCAAAGTCAGAAGCATTTGTGGCATGGGCAAGCTCGATGCCGATGGTGGCGTAATTGCCGTTACCGACATGCCAGCACAAGCGGTTCTCGGGCACGGTGTTGTAGACGGTGGAGCCGTCCAGCTCCATGACGTGATGCACGGCGTAGGTGTCATCGCGCGACCACAGCAAAGTGTGGTTGTATGCGCTCGCGCCCGGGTTTGCCGTCTCGTGGATTACGAGGTAGGACGCATTGAGGTAGCCGTGGCCATTAGATACGTACTTATTGACGCTCTGGTATGCCTCCGCGCCGCACGGGGCGGCAAGGGCCGCCACAAGGGCGATGGCGACGGCAATGGCGCTGCGGAGCCTTACCCTGCGCCTACCTATATCGTCTTTGGAATCTGTCATTTGACCTCCTTGGTCGAGTAGGGTTCGTCGTATCCGAGCGCTCGCGCGGAGTCGGACACCCCGCTTGTGGTCGGGTCGGTCAGCACGCCGAGCGCGACCAGGACGTTCAGGACGATGCACACCAGCTGCGCCAGCGAGTCCTGAGTCACGGGCGGCACGATGCCGAAAATGCCGCAGACCTGGTAGACGAAAGCGAGTACAGTGGTGGCGAGTGCCGCCAGCGTCGCCCTGTTCTTGAGTCGAAGTTTCCAATTGATGCGCATGGTCTTTTCCTTTCTAATCGGAACCGCCTACTCCCCTGTGCATGTCGCAGTTGCGCTCAAGCCTGTCTATGCGGCTGAAAAGCGTCGCAATCTGCTCGGTGTGCTTTGCGATCGCGATGCCGTGGTCATCGAGCTTGCGGTTGATTTCCTTGATGCCGGACGTGACCTCGCGCATCGACTCGATAAGCGAGTCGAGCTTGTCATCGGTGTGCTGCTCCTTGGCGGAGCGCGACTTACTCCCCTGCATACGTCCGATGAAAAAGGTGAGTATCACGATTACGGCGCTTGCGAGTGATGCGGCCTCGTCGATGTTGAATGCCTGTGTCAAAGCTCAATCCCCATAGGTATTTCCGGCGCTCGATAGCACGCCTATCGGTCACTGTCACCTTGAGAATGCTGTGCCGAGGGAAATCGCGCGTGCCAAAAATCCCAGACGAGGCACGCGGGTATTCAACGTGAGACGTCTGGGATTTCTTAGAGATTGATTCTGTTTTCAGAAGCCGCAGCCGGGCCAAGTCGGTCCGCAAGGCGCAAAGAGTTTGAGCACTTCCATCCTTAGCGGCCTAATTCCACCTATTCGGCCGTGTACTCCTCGCCGATAATTGCCTTGTACTCGTCGACGGTAATCCACTTGCACTCGACTGCCTTGTGTACTCGCGCCTTGGTCCAAAGAGATCGGTCGTAGTACTTCTTGACGAGTGCGAAGTGCTTGGAGTGCTCGTCAGCTTTCTTAGTCGGCATTACTGGTCACCTCCGACCGTCATGAGCAGGTAGTCGATGTTCGCCGTGTTCTGCTCGGTCTGCGTCGGCTGCGAAACCTTCTCGCGCATCTGACCGAGAAGCGTCTGCACGTCAGGCACTGCACCGCTGTCGTAGGCGGCAAGCGCCGCTGTGTAGGCCATCTTCTTGGCCTTCTGCTCGATGTACGAGTCGTCGTCGATGACGCCCGCCTCATGGGCCGCGTCTGGGTCGCCCAGCTGCGAGAGCAGGTTTCGCAGCGCGTTCACCTCAGCCTGTGTGCCGTCGTCCACGATGTCGGGACGCTCCTCATTAGTGTCCATTCGGACTCCTTTCTGTTACTTGATGCGCGTGCATCGTATCGGTGGCGTGAGACTGGCTTGCACCGACGACTAGCTCGATGAACAGCCGGTCGAAGTCGCGCACGACCCGGTGCACGTTCATACGGAACCTCGGCCTGCCGTCGCCTCGTTTCCGCTCAAGAGACCCACGGAACGACATGTAGGAGACGTACGCCTGCTCAAGCGTCATACTCCCATCTGCGACCATACGTGAATGTACGCGCAACTTCCTGCGCTCACGTGCGAGGGATTTTGGTATCGGCGTCACGACAATCCTGCCAGACTCTGTGAAGCGGAATCGCTTCTTGAGGAACGTGAACCCGCGCGTGAGCTTCACTACTTTGGTCTTCCTCTCGTTGATGGTGATTCCGAGAGACGAGCACAAGATGCGTGCGGCGTCGAGGAACCGCCAGAGGGTATCCTTGTCGAGCGCTATGAAGTAGGAGTCGTCCATGTATCGGCCAGACGCCTCGATTCCGCGCCAACGTTCGCCGAGGTAGTCGAGCGGGGACGGTATGGCGACAGCCAGCGCTTGGTTCGGCTCGCTGCCGAGGCCAAGCCCGATCCTGCCGTTCGCCTCTATCTGCAGACGCATGAACTCGATGGCGGCTTGGTCTGTGAGCGTCCGCCTCACGAGGTCGAGCGCCGTTCCGTGATCGATTGTCCCGAAGTAGTCGGAGAAATCCATGAGCAGGACGTAGCCCTCAGTGCCGTGCCTGCGGTAATGCTCGGCGAGCTGTCCCTTAAGGCGCATGAGGGCGTAGTCCGTGCCCCTGCCGCGCATGTTGGCCGCGCATCCCGGCGTGAGAGTCGGCCATATGGCCGGGGCCATGACCGCCCTCGTGACGGCCTTCTGTATCACGCGTTCGGAGAACCGCGGGGCGGCTATCGCCCTGTCCTTCCCACGCTCGATGACGTGGAACCGGACGAAGCCCTTGCGGATGTCGTTGCCAGCCAGGAGGTCCCGGCGTGCGTAGAGCGAGTTGCGCAGGGAGTGGATCATGTAGCGTTGGACGCTTGCCTTCCAGCGGACGCCCTTGGCGGCGTCGCGTGCCGCCTCGTGGATGTTGTCGAGGTCGGCGGCAGCGGAAATGGTGAGGGCCGCGCAGCGTTTTGCCCTGTTCGCGGCCCTTTTCGCATCGCGCCTGGCTCTCCTTGCCTTTCGGCGCTCGTCGCTATTCATGATGGCATCCCGCACGGCCTGCGCCCATGGGCGTCGGCGTTCTCAGGCCGCTTAGGGAGGAGCAATGAAACCGCGTCGAGCGCCGAAGCTCGCGGCCATGCAAGGAGCGGACTGCCCTCCCAGCGGGATGCGTCTTTACGGGCGCATGCCCGAACGTCGGCCCTTCCTTCCTCATGTGCTCGGAGCCTCGCGCATCGGCGAGGCTGTCTGGCGAGTATGAGCAATCCCACGCGCGGGCGAATCCAGTCGTTCGTGGCATCGTTGTAGTTGGCGTTGCCGTTGTTGTTGACGTAGCAAACGTTCGCAGACGAGCCACCACCGACGGAACGGAGCCACCAGTTGTAGCGGTTAACAAGGGACGATGTACTTCCATTCTAACACGCACCGATCAGCCGAACGCCCTTGCGTGCGCCTTTGAGCAGCTTTATCTCGGAGTCGACGAGTCCCGCCATGCGCTCGAATGCCCCAGCGTGCTGCGTGTCTCCCTTTCGGCGGTATACCTCAAGGTATGCCTGCACATCCTGGTACAGCTGCTCGCAGTCGGCGACGGCCAGCGTGAGGTAGCGCTTGCGTGCCGCTACGTTCTCGGCAGTGTTCGGGTAGAACGCCTCGGACTTGATGATGTTGTAGACGACGCTGCGGGCAGTCTCCGCCATCGGGACGGCGAACGTGAAGCGCTGCGATTTCGGGATGGCGCTCGACGTGACGACGCCCAGCACCTCCACACGCAGCTCGATGGCCGTGTTGTAGAACTCGCGCTCGCTCAGGTTCCTCAGTCTCTCTGGTACTCCGCTCAAGGCGGTCCTCCTTTCTCAAGGCGCACGCGCAAGGCGTGCGCCAAGGTGAGTGTTCGGTACGGTCCGCTACGCTACCCTAGGAGGAAGCCCACGAGCGGGCGAACCCAGCCGCTCGCGGCACCGATGTAGTAGGCGCGGCCGTAGTAGCCGACGCAGCAAACGACCGCAGACGAGCCACCACCGACGGAACGGAGCCACCAGTTGCAGCGGCTACCGTTGAGTCGGTGCGCCGTGTCCCTGAACAGGTCGAACTGGCAGTCGAAGCCGACGGAATAGCCGCGCGTGCCCCAGACCGGGCAGCCGTAGACCTCCATCTCGGAGAGCGACCACACCTTGCCGATGTCCTGCCAGCTCCAGTTGTTGGAGTCGGTGAGCGCACCGGATGCGCTGTAGCGCTCCTCAAGCAGCACGCGCTGCGTGAGGATGTACTTGGTCAGGCCTTCGGGCAGGCACGCCTCGAAGGCCTTCTCCCAGCCCTTGAGCTGCGAGCACATGTACGGGTTCTTGACGTCTGCCGTACCCTGGTTGGTGTTCGTCTTGTTCCACGGGATGTACGAGGAGTTGGCAACTCCGCTGTAGGACGAGCCGACGGCGATGGGCGCCGAGGCCACGAACGCGATGTGGTGCCCCTTGCTGCGGTCGTCGCACCACAGGTACGGGTCGATATGCGCGATGACGAATCGCACGGACTGCTGGCCAGCCACGCCGGACGCGGAGACGAGAGGAACGTCGAGGTAGTCGCCCACGCGCAGGCCAGCGAAGTTGTTCGCCACGATGCGCTTGTGCAGCGCGTCGTAGACCGTGCCGCTACCGATCTCGCCAGCGAGAAGCGTTGCGATGCTCTGCCCGCCGTACTTTCCGATCAGACACTGTCGGTTGTACTCGGCGTTGTTGAGAGCCATCTGCGAGTTGTTACGCGATGTCGGGTCGACCATCTCATACGGGACTCCACCAACCGACAGGACCTTTGCCTGTGCCATATGTATTCCTTTCTATGCGAGTGTCAGTGTGGCGCCGGATGCCGTGCACGACGAGGCGAACGTGATGGTGTCACCCGATGCCTTTGCCTTGGACGATGGGCAGTAGACCGTACCGTCCGAATATATAAACTCGCCGCTGAGATTGGCGAGCCGCTGGAACAGCTGGGCGTTCTGCTGCTTGAGCGCGGCCATATCGGAGCTGCCAGCGCTGCCCAGCGCGACCGAGTTTGCAATTTGGAGGGCTTGGTTTGCCGCAGCGTCGGCACGTGACGCCGCGCCGGACGCCTGCTGAGATGCCCTGTTCGCCGCGTCGGTGATTTCCTTGATGATCGCGCCGTTGTTCTGGTCGACGGCATTGTGGACGTTGTCGACCATGTCCTCGTAGGTGGCAACGCGCTTAACGTCTCCAGCCGCGAAGCAGATGTATGCGGCCTTGCCGTCCTCGGCGTTGGAGTCTCCCGATACAACGACCGCCCACTCGCCGGGCATCAGCTTTACCGGGTTGAAGTTCACGTATGCGCCACGGCGCATCTGGATTGCCATTTAGTACCCCTTATACTGCGAGTCCGCTGGTGTGTAGTAGTCCCATCCGACGAGCAGCCCCTTCTCGAATGTCAAGACGTAGTCCCTGATGGCGTTGTTCATCGCGATTGGGATGCGCACCTGACACGTGAGCGGAAAGCTGTCAGTGACTTCCTTGACGAAGTTCTCCCTGTTCAGGAACGCACCCGTGCTCTTCTGGGAAATCTCGCCGCCGTAACCGGGAGACGAGTAGAAAACGTCGATGCCGTTGATGCAGACATGAACTCCATTTGCGATAAGAACGAGACTGACCGATATGGTGTAGCACGGAAGTCCGTTACTCCCCGCTTCGCTGCTCTTCTTTAGCGTGAATGCGACGATGAACGGCTGCGACTGAACCGTAAAGGACTGCGTGTCCTTACTTGTGTCGATCTCATACTCAAGAGGGTCGTACCTGCCACCGAGAATGTGCCTGTACCCGTTGGCGTAGAAATCGACCCTGACGCCGATTGACACTCGCGTCTTTCCAGCATAAGTGAATGCCTGAGCCTTCTCGGTGCAATCGAATCCATATGTCTTCGTGTCTGATGCGACTCCAGTGGCCTCCCAAATCGGACTGCCGTTGTAGCCGCTCTTTGAGACCGTGACCATCTTGTAGCTCTTTGGCTTGATGGTCAGCGCGTCCTTTACGCCACCGGACATGAAGGAGATGCCGGAAGATGACACGCTCACGGAGTTGGTGTCGTCTCCGATGCTAAGCAGGTTCCTGATAGCGACCCGCTTTGCGTCGATTGAGCCGCTGCCGATGTAGTCTGCGTTGACGAACAGCTGGCCGTCCTGCGTGAACAGTCCCTTGATTCTGCCGTTGTCGGTCAGCAGGTTGAAAACCTTTTTCTGGTCTAGTCCGTTGACCGTGTCAACCGCAGTCTTGGCGTTTTGGTTCGCCGATGTCAGAGCAGAGTTGAACACGGGGTCGGTATACGATGTGCCGCCGTCGCTCCACGTGATGTGAAGTCGCTGCCAGTAGTACTTCCCGCTGGACCAAGCAGGGACAGATGTCGACCATGAGCCGCCAGTCACGGCGCTCGGGGTGGTGCTCAGGTAGTACTCTGGGATGGACGACTTGATACCGCGACCGTCCTTGCCGTTGGTGCCGTTGACTCCAGCCGGGCCAGCAGGGCCTCGGGAGCCAGCTGCTCCGTCCTTGCCGTCTGCTCCGCTGATGCATGACGGCATGGACTCAATCTGCGCGCCACTCTGCATGACGGTGATGATTTTGAACCAGATGTAGCTGCCTGCCTTGCGCGGAGGGCAGGAGTCCTGCCAGCCGCTTGTCGGCGCGGTCGTGTTGCTGGTAGACGTGGCGTACTTCGTCACCGTCTTTGACGCGGCCACATCCGTGGTGGCGATGACCTTGCCGCCGACGGTCGATTTATTCCCAAGCTTAAGGTTGGCCTCTTCGGTGTCCAGGTCGATGAAGCTGTTTCCATTCTTCGAGCTGATTCGGCCAGTGGTCAGGTAGTCCGCGTTGATGCCGATCGCGTAGATGCGGTTTAGCACCGCGTTGCCGTCCGCGCTGAGTCCCGTTGCGTAGGTCTTTCCGGCATCGGTCGAGATGCCGATTCCGCTCGCGGTCACCTTGTAGATAATCTTCGACTGCCCGGTCGTCGGCTTGTCGTGCAGGTAGTACACGGTGGAGCCGTCGGGCTGCTTCGCCTCGGTGTGGTAGAGTCCGCTAGCGTTGGCAAGCGTCTCGCCGAGGTTCTTTATCGTCTCGTCCCTGATGCCGAGTTCCTGATGCAGCTCGTTGCGTGCCTTGACCACTGCGGACGTGCTCGCGCCCGCGTTGTCCGCGCTGTTCCTGCTCGCGCTCTTGGCGCCGCACGAGACGGTCATGCCGCCGTTCACGGAGTACTTCACGCGAGTCACGTAGGTCTTGTAGACATTCTGCTTGCGGTCGATGAGGTAGGCGCAGTCCCCCGCCTCCAGGCTCGGGACGCAGATGTGTTTGCCGCTGAACGGCCTGAACCTAAGACCGATGACCTTGGCACCGATGCGGTCTGCGACGGACTTGCCAGTGCCTGGGATGATCAGAGGGTTGTTGCTCACGTCGAGCACGTAGCCCTCGGTTCCGACCGTGTAGGTGCCGCCGTTGGTCGTCTTGCTGCCGACCGTGACGCTGCGCTCGGTCACGCGTACCCCGGTGATTACGACATCATCCGTGTTGACCGTGATGTTGCTAAAGGCATAGAGCCTGTGGACGTTCCTGTTGGTGAAGAACGTGCCGCCGTCTGCGGACGCGCCGCTTGAGTAGTCGGTGAAGTTGCCGCCGTCCTTGGACGCTCCCGTTGCGTAGGGCTTGGCAGAGTCGAACTGGCCGCCGTCCAAGTCGGACTCCGCCTCGAACGGAGCGGAGTCGTACCAGACCGTCCTGAGCCTGCCGTCGTTGGTGATGGAGGCGTTTACGCAGAGCGCCTGACATGCGTACGCCAGAGCCTGCCTGCACGTAGCGTTGCTGTCGACGTAGCCGTACTCGAACTTTGTGTCGAACGCCTTGTCCCCGCCATCGGCCCAAGTGACTCCGCAGTGCCTGCACATGTCGGTCAGGAGCGTGCGGACGGATGCGTTAGCACCCTGCAATGCGCCGACGGACGCGAGAAACGTCCTGAACGGTTTCTCGAACTTGGACATGTTGTCGAGAGCGGAGATGGCGATGGTTCCGTTGTAGGAGTCTGGCTGGTTGGCGGTGTAAACGCCGCGCTGAATCCACTCAGTGCCCTTGGACAGCTGCTTGCCGACCCAGACGACGAACTGCGCCTTGGTGAAGTCGCAGGCGTCGAACCTGCCGTCGTGGTTGTTGAGCGTGATGGTCATCTGTCCGATAATCGCCGTGCCGATGTCGAACGAGCTGTCCGAGGACACCTGCTGGTCGAAATCGCAGGAGACGATGTCGTCGCCAGTCAGCTGGCGAACGGTATTGTCGGCGAAGGTGATTTTCGCCTTGATAAGCTGGTTCGAGTTCTCGTTAAGGGACAGCTCGTACTCGCTGCTGATGCTGAGCATGGGCTACCTCTCGATCAAATCGAAGCTGAGTGTCTTGTATCGGGTTCCGCTGACCCAGACGTACTGGAGCGGGGCGGAGCGGTCGCCGACGTAGAAGCAGCGCGTCTCCATGCAGCCGTCCATCGCGTCCCAGTAGCGGACGTAGATGTACTCGGGGTTGACGGCCTGCAGGATTGCAGCAACTTGGGCGGCAGTCGGCTGCGCCCAGGTGCACTTGAGCTTGCGCTTCTGGCAGAGGCGCTGCTTGTACATGGTCGCGGTCGAGTCCATGACTCGTCCCGCATCGGAGCCGGACACGTCCTGCAGGCCCCATTCGAGCGAGGACGGGTCGGGCGAGACGGGGCGCACGCCGTCGGCGCTCGCCCCGATGCTCAGGATTGCCAAGTGGCTACTCCAAACTCACCACGCCTCGACGCGCGAGGCTTTCGTTACCCTTGACGACCGCGCGGGCAAGGTCCTCGTTGCCGACCCGCAGGACGATAGCGGTGTCTCCACCGACGTTTGCCTGCTGGCCGCCGAGCTGCCCGGTGGTCATCGCGGACTGCACCATGGCCTTGGTCATGGCGCTTACCGCAGTCTCAGTCTCGAATGAGGTCGGGAAACCCTCGTGCGAGGTGTATCGGCTGGACGAACCGTCGAACGTGGACGCCGAGGTGGAGCGAGCAAGGTTCTCGGAGTTCTCCAGCATGGACGCCACCTTGGAGCCGTCGAAGCCGTCGCCGATCGCGTTGCCGTAGGCCTTGCCGACGTTCTCGCCGAACTTCGCGGCCTCCTTCGTGGCGTCGAGCGACTGGGCGGTCATGTCGGTGACGGCGTCGGACACCGTCTTGGCGCTGTCGGAGATGCCGATTGCGAAGCCCTCGCCGAAGTAGCCGCCGATTTCCATCGTGACTCGGGACGGCGAGTGGATTCGCAGCGCACGGCGCATCCTGTTAGCCGCGTTGGTCGCAATGACCTCTGCGGTGTTGTAGATGGTCCAGCGTGTGCTCCACAGGCCGTCGTCGAATCCGTAGCCGACATATCGACCGGCGTTCTCGTACCATCCTCGGTAGTCGCGCAGACCGCTCTCGCCGGATGCCGCGACGGAATGCGCGGCCGAGCTTGCGTTCACGCCGCGAAGTCCATTCTTGAAGCTGTTGCCGAGCGCCCTGCCCGAGTTGCTGGCCGTACCGCTGCCGTTGCGGAAAGCGTTCGCCGCCCTGTTGGATGCGCTGGACGCAGCCGACACCGCGCCGCTGGCGGCGTTCGACAGGCCGCTCCTGTAGCTGTTCATGACGGCGGTTCCTGCGCTATGGGCAGTTCCAGTGCTGGATCGGAAAGCGGACACGACCCTGCTGCTCACGCCGCGTGCCGCGCTTGCTGCGGACTCTGCCCCGGCGCTGATGCCGTCGCCGTAGCCGCCGGACATGTTCTTGCCTGCGGACTTCGCCTTGGTGTAGCCCGTGCCGCCGTTGAAGCCCGTGACGGCCTTGTCGCGCACGCCCTGCGCCTTGGACTTTACGTTAGCCGCTCCAGCGTTGATGCCGTTGGCGAAGTTGTTCACCATCGTCTCGCCGCTGGTCTTGGCCTGCTTCTTGGCGGACGCGAACTCCTGGGCAGTCTCCTCGGACGTTTTCTTGGCCTCGGACTTGGTGTTCTCCTTCTCGGATTTAACGCCGTCAGTGGCGCCCTTGGCGTTCTTCTTGCCAGCCGCGCTGGACTTGGTTGAACCGGCGCCGAGTGCGTTGGCGAACGAATCGGTACCGGAGTTCGCGGCGTCCTGGAGCTGCTGGATGAACTGCTGTGACTGCGCGCTGGTCGGGTTGTTGACGACCTCCTGCAGTGCCGTCGCCATCTTCTCGGGTCCAGCGTCGCGAAGCGCCTGAACCATAGAGCTGTTCATGCTCCAGCCAGTGATAGAGCACAGCTGAATCAGGTTGTCGGACCACTGCTGCTGCACGGCGAGGTTGTTGGCGAGGTTGTTGTTGACCGTCTCAAGCGACATGCTCGAACCGGTCTCGATCGCGTCGAAGCTGTTGATGGTCTTCTGCGAGAAGCTGTCAATCTGCTGCGCGACGTTATCGAACGACTGCCCCGTTTCCGCGAGGTGCTGCGCGAACTCCTGCTCGGAGAAGCCCGCCATAGCCAGAGCGTCTTTCAGGTTGTCGTGGGACTGCTCGTACTGCTTGATGGACTCGACGTTGTTTTTGACCTGCTGCTCCTCCTCGGACAGGACCTCGTTGGCCTGCTTGGTGGAGTCGGTGGCCTGCCCGGTGGCGTCGTTCAGGCCGAGGAAACCGAGCACGGCGTTTCCGATGCCGTCGATGATGGGCTGGAGCAACGTCAGGATGCCGCTAAGCGCAGCCATGAACACCATTCCGGGGAACGCGGAGATGGCGGCGTTCAGCAGGCTCTGCGCGGCGGCTCCAGCCGTCTTTGCAACAGTCATGGCGGTCTCAGCGACAGTCATCGCTCCAGTTGCGACGGTGCTCGCGCCTAGCTTGGCCGTGTTTGCGGCAACCTCGGCGCCAGCCTTGAGTTCGGCGGCGGCCATCTTGCCAGCGCCCGCGACGGTCTTGTCCTGACTTGCCGCGTAGTCCATAGCGGCCAGCTTGGCGGAGTTCAGCTTGTCCTTGGACTGCTCCAAGGCAAGGTTGCTCTCGGCAGTCTTTACGCGCATCGCCTGAGTCTTGACGCCAAGTTTCTCGGCGTATGTCGCATTCTCACCGAGAGCGGAACGGGCCTCGTTCAGCTTGGTTCGCTCGTTGGCGAGCGCATCTGCGGCGTCTGCCGTCACGGTCTTTGCGCGCTCGGTCGCCTTTGCAGCGAGTTCAGTCTTGACCTTAGTGATTCCAAGGGCTTCTCCGAGCAGCTGCATGCCAGCCTTGGCGTCGCCAGCGGCGTTCTTGAGGTTAGACTTGAGGTCGGTCGAGAGTAGCTTGACCTTGCCGGAGGACTCGGTTGACTTGACGCTGATGATTCCGGCCATGACGGTGAAAGCGTTGCCGATTCCCTGTAGGCCTTTGGCGATTCCGTTTGTGATAGCAAGGGCCGTGAGCGCGGCACCGAGCATCGTCGCTGCGACGCGAGCGGGTTCGCTGTTGACCAGAAGCTCCAGCATCACCTGCAGGACGGTGTTGATTGCGCGGAACGCTCCGGCGGCGACGGCGAACGCTCCGTCCGCGAACGCCTCGGCGAGTCGGAGCACGAGCGAGGCGCCGATGCCTGCGGCCTGACCGATCTGACCGAGGGCGTCGACGTTGCGCATGAACCAGTCCTGCCAGCTCTGCAGCTCGTCGATGCACAGGTAGATGGCCCCGCGCAGCTTGTCGCCAATCCATGCGACCAGCTGGATTATCGCCGTGTCAGTGAATCCCTTAATCATGGTGCCGACGCCGTTTATCGCGGCGGAGAGCGTCAGGCACATCTGGGCCGCGAGGTCGAACGACAGCGCGATCGTCTCGGGGAAGTTAAACGCGACGGCGAGCGGCCCCATGATTTCGACAATCTGTCGAACCGTGTTGCTGATAAGGTTCGCCACGCCAGCAATCTCGTTCTTGACGGCGCCGACGATGTCGAGTCCGTCGAACTGGTGCTGGATGGCCTTTGCGAGGACCTTGAAGTCGTCGACGAGCGGCTGGAACGCCTTTCCGATGCGGTTCAGCATGTCCATTATCTCGTCGTACAGCTTGTCGCTCAGGCCGTCGCCGAGCGCCCAGTCGTAGTCATCGAGTTTGATGTCGGAGATGTTCGGTGCGCCGCCACCGCCCGCGCCGCCGCCACCGCCGCCACCGGAACCACCAGTGCCGGAGCCGCTTGAGGTCTCGTTGAACTTGTTGATTTCGTCGAAGCCCATGAGCTGGCGCTTAAGTTCCTCGACCTGCTTTGCGGCCTTCCCGGCCTTGTTGCCAGCGCCTCCTGCGGCGTTACCGGCGTTGCCGATGGCGTCTGCGGCGTCATCCGCTGCGGCGGCCGTGCCCTCGTAGGCGCCGCCGTCGCCGAAGCCCATGTTGGCGATGGCGGTGCCGCCAGTCACCTTGGCGAGCAGGTTTGCGAGCGTGGCAACCGCCTTGACGACCGCGACTGCCACCGGGATGATGGCCTGCAGCATCGGCAGGAACACGTTGCCGATCGCCTGAGCGGCGGTCTGCATCTGGCTCTTGAGGGCTCGGATTTGGTTGGCGGGAGACGAGATGGTCTTGGCTAGGTCGCCGTGCGCCCAGCTGACCTGCGACATTATCGCCTTGTAGCGGAGCATGGCCTTCTCGGCCTGCGTCATGTTCGACACCTGCTCGTTGAGGCCCATGTTGTAGGCCTCCTGCTGGAGGCGTGCCGTGGTCAGGTCGTAGCCCAGCGCTCGCAGCGGCTCAATCTCTCCGGCGAGACCGGAGCGGACCTTCTCGAACGCCTCGTCGTTCGTGATGTTGAAGAAGGACGCGAGGTCGTAGGACAGCTGCGTGAGTCCCTTGGACATGGTGTACGCGTTGTTGGCCGCGACGCCCATGCCCTGCGCCATCGTCATGAAGGTGCCCTGGTTTTTCAGGAACTCGCCCGAGTTGATGCCGAGCGCGGCCTTCACCGCGTCCGCGTACTCGTGCGCGGTGGCGGCGTACTGGCCGAGCGAGGTGTCGGCGAGGTTGATATTCTCGATGTAGCGGTTGGACTGGTCGACGCAGTAGGCGATGCCCTGCCCGACCTTGTAGAAGGTCGACGCGACGGTCGCCACGGCGCGGATGACCGATGCCGAGGTTCGCAGCTTGGAGATGAAGCTGTCAAGAGAGGACTCGGCCTGCTTGGTGCCGCTGGCCGTGCTCGCGCCGAAGCTCTTGGACGCGCTCTTTATCGTCCTGAAACCGGACGCGACGCTTGCGAACTTCTCAGGGAGCTTGCCCAGAGAGTCGTTGATCGCATCGCAGGCGGCGCGGAAGGACGTCATGTCCATCTTGTCGAGCGACGCGGCAAGCTCGGGGAGCTTCTTGAGCGCGTTGACGGTGGTTCCCAGGTTAGACCTCGGCAGGGCGCTCAGCTCCGCGAGCGAGGTGTACAGGCTGTGGAACTTTGTCGCGTCGAAGCTGACCTGGTTCATCTCCGCGACCGAGGCGACGATTTTCCTGATTTGGTTGGCGATGCTGGAGGACAGCTTGAGTCCGCTAAGCGAGCGGACGGAGTTGACCGTCTCGCGCACCTGGGCGGAGCTGTTCATCTGGGACGCGGCCGACGCGATAGCGGAGACGTTCTTCGCCACGGTGGACGAAATCTTGATTCCCTGCAGCTGTCGGACGGCGTCCACCACTGCGGCGATGTTCTTGCTGTCCACGCGGGCGGACGATAGCTTGCCGATGCCGTCCGCGACCTTGGACAGCGACGTGCCGACGCCGCGAGTGCCCGTCTTGAGTTCTTTTACGTCATCGGCTAGGCCTCTGACGGCGCTGCGGGCGTTATCCGCCTTGGTCTCGATAGAGATTCGCAGCTGGTCGATGCTGGCTTCTGCCACGGCTACCCCATTTCTGGGGGCGCAATCCCGCCGTGCTTACATCAGGCAGGCCCATGTCCCATGAGCCATAAAGCCATTTTCTCGTGCGCTGCCTTCTCCTCGTGCGCCGCAGTCTCCTCGGGAGTCCTAGACGACGTGATGCCGTAAGGCTCCTCCGGGTAAGGCTCGGGGTCGGCATTCTTGACGAACGGGTTGAGCGCCGGGACCAGCGAGGCGATGGAGTTGTAGACGTAGAGTCCCATCTGCCAGCGCTCCCACTCCCCTCGCTCGTCGCGCTGCCTCTGGGACTCCCTGAAAGCGGCGTACAGCCAAGGGTCGCCGTCCCAGTACTGCTCGACGGTCATCCCGAATGAAATGGCGGAGGGGAGCGCCATGTCGAACGCGTGTCCAAGAGGACACTCGCCCGTATAGCGCTCCCCTCCATCGGAAGGTTTCTTATCTTCCCCGGCTAGACCAGACGGAACTTCATTCGGGACTCGGTAGGGTTTTCGATAAGAGCGGTCATCGGCTGGTTGAACAGCGCGACGAGCAGCGCAATCATGTACTGCTTGTCCTCGATACCCTGCCAGATGCCAAGAACCTCGTTGAAGGTAATCTTGGGCTGCTCCTTCTTGAAAGCGGGCATGACGAAGTCGCTGATGAACTTCTCAAGGGAGGTCAGGGTGCTGTGAGAGAGCATTTCGGCGGCGTACTGCGAAGTGATGCCCTTCTTCTCCATGTCCTTGACCATCTTGCGGGAGTAGCACAGGGTGTACTCGGTGCCGGTCTCCTCGTCCTCGATGACGATCTTGTCGTGGCCCTTGATGTCCTCAAGCGCCTTTGCGGCGATGTTGATGTCCTCGGCGTTCTCGGTTGCCTCGATGTTCTCGGTGTTCTCGTCCATGTCTTACCTTTCTTTCGGTTTGCAATCCCTATCGGTTCGGTTCTGTCTAGGCAGCGTCCGGCAGGAGCTTGGGCGCGGTGACGGTGGAGACGACGATGGTGGTCTCGCGGACCTTGTCGACCTCGCCGCCGTTCTCGTAGTAGCTCAGGCCGCCCTGCCAGTAGTAGATGCCGTCGTGGCCGTCGGGCTTGCCAGCGGCGTTGACGCCCATGACGATTGCCCACCACTCGCCCTCGCCAAGCTTCTCAAGCTCAGCGAGCTTGGTGGAATCGCCCTTGGTGTAGTTGGCGGTCATCTTGACGGCCTCCAGCTTCTTGACGCCCTTGATGCTCTTCTGGGTGTCGTCGGCGAGCGTGGTGGCGTCGAGGTTGTTAGGCTCGCCGCCGAGGTCGCTGTAGCTCTTGATGTTCACGACGTTCTCGGCCTTGGCGAAGTCGGTCGAGGTGGGGGCGGCGGTCAGGCCCTTAAAGTGGAAGAAATAGGTGTTGATGGTTGCAGTGGGGGTGGTGGATGCTGCCATGTATTTTCCTTTCAAG
This sequence comes from Collinsella sp., assembly GCA_048521445.1. GTDB lineage: Bacteria > Actinomycetota > Coriobacteriia > Coriobacteriales > Coriobacteriaceae > Collinsella. Next base: position 38,188 of record DBFZQW010000171.1, on the reverse strand, counting down.
TTACCAAGGCGCAACGGTGCCCGACTTGTCGAGCTTTGCGCGCCAAGTCGCAGCGAGACGGCGAACGCTGGGGTCGGCATCGGCAACTTCCGTCCAATTCGACCTGCGGAAACCGCAACGGGCCAGCGCCTCGTCCGCTGCAACTAGGATGTTTCGTGCCTCGAAAACGCTCGTGCCGGAAAACGACTGGGCGTCTACCGCCGTGCGCGTCCACAGCTCCACGCCGGAGCTGTCGCGCGTGCTCTCGTCCTCTCCGGGGAACCGGAACTGAACTAGGAGTGCGGGCAGTTTCGAGTCCTTTGAGTTGATCGCGCTGGAGGTGACGGTGCATTTCGGGTACCTCTTGGTCACCTCTTGGCGCACGTAGTTGAAGATTCGGGTGGAGTGGTCGTTCATGACTTGAAAATCCTCTTGGCGGTATTGACGACCTCGGAACGCGCCTCGTCCACACCGGCGCCCATGAATCGGCTTGCGATGTGGCCGTGCGTGAAGCCGAAAGAGCCGTCGTCCTTCGGGTAGGTCCAGCCGGACTCTCCCCTGCCGCTCTGGTTGACCGTGTAGCCGTTCTCGGAGCCGTACGCGGCGTCTCCACGGATGCCGGAACCGAACTCCAGGATGTGGCTCAGGGGAACCTCGTAGGAGCCGTCGGCGGGCGACAGGACCGGTCCGTTTGCGAAGGCCTCGGCGCCGTCCGCAGTCCTGCGGGAGCCGATGGTTTCAGTCACCCTTGAGGAGGGGCACTTGTCCTTAGCTGCGGAAACGGCAGTCTCGGCAAGCTCCTCGGCGAGCTGGCCCGACTTCTCGTCGAGTCCGTCAGCGTACCCGCGAAGCCGCTTCTCCAGCGCCGCGAGCGAGCTGTACGACAGCTCTGCCGTGAGGTTCATCGGCCGTCGACCCTCGTGAGTCCGAACGCGCAGTAGTTGAGCGACGGGGACACGCGCTTGACCTCGTACGCGCCGGACATGGAGGGCTGGCCGTCAGCCAGCAGCTCGGGCTTTTCCCCTAGCCACATGCGGTCGCCCTCGTCGATGCCCCAGCGGTTCGACTCGGCCACGAGCTGCAGGTCGTAGGCGACCTGCGTTCCGAACGGGCTGGAGGAGCTGTCGCCGCTGGGGGCGGACGCGTTCACGCGGACCTCGACCGGGTCGGACCAGCCGTTGACGTACTCGCCCGTGCCGTACTCGCCGTCCATGATTTCGGTGCGCGAGGGCTTCGAGAGCCACATGGCGCGCCTGTTGCGCTCCATGCACCTCACTTGACTGACCTCGACTTGCATCGCGGGACGATGCGCTGCAGGAGCTGCTTGGAGACGCCTGCGTTCGAGCGGGTCCTGGTGATGCCGTTCTCGACGTGCGTAATCTCGTTGTCGGCCCCGCGCCAGTTGTACATGTCGGCGGCCATCAGGCACTGCAGGGAGTCGTATCGAGGCTCCCATGCGACCGAGTCAGGGTCGTCGGCGAACGGGTTGCGCGTCTCCAGAATCAGGGAGCGGGCGGCAGACAGGTAGGCCGTTACCAGCTCACCGTCTGCCTCCTGCCCGGCTCCCGTGAGGGCACAGACCTGTTTCAGCTTGTCCTCGTCGCTAAGCATGTTCTAAGCGACGCCCGGGGTGACGAGCTTCATGAACGGGATGGCGCGGTGCTCGGTGTAGGCCAGCGTCCAGTTGCCTGCGGTGGCGAGCTGGGCGTCGGTCGGCGAGATGACGGGGTTGCCCTTGTTCGGGTTGCTAGTGCCGGTCTCCTTGGGGGCGGTGAAGTTGAAGCCGTTGGGGTGGATGGCCTCGCGCAGGCGGTAGCCGAGGTAGCTGGTGCCGCCGCGCTTAAGCTCGTCGCGGCCGTTGAACACGGGGCGGGCGACGCCGATGTCGGCGTAGCGGAAGGCGCCCTCGCCGAACAGGTAGGTCGTGTAGGTCGCGGCCTTGGCACCCTCGCCGGAGGTCGCGGCGGTGTGCGGCATCTCGTCGGTCACGAGGACGGTAAGGCCGTTGACCTGGTAGACGTTGAGGTCGGTGGTCACGCCGTTGGGGTCGGTGTACTTGAGGTAGTCCACGCGCTCCATGTCCTCGAAGGCCTGCGCCACGGAGGAGTGCATGAGGGCAAGCTTGACGGTGGACTTGTTGTCGCCGTAGACCTTCTGGGCGGCGTCGGACAGCGTGGTGGCGGTCAGCTGGTTGACGGTGACGGTATGGTCGGTCATGCCCTTGGCGCCGAGAACGGCCTCGGCGATTCCGGCGAGGCGCTTGTTGCGCTTGGTCTGGCGCCACTTAGCGGCACGGGCGGCGATGGCGGCCATGGGGTTGGCGGTGGTGAAGTCCTGCGGGAAGTCGTCGGCGTACCAGCCGTGGGCGCGGCCGTAGACGTAACCGGTCTGGGAGCTGGCTCCGATGGTGGACAGGGTGATGTCGGTCACGCCGTCGTAGTTCTGCTCGTCGGCCTCGTCGAGGGCGTTGTAGAACGGGATGGTGAACTGGTTACCGGAGTTGACCTTGGACTTGATAAGCGGGTCGTCGACCATGATGCCCGAGGTCACGAGGACGTTCTTGACAAGGTCAGGCTCGTCCTGGTAGTCGGCGAAGAAAATGTCCTCGTCGAACGGGAAGGTCTTGTCGGCCATGTAGAGTTTGCCAGCCATTTAATGCCTTTCTAAGAGAGGTTCTTCCATGCGTCGGGGTTCTGCTGCTTCCAAGCAATCTGCTCGGTGTCGCTCATGGCCCTGAACTGCTTCTTGGTCGTAATCGCGCCGTTGCCCTCGTCGCCGCCCTGCGGCTGCGGCATCCCGGCCAGCGCCTGCTTCTTGGCGTCGTCGGCTGCGGCCTTGGCCTTGGCGGCCACGACGTCGGCGATCGCCTTTGCGGCTGCGGTCGTCTCGTCGCGGGTGCCGCCGATGACGGAGCCGATGAACGGCTTGTACTCGTCCTCGGACATGCCCGCGCCAGCGAAAACGGCCGCTGCGGTGGCCTCGTTGAGGTCGCGGAGCGCCTGCTTCGCCGTGGCGTTCGCGGCGTCGAGCTGCTTCTGCCACTGCTCGTCTGCCGTGAGGTTCTTGTTGGCCTCGTCCTCAAGGGACGAAATCTTGCCGTTTGCCTCCTCAAGCTGGGCTTTCAGCGTTTCGATTGCGGCCTTTCCGGCGTTGACGTCCTCGCCGTTGGCTCGCATGATCGCGTCGATGACCTCCTTGGAGGCACCTTCGCCGAGCAGGGACTTGAGCTGGTCACGATTCATTTAGTTGCTTTCCTTTCCTTGGCTACGCTTTGTTGACGGGGGTCGCGTCCCCTTGCCTGCGGCGCTGACGCTGCCGCCTGCGGACTCGCCGGGTTTCCCGGCATTGCTATCTGCACCGGAGTCGTCTCCGGGGTTGACCGATTTGGCCTGGGCCAGCTCCATCTGGCGCTGCGCCTGCTCGTCCGCGTAGGACTTCGAGAGGTCGTATGCCGTCTCGGGGTCGGGGAACATGCCGCAGTACTCGAACGCGAGTCGCGGGTGAACCTTTCCGCAGCCGAGGATGGTCGACAACACCTGCGCCTTGGACTGGATTGCCTCGTAGTTGCGGCGCGTGAACTTGATGTCGACGTCGCGCGGCCTGAGTCCGAGGTTGACGGAGGTGTCCAGGATGGTTGCGACGGCCTGCAGGAACAGGCGCTCGCCGCGCTTGAAGTGGACCTCGGTCTCCTTGCAGCGGGATTCGCTGTTCGACCAGCCGTCGCGCATGGTGACGGCGGCGCCCGTATCCGAAGTGGAGCCGGAGCCGCCGACGTTGAAGGGCATGCCGCAGATGGAGAGAGCGGTCTTGTAGAGCGCGTCAACGAGCGTCTGGGTCTGGTCCTGGTTGAGTTCCGAGGTCAGCATCTGCACCGATGCCTTGTTCTCGTCCGTGGAGTGGATTTGCAGGCACCCCATCTCCATGAGCTTCTTGAAGCCCGTCTCGGCGTCATCGTCCTCGAACTCGACGTTCTCGAGCACGAGCAGCGCCTGCACGAACTGGGCGATGGCGTCGACTCGGTTGGACTCGATTTCGTTGATTGCGTCCAGCAGGCTCAGGACGGCCTCGAATACGCCCATGCGCTCGGAGTTGGCGTCGTACTCGATGATCGGAACCATGCCGAGCGGGTTCGCGGCCGTCTTCACTGAGTCGCTGTCGACCGTGAATACGAGTCGGTCGGTGTAGACGCTGTAGATGGGTTCGTTGGTCACGTCATCCCTGACGTAGGTGACGGCGTAAAGCGGCTCATGGAACGCGTCGTTGGTGTAGACCACGAACGTCCTGCGCGGGTCGAGCGACGCGACCTTGAAGGGCTGCTCGTCGTCGATGGTCTTGCCGTCTCCCGAGTTCGGGAGCACGAGCCTGTAGCCGACTCCGCAGACGCACATCCACTGGACGATCTCCATGTCGCAGGCGTGCTTGTCGGCGGCGATGCAGAAGTCGTTGAGCTGCTGCACCTTGTGGCTCAGCTCGTCGTTCACCTGCTCAACGTCCTCGCAGTCCTTGGAGGAGCCGTGCGCACTGTAGGCGATAGGCTCTCCGGCCAGCGAGTCGGCGCGGTCCTTGGCAATCTGGTACGCCCTGTTCTCCAGGACGATGTTCTTGATTTCGGGACGGACTTCCTTCTTGCGGTCGATGACCGGCTGGTATCCCAGGAAGTACCTCCACAGGTAGTCGATGTCGGAGGAATTGCAGCCGTGGACCATCGTCGAGCGGTCCAGCACCTCGCGAACGTTCGCGGCGGTGATGTTCTGCTCTCCGCACACGATACGGCGCCTGCCGTGGAGCAGGGTGCTCTGGATTCGGTTGTTCTCAGTCTCGCTATAGCTCTCGGCCAACTTATCTCCGCTTCTCGCTCGATGCTGGCTGGCCGGAAGGAAGGAGGTGAAAACGGCCAGCCAGCAGCGATTCGATGGGGATTGCGCCCCTATTGGGAGATGTTCGGTTCGGCGCCGAAAACCTTCGTGCCGGATTAGAACGGCCTCTTGGTGACGCGCGCCTTGGCCCTAAGCGACTTGCTCAGGAAGTCCGCGAGCATCGACAGCGCGTCCGGCGCGTCGTCGTGCTGGTTCTTGCCGTCGAGGACGTACGAGGTGATTTGACCCATTGCGATCGAGTAGTCGGAACCCGGCTCATAGAGCGTCGTGTCGCGGAAAACGCAGTTGTCGATGACCCACGAGGAGCTTGCGAGGATTCGGGTCTCCTTGTTCGACCCCGTGTACTTCTTGGAGACGGCGCACAGCGCGCCCCTCTCCTTTAGCATCTCCGCGACGTCCTCGGCGACCTTGCCGCCAGCCGCGTTCGACTCGAAGCGCGCCTGCTGCACGCCGTATTTGTCGATGAAGTTGACCAGGCGCTGGTTCACGGTTTTCGGGGCCGAGTGGTCGCACAGGAAGTCGACGATGAACCACTTGTCGGAGCCACGCCACTGCGCGGCGATCGGCATCGCGCAGTAGTCCTCTCCGGCGCCCTTGGTGTCGACGACCGCCATGACGCGGTCCGGCTCCCCTGCTGGCAGCTCCAGATAGCGCTCCAGCGAGTCCGGGCTGTACAGCTGTCCCTCGCGGACGAACGGCGTGCCGTCGTACTTGGCGGCATAGGTCGCGCTGTCGGTGGTGCGCTGCATGTCGATGTAGTACTTGCGGTCGAACCCGACGCCGTACAGGTAGTCGAAGTTGCTCTCGCCTGAGATCGGGTCGAGCGCGGGGATGGTCAGGATGTGGAACCCGCTCTCGCCCTCGTGGAGACGGGTCATGCGGCCGATTGGGTCGTTCACGTCCCAGCGCGTGCCGACCATGAGCTGCCTGGAGCCTGTCTTTCGGCGGTCGTAGCACTGGTTGATGTAGGCATCCCACTTACCCTGCAGTCGGCGCGGGGACATGGCCTCCTCAAGGTCCTTGACCAAGTCGTCCGCGTACAGCCAGCCGCCCTCGCCGACCTCGACGGCGCCCGTCAGGGTGCCCTCGACCGATCGGCAGGTGCATGTCGGGTAGGCGCCGTGCTTCTTGAGCGAGAATGCCTCGTCCTCGGATGACTGCCATACGAGCGGAGAGTCGGGGAAAATCTCGGAGAACCGGTACTCCGGGTCGATCACGAATTGCAGGCACTGCTGGTAGAAGTGCTTGGTCAGCTTATCGGAGTGCGCCGTCATCAGGTTGGAGTGGAGCGGGTCGCGCCCTAGGTGCCAGACCATAGCCATGGAGCAGTTAGACGATTTTCCCGTACGCGGTGGCATCGAAACGCTCAGGAACTCGGCGTTCGGGTCGGTCTCGAACCACTGCAGCTCTTGATAGAGCCTCCACAGCTGCTTTCGCCTAGGGAGCCAGAGCCTGCTGTCCGGGGTTCGGTCGATTTCCATCGCCTGCGCGAACGAGTCGAAGTCCCACTTGCCGTCGAGCGTCAGCAGGTCGCGGTGCGCCTCCATGAGGGCCGATATGCCCTCGACGTCTGCCCATCCGCCGCGCATGGCGGCAATCACGGCGTCGAGCGACGCTTTCAGGGCGTCGTGCTCGTCAGTCCCGTCATGCCTGCGCTGGCGCTGCATGGACACGAGGTCGCGGTAGGCGCCTATGTCCCTCGGGTTCAGGGAGATGTAGTTGAGTATGTTCCTGGTGAGTGCATCCATGCCGCATAGGGTCGCGGCGGCGCGGATTCCGCTCGTGCGGCAAAGAAAAAGCCCCGCAGGGTAAATCCCCACGGGGCTTGCGTCTAGCCTTCAAGCTCTCCTGAATCGATCAGTCGGCGCCTTATCTTCGTGTAGGTGCTCACGCCTATGCCGAGCTGTGCGCAGGCGTCGCGCCGCTTCTCCTTCTTGGCCTTCACCAGCGCCACGTGACGCTTGAACTCCTCCATGTCCACCTCCGCAGGCGGCCTGCCCTCGCGCCAGCCCGGTTTCTGCTTGGCGACGGCCTTGCCCTCAGCCGTGCGCTGTGCGATCATGTCGCGCTCGAACTCGGCCATTGCGAACATGACGGAGACCATCATCTTGCCGACCGGAGTGTTGTCCAATGTGCCCATATTGAGCACGCGGACAGTAACTCCCCTGTCGAGGAGCGACCTCACGACCTCGCAGCCGCCCGTCACCGTGCGCGCGATTCGGTCGAGCTTGGTCACTACCAGCGTATCGCCGTCTTTGAGCCTGTCCAGCAGGGCATCGAACTCCGGTCGGTCGGTCGTGGTGCCAGTGAACGCCTCCTGCACTATCTCGGTGCAGCCCGCCTCGGTCAGAGAATCATGCTGGGCGTCTAGCGAGTTTCCGTCCCTGAGCTGCCCTTTCGTGGACACTCGGGCGTAACCGTAAATCATTTAAAATACTCCTTGTATCAGCCACTCAGCGCAAAAAAGTGGCGGCAGGCCGTGAACGCGAGCACGCGGCCTGCCATTCTCCCCTACTGACAGTCCAATACGTGAGAGCCGTCCGGCAGTCTCGACCCCACGGGCACCAGCGCCAGCTTGTATCCGAGCGGTCCCAGGTACTTCGATGCCGTCGAGAGCGTCGGGTTGCCGTCTTTCAGCGAGCAGGACAGCGAACCCTGCGCTATGCCGATTACGGCGGCAAGCTCCCTCTGGGTGTAGCCGCGCGATTTCATTATTTGCCTGTAGGCATCCGAGTAGTTCATGGGTTCTCCTTCCGTTACCGATAATATAGGGTATTCCCGTTCGGCTGTAAAGGCCTTTTTGTTTTTTTCGGCGGTCGGGGGGCTTAGTAGCGGGGTTGCCTGGGGTCAGAAAAACTGCCCGGTACCCTGCTTATTGCAGGTGATATAGTGAAACGTGTCGAGCGGCAAGCCACAAACTCAACGGTTTACGGCTCGACAACGATGAACGGGCATAGCCTATATATCTAAGGAGGATCGAAAACGAAAACAGGCTATGCGAACGGATATAGTCTATATCCGATTGAATGAACGGACAAAGCCTATCAAGGAGACGAAACGAAATGGCTAACAGCATCAACTACAACGACGAACTCAAGGCCGCTATTAAGGCCGCGACCCTGTTTACCTATGGCAAGAACGACCGCCTGCCGCTCACATGCGTACTGATTAACGCTACCGCTGATAGCGTTAGCGTGTACGCAACGGATAGTTTCACGGCATTCCGCTACACCTGCAAAAACGACGAGGGCGGCCAGTTTACGGCCTTGCTGAGCGCGGCCGACGCTAAAGCCCTTGCATCTGTAAAGCTCCAGGCTAACGCGCTTTACAATCTGGCTGTCGAGGATGGAACGCTAAAGCTCACGCATTTCGACGCCGTTATTAACGTGTTCGTGCTGCAAACGTTCACGTATCCCGGCGCGGATAATCTCGACCGCCTTATTAACGAGGCCAATAACGATACGCCCGGCGTTGCCTGTTTCAACGCTGCTTATATCGAGCGCACATGTAAGGCCGTGCGCCTTATCGCAAACAAAAAGGAAAAAAGGGCCGTATTTACGTTTAGCCCAGACCAGGCCAGTTTGGTCAAATGCACCGGAGAGCGTGGTACGACTCAAATGCTTGTTATGCCAGTACGCCAGAAATAACCGGCATTTTCCCAACATATAAAAACGGCCCGCTCGGCTGGTACTCGAACGGGCCACGGTACGCATAGGAGGGCATACCATGAAGAAGTTTACCACGCTTGAAACCAACGACGACGTTAAAAAGGCCGTCAAGCAGGCCGCGCATATGCTCGACCTCGCAGACGCTGAAAAAGTAGTGCTCGACACTCACGAGGCTAGTATGTCGGACCTCATGAAACAGCATAGCGCCGCGCTCGATGCTTATATGCAGGCCAAACGCAGCGGCGAAGACTGGGAGGAAAAGCACGCCGAACTGAAAAAGATTGAGGACGCCACCAACGAACTCGACGCGGCCGCGCGGTACTCAAAATACCTGATTGAGGGTTACAAGCACGCCGCGCGCCTGCACTATGCAAGCGCGGCCGTCGAGCTTGTAAACCTAAACGCCCAGTACCTAAACGGCGCGAACGCCGGATATAAGCAGGTCAGGCGCGTTACTATGGCCATCGAGGAGGAGTTAGGAGGCGCGCGCGTCTCCGGCGCCCGTGAGTATGTCGACGGCCCTGCAAACGTGAGTATCTACAACGGAACGTTTGGCGGATACGTGCAGCTATACGTGAGTCTTGGCCGTGAGTCGTATAACAACGCGTACCGGTTCGATATGTTCGACCGTGCCGCAAACGATACCGTTACCATCAACGTTACGCACCTGGAGCAAAACGAGCATATCCCTACGACGACGGAAATACGCGCGGCCGCAAAAAAGATGCTCACGCTAAAGCAGAAACTGCACGACGAACGCGATAAATACCAGGCGAGGATCAAAAAGCTATACGAGCCTTGCAGCATGTTTTCAGACGCTCGCGAGGCATACAACCGCGCATATAGTGCGAGGTACTAGCAATGGGTCCAGTTCACACCGTTCCACTAGTTGCCAACGTTCGCGCGGCCGTATACACCACGGCCGCGCCCGGGCGCTATCTGATAGCCGTCGAGGAGTGCCACGGCGGTATCTGGGAGCCTGCAGGCGACGCCGGTACAACGTCGGTAGACCCCTTCGACGACGTCGCCATTTATTCGATATGTTTCTTTATGTTCTCCGATTATTGGGAGGCCGAATGATGCTGTTTGAGCTTGCCAAGACGTCGACCTGGTACGCGTACTGGTTAGGCGTTGCCGTTGGCGTTGCAGCGTGCGCCGTTGTCGCCGTCGTTTTTTCAATCCTCAATAACTAGGAGGTGTAGCCCGTGCGAAACGTCTTTATCTACCTGCTAGCGTTGGCGTTGGCCCCCGTTATCCTGCCCGTTATCGTTTTAGTTTTCCTACTCAAATACAACTAGCCAAACGGCCCCGGCGTTTGTCGGGGCCGTTTTTATGCCTCCTGCAACGGCTCACGGCCTACACCGTGGGCCGTTTTTCGTTTCTGATCCTCGTTACCAGTGCCACAGACGCGCCTATATGGCAGGGCCGTTTGTGTTCAACCTATGGAGACTCCTACACCTGCGTAACGCCCGCGCTCGGCATATCAGCGCCCCGTTCTAGCGCGTTTCTACGGCGATTCTAGCCCCGTTTTCACGCCATGAGCACTGCTACACCGCCAACGTTTTTACGCCCGTTTTTGGGGCATTGTAGCGCCTCATACGGGCATATCAGACGCGGCCCGTTAACGCGGATATAGCAGGTAAAACCACCAAAACACGCCCGATCGCACCAAAACTGCGGACACGGAAAACGGCTGTTCCTCAGCCAGTTTGCGCCATAGCCAGAAAGCCAGAACCAGAAAACCCTATAGTGCGCGCGAAAGTCGTGACAGTCGCAGCGCCCAAGCGGATTTTCCTCCCTTAGTGGCTGCGAAAGTCGTGACATCCCTATAGTGGCCGCGAAAGTCGTTAGTGGCCCCGAAAGTCGGCACAAAAAAGACCCCTCTGCGTTTATTGCAGGGGGTCTTTCTTTTTCTAGTCGCTCGGCGGCAGCTCCTCGACCTTCTCGATCGTCACGTCCTCGGCTGGCAGCGCGGCCATGTACTTGGCCTCCAGCTCGGCCTTGGTAGGCCCCTGAGCTGCATCTTCGTGCTTGATGACCGTCTGGGACTCGTCCCTGTAGCCGAAATTGTTCTTACCGAGAAAGATTCCTGTTACCGGGTTGCGGTAGCCGTTATTCTGCATCGCCGATTCCCAAGAAACTTCCAAACTTTGCAAAATATTTTTCAAAACCGCAGCAGATTCGGTGCTCAGCATCTTATCCAGCCTAGTCCTCTTGCCCTTCGCCCAGTCCATGACGTCGTTGCGGGTCATGCCGAAGCTCTGGCACATGCCGCTCACCAGAATCTTGGAGTCGTGGCGCTCGCAAAGGTCGCAGTAGTCCTCGAACCGCTGCATCAGCTGCTCGGGGTCGCCCGGGTCGATGGTCGGCCACCTGATAAGCTCACGAATCATGCTGATCGTCTCGCTGTTGTTCGCGGGCGTCTGCGTGTTCGGGCTGTTCCCGTACCTACCTTGGGTCATGCTTCATCCTCCGTCGCTGCATCTCGTCTCGGCAGCACCATTCCCCTAGAGTCCCGCAGAAGCTCAGGAGAGTACTCCCTGAACTCCGCGTACCCCCCTGCCCCGCGCTCGGTGAGCGAGTACCTGTGGGTGCCCCTCTCACGTCTCAGGAGGCCCTTGGACATCAGCCCGTCGCACACCTCGGCGATTCCGTCCCTGCCCATGCTGCGGAACAGCCTCATGTCCTCGTCCCTGCCCCTGCGGGTGACCTCCGTGGAGCAGAACGGGGAGCCGTCGCGGTGCCAGCGGCCCACGACCCGCAGGAACGCCAGCTCGCCGACCGTCAGGGACGCCAGTATGCCCCCGGGACGCCTAGACAATGCTCTGCCTGTAATGTAATGCTATGCTATGGCAATGCAAGTGCATATGCATTTGCATACCTCCTATGAACGGGTATTACCTATACTTTATCGTTCCACCAACGGGCGTTGGCGGCGCGTTTACGCTGGTCGGAGATGCTGTTATATCTCTCGACCTCCTGCTGGAACCCATAGCCCGAAACCGTTCGCTTCTCGTCGTTTTTCACCTCGAAAACGCCGCACTTGGCGGCGGTCTCCAGCACGCTTTGCGACTTTTTCCGGCTGATGCCCAAATCACGGGAAACGGAACGGGACAGCTCGTCGAACGTTAGCTCCAGGCCCTCGGCGGCGGCGCGGTACAGCTCGCACTTGGCGGCCAGCCAAACGCCTGCGCCCTCGGCCCCGCACGAGTCCGTGAGCCTGCGCACCCTGGGGCTGTCCAGCTCGCCGATCGGCTGCGGATACCACGACATCACGGGCAGTCGGCGTAGCGTCCGTGGCTGATGTAGCGGTTGTACCGCGCGTAGCCGAACACGCTGGCCATGCGCCTGTTGTCGGCGTGCTGGCACTCGCGGCACTTGCGCTGCAGCCCGTCGGCGTTGGCGCGGTTGCGGTTGAACTCGGACGCCTCCAGCAACCGACCGCAGTAGTTGCATCGCTTCACCTTCACCCCCTATCAATAAATCCTATGAGCGAGTCTCGCATACGGGGTCTAACAAACGTCTCTTGAGTCGAGCGACTTGATGGCCGCGTAGGCGATCTTCTTGGCCTTGTCGTAGGGTATGCCCATGTCGGCGGACACGTCGTGCCAGTCCTCGTCGAACAGGAAGTGGCGCACGACCAGCTGGCAGGCGGTGTCGCCGCACGTCCACTCGATTTCTGCGACGTCGTCCCACGCCCTGTCCAGAATCTCCTCGCACCTGTCGATGCACCAGCCGATTCGCTCCTTGCCGACCTGCGGCTTGGTGGTCTTGAGCTGCCGTTTCAGGCGCTCCAGCGAGCGAGCGGTGACCTGGTAGCCGCGAAAGTCGTGGAGCGACTGGCTGATTTCGCCCTGGCGCAGCACTAGCGGCCGCTCTTGGCGTGGACGGACAGGTTGAACAGGGCGATTAGTCCTGCGAGCGCCCACAGGTTCATGCACTCGACGCCGAACGCGATGGAAAGCAGCATGGATACTACCCACGCCTCAGCCAAGAGCAGGGCGACGATGACGATGACTATGCCGACGATGGCGGCGATCATGCCGACGATTTGCTTCACGAGCGATGCCTTGGTTTCAGTCTCGTCCAACAGAACTTCCTTCCGAACGAATGAGAGCCGTTTTAAGGCCCCGTTTTAAACAAAAAAGGACACTGACTGGTTTCAAACCAGAAAGTGCCCTTAAATCAAATCCTGTGGCTTTCTAAGCCCATTTGAGCGATATGCTCACCAGCCGAACTCCTTGGCCATGTCTGCGTAGCGCTCTCGGGTCGAGCGCCTTCGGCCCGTGTCCACCTCCAGCGGCAGGCACATCTCGAGGACTCGGCTGTACGTCCTCCTGCAGGCCATGTCGTCGGGTGCCGCCAGCTCCGTCCTCGTCAGGTTCGTGCTGACGACGGTCGGCTTTCGGCTCTGGTAGCGGGTGTCGATGACGCTGTAGACGATTTCGCGGCCGTAGTCGGTGGCACGCTCCGCCCCGAGGTCGTCGAGCACCAGAAGCTCGGCGTGCCCAAGCTCCTCGATCGTGCCGGCCACCTCGCCGTACTTGCGGCTGAGAACCCACGGCATCGAGCGCATCAGCACCCTCATGCCCTTCTCCAGCGCCGCGTTGGCGATGCAGCAGCTGAGGAACGTCTTGCCGCTGTCGGGAGGCCCGAACAGCAGCAGCCCCGAGTGAAGCCCCGGCAGCTTGTCGGCGTACTTCCTGCACTTCTCGACCACGTCGGAGCCGAACTTGCCGTCGTCGGCGGCGAAGGTCTGTGACGCCATCTCTGGGACGGGGAAGCACTCCGACCTGCGCGAATCGAGCGTCGAGCACCTGCACTTGCAGGGAATCAGCAGCTCGCGGTCCACGTCCCAGACCCTGCGCTCCACGGGGAAACCGCAGGTGGGACATGTCCTCGGCTCCATCACAGCGTCCCGGCGAAGTCGAAGGCGTCGAGCGACTGGGCGTCAGCCGCCGTAGCGGTCGCGGAATCGTCCACGTAGTCCTTGAAAATCCATGTCCTGACCGCTCCCTTCCAGTCCTTCATCGGGTTCTTGCCGACTTTCCAGCCGTTAGCATCGTACCACGAGACGAACCTTTCGGCTCGGAACGTTTCCCCTGTTAATCGCAGGTTTCTGGATTTGATGAAGCCCTCGGCGTACTCGGCGACCTCCTCGACGGACGGCTTCACGAACTTCTTCGCCCGCCGTTTTTTCGGTTGTTCGGGCGCGCACGCGCCAAAACCCTTGGGATTAGGTTGAGTATCAACCCTAGAGGAGTTACTAGTACTCTCTCCTAACCTAACCTTACCTAACCTAACCTCGGTATCCATTTTGTCTACCAACTGACAGTCAGGTGTCTCCAGTTTGTCTACCAGTTGGCTACCAAGTGTATCCACTTTGGCTACCGGCTTGAACATATCCGCAGGTAAGCCCGTGTCCCTCGTCGTGTACGATTTGTTCTCGTCAATGTAAAGCGTGGCTAACTCGTCTGGGTAGCGAGTTGCGTGGCGCCTGTCCGACCGGACGTAGTTGTTGACCCACCACGACTTGATGACCGCCGCGCCGGAGTCGAACGTCAGGATGAACTTCTTCGCCACCAGCAGCCGCAAATCGTCCTCCGACGCGCCGCACATCCTGCGGATTGAGCGCGGGTTGTTGACGAAGCCCCAGTCGTCGGCGTTCATCCCGAGGTGGATGTAGAGCGACTGCGCCGATAGCGGCATGTCGAGAAAGGCGTCCGACTCGACGATGGTTCTGGCGAACATTCTTCGTTCCGCCATATAGTGACCCCCTTTCAATAAAATATATATTTGAGTCTATTTCGAGCAGTTCCAGGCTGCGATCAGCTCGCCCTAGTCCGGGTACAGCCCGACCACCATCGGGCAGTTGTCCCTGTAGGCCGCATCCTCGTCGCTGTGCCTGATTTCGAACTCCTCGGTGCCGCCGATGATGATGACCTCACGGGCGTACACCTCGCCGCCGCAGAACGGGCAGCGCCTGAGAGTCGGTGCCATGTTGACTCCAAAGCGGAGTGCCCAGCATAGGGCCGGGCACTCACAATCGACTAGTCCTTGCTTGTGATCTTCACGCCGGGCAGCTCTTGCGGCAGGAAGTTGAACTCATAGTTGTACTTGTCGGTCTTAGTAGAGTCGATTTGCTCCACCGTGTACATAGTCCAATCATTGAGGTAGATGAAATGCTTCTGGTACTCGCCGTTGGGCAGCTCGGCGATAACGTTCAGCTCATTGGTGTCTGTGTCGGTCTTGATTGAAAGACAGCCCTCCATCTGCAACAGCACCTTGTCCGAGCGCATGTTGATAACGGTCACTCGGCGGCGAACGTTGAAGTTGTCGGCATCTTGGGATAGGTTGTAACTAACCTGGCCGCGCTCGGTGCAGCCGGAGAGTCCAAGCGTGGCGATGATGCCCACCACGGCCAAAATAAAGGCCACCGTTGCGGCGACCGTTCGCTTCGGGTTATTCATTTGTTGAGTTCCTTTCTATTTCATCTTCTTGATGGTTCTTACAGTCGGGCCGCATTGCGAACAGTAGAACGTGTTTACGCTCAAGACTGGTTTGTTTTCGCGGATAATGAACGACCTATCAAGAACGTTGCGATAGAAGAACGGGTCTATCTGGTGTCCGCACTTGGGGCATTTAATGTCCACCCTCCACCACCTTCCTGCGGTTTCTCTGCCTCGATGCCGAGCTTGCCCAGAATGAACGCGAGGGCATCGTCTGCGGATATGTCGCCGTGGACAGTCCGATCGGGCAGGCGCACGCACTTGCTTGCCTTGTAGTCGAAGTAGAAGTACGCGAGACGCGACACGTCCGGGCCGTCCGGGTACACGATGCAGTCCACCATGTACGCCATCCAGCTATCGTCGTAGATGTTCCAGCTGTAATGGACATAATTGACGGTCTTCAACGCAGACACGACCCTATACCTGCTCACTCGACCACATCCATGAGCACTGAGATCGGTACGACACCGGAGAAGCTGTACTCGTCCCAAAATGTCTCAGGCCATTCCTTACCGTCGTACCTGTTGCGCTTACATCGCTTCTCGGCGCACACCTCGGCATCATGCTCGTTGTCGAACGCCATATAGGGAGAATCCCATTTGTCCTCCCATTCGCCGCCGTAGTCGACGACGAGATAGACGGTGCGCTTAGCCTTCATCTTCCACCTCCACGCCGAAGCTTTTCAGGAAGTCGATAATCATGAGTGTGTAGCAGTCAACCTCTAAATTGTGGTCATCGAAAACCACCATGCGTTCCGCGC
The DNA here is from genome assembly GCA_048521445.1 of Collinsella sp. GTDB lineage: Bacteria > Actinomycetota > Coriobacteriia > Coriobacteriales > Coriobacteriaceae > Collinsella. The sequence continues at coordinate 22,395 of DBFZQW010000171.1, read as the reverse complement.
GGCATTTCGCGCACGATGCACCGATAGCCTTTTGGTTTCCAGTGAGCGCTTTAAAGTAGTAGCACGGTGCTGCCGCGCCCCTGAAATCACATTCGTACGCATCCTTTATGGCATATCGAAGGTGGCAAATCTGCTTCTCAAGCTCTGGCTTAATCTGCATCAACTACCACCGCCCCGCACTCAGGACAGCGCTTGTACGGATACCGATCGTAGTCGGGCATGTCGAACTCGCTCATGCAATTGGAGCACTGGAATGAGTTCTCGAAATCGCCACCAACGTTTGTCATGACGCATGTGGGAATGTCGATTAGGTCGACGAGCCTTTCGACGATGGGGATGTAGTAGCCAGTAAAGTTGTTGCTGTATTTCTCAACTGAATCCGCGATGTTGCGATAGGCACTGTTACCGCATCCCACAAGGTCGAGGTCGTTTTTGTAGTACTCCCCGTTTTCTCGCATGTATGTGAGTTGGTTCCTCAGTCGCGCCGCCACTTTACGGCGTTCCTCGTCGCTAATCATCGGTAATCACCGCCCCGCATTTCGGGCAATGGTTCCACCGCATGTCGCCGATTGAGTAGCCGCAGACCTCGCAACACGGGGTCTGTCTGCCGTACTTGGTCTTGAACTTTCCGTGGCGCGTAGTGGTCGGACGATCGATTAGGTCGGCAAGAGTGTCCAAAACTTCGCGCCAGTTCAAATAGCCAACTCCAAGGCAGTCGAGGAACGGCACTATCGCAGATTCTCTGAACCCGGAACCGTCATATCCGCGCATCTTCTCGGCAACTTCGTGGCGTTTATCATCGGTAATCATGCGTTCACCTTCTCGGCTTTAGCAGCGACATCGAACATGTCTGCCAGCTTTTCGAAGGCCTCGTGCACGTGCATGTCCATGTCATCCAGACCGAAAGCCATAAGCACGCTCTCGGTAAACTGGTGGTCGCTCATGTCCCAGAGCGTGTCATCGGGAAGATAGCCAGGCCAAGTCTCGGCCTGACCGCGCAGGCGCTCGGCAATAACCTCTGCTCTCATTTCTGCACCGCCTGCAGCATGTCGTTCAGCATGGCCGCCTCGGGAGACGCGATATGCGTCACCAGGCCGGTTGCGCAGCACATTAGCGCTATGAACAAGCAAAGGGCTACGATGCCGCAGGTTATGATCACGAAGATACTGTCATCTGAGAAACAGCACGTCACGTCATGGCAGTAATCCGTATCGCTGTCTTTATTCGAACGGATTGCCCACATAAGTATGCGAATCGCCACGGCAAGCGCGACCGCCAGAAACACGCAAGTTGTACCGCTCTTGGCGACCTGCATGGCGGCCCATTTCGGCGCGAACTCGGACAGGTGGTTCAGCAGGTAGTCGGCACCGACGCCCAGCTGGTTGGCTATCTCCTTGATAGCGTTGGAGTCCATATCCTCCTCCTTATTTGGTTGTTTGGTTAGTGAAGTTCCTCGTACTTGCAGTACCGGGTGCCGCGAATCTCGGAGCAGAACGTCCGCTCCAGCTCGTCGCCTTCCAGCTTTTCGTACCGATCGCGGTACTCCTTGCAGTCGCAGAATCCAGTGCCGTACTCGCCGTCATTGTGGATGCACGTCCTACAGGTCGGCAGAAGCAGGCGCCTGATGAAGATGATGGGGTGGCGCCAGAAGCTAAGCATTGTCGCTCCTAGAGTTCCACTGCTTGATTAGAGCGTCCTTGGTGAACTGGATGACGGCATCAGTTTCGTTCACATCGCCCTTGTAGACGCTATAAACGTTTATAGGCTTATAGCCGCCGACCCGCCAACGATTGATGGTCTGCTCGCTGATGACGTGGATTCTCATCTCCACGCCGCAGTTGCACACGATAACTCCCTGTCTAATCCGCGAGCCTACGTCAGGGCGCGTGTACGGCTTTTTGGTTATCGGCTGTCCGCAGAACGGGAAAGGTTTAAGAGTGATCGATTCCATGTTCATCCTCATATTCGGCAAGCTCTTCGTCGTATATTTCGCACAGCTCCTCGGCGAACTTCTCGGTGAACTCGTCCTTGGTCATGATTTCGTCAATCGTGGACATGTTCACCACGGCATCTACCCACACATCGAAATCTAGAAGCACGCCATCACGAAAGACTTCCCTGTTGTATCTGAGGCCGCTGTTGAAGAGAGACGATTCCCCGCGAATGCGAAGCTCGTTGGCAAGAGGGCTGTCGCGTGCATCGTAGAGCTGCTTTTTCAGCGACTCGATTTCAGCACTGGCTTCGTCCAACTGCTTGAGCGTTTGTCTCAGGTTTGTGAGCACGTACTGCTCGCAGGTGTTGATTTCCATCAGTCCTCCTAGCACTCCTCGACTGAAACGCAGCGGGACTCCGATTGGAACTCGTCGATGAAGTCGTTATAGTAGTCTTCGATTTCTGCAATCGGGTCCTCGTTCTCTTCAAACTCGTCATCGGGAATGTAGATGGTGTACTCAACATTGACGGTGTATTTGTTCATTTGTCCTCCTTCTCCTCGACCGAATCGCAGTAGGAAAAGTTCTCGAACAGATTGATGAAGTAGTCAGGGTCATCAAATATGTAGGCAGCATTGAACCCTGCGTCATCTGGAACTTCGACGATGTGAACCGTGCGAATGATGTACTTGCTCATTTTTCCTCCTTGTTGAAGTCGCGTCCGCAGAACGGACAGTAATTGATCGGGATGCTCCATGCGTACGGAGGGTCTACGGCGATGGCGAAGCTACCGGACTTAAACCCGTCAATCCACATCTCGACTACCTCGTCATCATCTCCGAAATTGAGATACGGCTCTCCGCAGTATGGGCAGCTAGTCTCGGTCGCCATTCGCACTCCTATCGTTGTACTTTTCGGCAAGAATCATTTTGTTGAAGGTCTCGAACTCGCGAACGGCCTCGTCTACCGAGTAGCACGGCCCGACCAAAACCTCTGGGTCGGACGCGAAGAACTCGCCGCTAAGCTGGTTCTTGAATACCTTGAAGTTGGACTCTACGAGACATTCAGGCAGGTCGATGACCAGACAATCTTCCCAGACAGCCTTGTAAGCCCTCGGGTTCGGGTCGCTGATTTTGACGATGCAGGCGTCCTTGTTCTCCGATTCGTTGCGGTACATCGGTCCACAACTTCCAGCAAACCCGCAGTACCGCAGGTAGTAGTCTGCCTGCTTGATAGTCTCGAAGCGTCCTCGATCCATCTCGGTGATGCCAGACGGCGTGTCGGTAATCTCGATCGCGTACACTAGGCATCACCCCTCAGCTTGCGGATACGGTCTGCAATGTCGCGCATGGCAGCTGAGTCGCAGCTGGTTATGTCGCCAATGGCGCACGCGCTGCAATCGGTGGGGTTCTTGCCAAAATAGGTACAGGTACCGCAGTACGTTTTGCTTGCCGCCTTGTCCAGGTCATCAAGCAGCCTCTTCCAGCTGTCGGGCTGGATTAGATGCAGGAGATGCGGCAAGAAGTTGCATTTCTCCTCTTCGTCCTCGAATACACCTCTGATTGTCCAGAAACTTGTCCGTGATGATGGCAATGCGCAGAGCTTGAACTCGTCCACATTGAACTTCACGCCGTTGTTGTCATACAGAACCTCGGTATCAAGCGGAATCTCGCGGCCTTCATGGTCTTTGGGGAGTTCGATCATCGTCCCTCCACCTCGTTCAGAAACTTTCCAGTGATAAGTCGGTGCAGCCAGTCGGCGCACTTATAAAGGTCCTCGTCGTAGTCGTCCTTGAGTCCAGCGCGGTCGAAGTACTTGAGCGCGTGGGCTACGTCCGAGATATAGGCGCCGCCGACCATCCCACTCTTGCCGAGCAGTTCAGTGACGGCTTCAATCTTGTCGGCAGTCTCGATGCTGCCATGCTTGTAATGCGCTGCGTACTCGCTCATTCTGCCGCCCCCAATGCTGCGGAAACCTCGTCCTGGACCTCCTTGAGGAGCTTGCAGACCATGGCCCCCGAGTACTTGCTGGTTGACTTTGTGCTCAGGAACTCGATGGTCTTTGTCAGCTTGCAGACCAGATCGCAGAGCACCTGCGTTCGCGTTCGGCTCTCGGTCATTTCCATTCCTCCCTTACGTTACGTACTCTCAGATACGAATCGACCTTCGCGTTCTTCGAGACGTATCCGGCACTGGTGCCGACTCCGTTGTGGTGCCTGCTGGACGTGTGAATCCTGCGCCTGCCCTCGTCCCTGCACTCCTGAGAGCAGTAGACGGCGTTCTTGGCTGCGCCGCCGAAATCCCTGCCGCAAATCTTGCAGGTGCAGGCGTAGCGGCGTCCGTCCTCCTCGTAGCTGAAATAGTGGCCGCCGACCTTGCTCCCGTCTCGGCAGGCCGCGCTGATGCTGGACTTAGCGGCTGCAACCGACAAGGCTGCGGCAGTTACGCTCACGTAGCGCTTGCCGTCATCGCGCAATACGGCGTGCCATTTGCCAGCTGGCTTCTTCTCTGCCGTCATTTGTTGATCCTCGCGATGCAGATGTAGCCGTTGTCCCGGTACACGCGGATAATATCGGAGAGTCCGTTTGCATTTATGTAGCTGCGGATTGCCGACTGAACGCCGTTAGCCGCCTTTCGACCGTCTCGGTAGTCGGCGTTGCTCGTCACGTACTTGTGCTTGATGACGGTGAGGTCGCTGGCGAGGAAAGCGTTGATAAGCGGCCTGTATCTGCTGTTGCCGGGACCTGGGTGCTTTCCAGAAAATGCCGCTTTCGGCCACAGTGACTCGTCGAACGCCTGCTTGAAGGCCACGGACTCTGCTGCGTCATGCGACTCCTCGATAGCGGTGTCCACAAGGTAGTCTATGTCCCTGCAGAACAGCTGCGCTACGGTGCGCACCGATACGTGCGTCGTGAACGTCGGCATCGAGCGGTACGACTCCTGCGGCACAACGCACGTGATAAACTCTTTTACGGTGAGTCCGCGATCGCGTGCGACCTTTTTGCAGATGGCCCACGACACTCCGAGGTTGATGTCGTACTCGTCGCCAGCCCTGCACTTGGTGACGGCCTTGGTGCCGTCCTCGAAAAAGACGATGGTTGCAGGTCCGCTGAACTTCACGGACTTGACCTTGATGCTATTCATTTGTTCTCCAATGGTGGAGCCGCCGGGAATCCGGCGGCTCTGCTGCTCTATAGCCTGTCGACCGCCTCGATGCGCTCTCCCAGCCAGCGCATGACTGGGACGGCCATGCTGTTGCCGCACGCCTTGTAGCGCAGTGAGTCCGGGCACTCCTCGGCAGGCTTTCCCTTCCACGGGATTCTGGTGTGGTTGTCTGGGAAACCCTGCAGCCGCTCGCACTCCAGCGGAGTCAGACGGCGAACTACCGAGTTGATGCCGCTTTCTGTGGTCGTATTATCATTGAGGTTGTGATAACCTGCGATCGGCTCCGATTCGTCGGTGCCGCTGCCGTTCGCCGCTCCTTGGTGGTTCTTGAAAGCGACGACTGGCGGGTCTTTGCGAGTGTGGGCGCTGATTGTTCCAGAAACTTCGGTGTCCACGCTCGTGTTCTTCTGCGTGTCGGTCATGCACACGAGGCTCTGGTTGTTGACAGTGCTCAGGGTGCCGCTGATTTCATCTTGAATCAAAGGTCCTTTGCCCCCCCTGGTTTGCCTGCCCTGTCTCTGATAAGCCAGCTGTGCATGTCTCACCGCCGTCCAACTTGAACGCCACCGCTGGGTTTAGACGTCCTGCTCCGCTACCTTGCGCAATGCTGCGTCCAGAAGCGGCGGCAACGGCTTTCCTCTTTTCTCGGCTCGATGGAGTATCCCAGCACATGCTTTCTGGCTCAAAGAGTACTTCGCAGGCGCGTGCATCTCCAAGGTGTCCGACAAGAAAGAGACGTTCGCGCCTTTGGGCCACGCCGAAGAACTGCGCGTCCAGTACTCGCCACGCCAAACCGTACCCGAGGGCATCCATTTCTCCGAGCAGCTGTCCGAAAGCCGCCCCCCCTCACACGAGAGCGCTCCCTTGACGTTTTCCCACAGGAACCACCGAGGCATAAGCTCTTGAACACAACGTATGTACTCGAACATGAGTCCAGAAACTCCCTTAAGACCTTCTCGCTTTCCTGCGATGGAGAAGGACTGGCAGGGACTTCCTCCGACCACAAGGTCAACTGCTCCATGAATCTCCTTTTTCCAATCTACTTTGGTGATGTCCCCGAGGTTCGGGACGTTCGGCCAACGCTCGGCAAGCACCGCGCTCGGGAAGTCGTCTATCTCGCAGAACGCGAGCGGTTCCCATCCGAGCGGTTCCCAAGCGAGCGTCGCCGCCTCGACTCCCGAGAAGATGCTTACATATCGCATTTGGCACCGGCCCAGAACATGCAAGAGCCGTCACAGGGCGTGATGCTGTCGATGATCGTGTCGATGAACTCCCCTGTCGAGAGCTGCTTGTTCTTGATGTTCAGCAGGTAGTTGTGCTGCGCCATGCGCTCACACACGCCGTAGTGGCCGCCGCTGAAATCGTCCCACTTGGCACAGCTTTGGCAGTCGTGCTTCATTTGAACCTACCTCCGATGCAACCGACAACGGCAATCAAGATGAACAACACGACTACGGGGGTGGCATATGCCGTTTCACGTTTACATGGAGCGGTCATGTCGCCACCCCCTCATGTCGGTCGCCTTGAGGTTCCAAATCGGCTTTAGGTGATGGATGACCTCAACTGTCGGCTCGATAAGCCGCAATATCTCGTCGGCGCTCTTATATGCCTCAGGCGATTCGTCGAGCGTCGCTTCACAGGCGCTCGGGCAGTAGATGCCAGCCTCTTTCATCTCTGATACAAACTTCTCGGTGTCCAAGTTGGCGCGTGCCTGCGCACGACTCATGACACGACCAGAGCCGTGGGGAGCGGACTCGTTCCAATCATTGTTGCCCTTGCCGACGGCGATTACTGAGCCGTCGCGCATGTTGAACGGGATAAGGACCTTCTCGCCAGTGTGTGCGCTGATTGCGCCCTTGCGGATAACGTTGTCATCGGATATGTAGTTGTGCATCGTCTCGAATCGAGCGCTCAGGTCCAGCTTGATTCCAGTGCGTTCCTTAATCTGCTTGAGAATGTGGAAACGGTTATCAGTAGCGTATCTCTGGCAGATACGCATGTCGTTGAGATATGCGCCTGCCGCAAAGCTCACGAGGTACTTGAGATCGCGAGGAACATCTTCCTTGCACATTTCCTGCGCCATTGTCTGGTGATACTCGGCTACCTGTTTGCCCAGATTGCGAGAACCGGTATGCACCACAAGATATTGATACCCATACTCGTCCTCGTCGAGTTCAACGAAGTGGTTGCCGCCGCCCAGCGTGCCCATGGAGCACTCAATCCGCTCGACCCCTTTGAGATAGGCGCCGTTCACAACACCGTAGTCATTCTCAAGGCTGCATTTCGGCTCGTTGTGAACGCTGAACCCAGTTGGTACAGCTTTCTTCACGTCGCGGTTGAATTGAATCAAATCGTAGCGGTCGATACGCTCGTCGAGAGGGGCGCAGAGCATACCGCAACCGATGTCGACTCCGACCAGATTCGGAATAACCTTGTCGCCAAGGTTCGCTGTGAACCCGATCACGCAACCCTTTCCGGCGTGGGCGTCGGGCATGATGCGAATCGTGGCACCCTCGAAAGCCGGACACGATGCAATCTCGTCAACCTGCTTCTTGGCGCTCTCCTCAAGATTCTCAGCGAAAATCTTTAAATCTGCTATTTGACCTCCTTTTATATAAGTGCGTTACTCGACCCCAGTGCTGCCGTATCCGTTCGCCCCACGGTCGCTGTCCGACAGCTCGTCGACGTTCAGGAAATCGACGTCCTCGCACTTGATGATTACCATCTGGCAGACGCGGTCGCCCGGGTACACCGTGAAGGCCTTCTCGCCCAAGTTGAGCAGCTTGGCCTTGATCGGGCCTCGGTATCCCGAGTCGATGATGCCGACGCCGTTCGCCAGGCAGATGCCGTAGTTGCAGCCGAGTCCGGAGCGCGGTGCCTGCAAGCCGAAATAGCCCTCGGGAATCTCCATGCTCACGCCGAGGTCAATCCAGGCGGACTCCCCGACCCCGATGGTCACGGGACGCGGGATGTAGGCCCGCATGTCCGCTCCGGCGTCGCCCTTGTGCTTTCGCTCGGGCGTGTGCCCGTACTCCGCGACGGTCTTAATCTCCATCTGTTCCATCTCCTTCCAGCGGGTTCGCACGACCCGCCAACGGGTAGCTGGCCTTGGACCAGTCGCATTTGAATGGACACTCGATGCACAGCCGGAAGTCCTCGCGGTCGAAATCCGAGTCGGTAACGACGGCGCCCGTCTTGCACTCGTTCAAAAGCCACCTCCTTCCAGAAGCGGGTGCAGCCGATTGAGGCTGCACCCGCGCACAAATCAGTACTCGACGAAGCCGTTACAAGGCTCGTCGCTCTCGTTTACAGCGTTCTCCTGCACCCATTCGAGAACGTCCGCAGCGCCGATGCTCTGGCGCTCGTCGTACCACTGGGCGTACTTTCGCTTGCAGAAGCCGCAGCCGCTCTCGCCGATGAACGCGAACGACTCGCATTGTCCGCACTCGTAGTTGGGTCCGGCGTCTGGCGCGCCGTCGCGCTCAAGATTCATCTGAATCCTCCTAGAACGGAATGTCCTCGTCGTAGACCTCAGCAGCGGCTACAGGAACCGCCTTACGGGACGCTGCGGGGCGAACGGGAGCGGGAGCAGGCGTATTGATAACGGCACCGCCCTGCTCGTCTCGACGGCTCATGAACTCAATCTCGTCCACGATGACCTCCAGCTTGGAACGGTGCTCGCCGTCGCGCTCCCAAGAGCTGTAGCGCAGCTTGCCCTCGATGGCGACCTTGCTGCCCTTGGCGAGGTAGTTGGCAATCTTCTCGGCGCGGGTGCCGAACATGGTGCAGTCGACGAAGTTGGGATAGTCCTCCCACTCGCCGGTCTGCTGGTTCTTGCGTCGGTCGTTCACTGCGATGCCGAAGCTGAGCACCTGCGAACCGCTCTGGGTGGCGCGAAGCTCTGGGTCGCGGGTCAGGTTGCCCGTGACCAGCACTCGGTTAATGGACACTATTTCTTCCTCTCGTTGAGCAGCTTTACGATCTTGTCGCGCTGTCGGCAACCGAGGCTACCGAGGCGGCGCTTCTCGTCGATGCCAAGCTCCTCCAGAATCTGCTCGGTCTTGGTCTTGCCGACGCCCGGCAGGGACGCGATGAAGTAGCGCAGGCGCATACGCTGGGCCTCGGGAGCGTCGAGCACTTCAAGCGGCTCGACCTCCAGCCACTTCATCTTGCGGCGAATCTCGGCGAGCTGCTTGCGCGCCTCGGTCGCCTTTTTGAGCGCCAGCTTGCGCTCCTCCTCGGTAAGCTCGTGGTTGATTGGCATTACTCGGAAACATCCTCGATAATCTCGCCGGTCTCGGCGTCAACGTTTGCGGGTACATCGGTCGGCTCGGGAGCCAGCGGGTCCTCGAAAAGGCGGTTGCCCTCCTCGTCGAGAATGACCGGGGTAGTATCGTCCGCGGCTACAATATTTGCGGTCTCTACTGAACGCGGGAGCTTGCCACGGTTGAACGCTTTACGGATGACGGTCTTTTCCGCCATTGCCGCGTAGTCCGTTACCCAGGGTCCCGACTTCGAGGTCTTGGAGCGCTCCCTGATTTTGTCGATTTCATTCTTGGTCATCTTTGTGAACACGAAGCCACCGTCTTTCAGGTGGCACGTCAGATAGACCAGCTTAAGGTCCTCGTCATTGTGCTCGGAGTCGAAGCTGGGCCTGTAGTGGAAATGTTTGCCAGTCTCGTCCTCGTAGTAATCGAAATCGTCGCCCTCGTAGACGCACTCGGTATCAATGGTGCTGACCTGACCAGAGCGGCGAACAAGCTCCAGCATTCCGTTCTTTCCGAGCTGGAACTGGGCCTCCATGCGATGTGTCTTGTTGTTGAAGTACGGCAGGATGTAGGCGTTGCCCATAATGTCGTTAGGCTCGACGTTGAGTTCCGCGCACTTCATGCAGCAGGCGAGGATGCTCTGGACGGAGCACTCAGCGAGTTTCGGGGTCTGCTTGTAGGTTGCAATCGCCAGCTGGGTAAGTCGCTCGGGCGTCGCACCCTTCGGCATGACCGCCTGCAGCTGCGGAGCGCAGCGCTTGATAAGTCCGGCGAAGGAGCTGTCCTGCTGCTGGGACTGCTTAATCTCCTGTTTCGCCTGCGTGATAGCTCCCAAAGTTATTCCTTCTCTTTCTTAGCGGCGGCGAACCTGATGCCGCCGTTCGTGTCTTGACCGTTCTTCTTGTAGCGCGACCAGGTGAACCTGCCGTCCGGCGTGACAATCCCTCGGTTGTCGCCGATTAGCTGGCACAGCCTGTTGACGGCTCCTTGGTATTCCTTGACCGCAGCGTCTCGGGACTCCTTGGCTTTCAGCCAGTCGGTGGCCTCCTTGGGTGTGCTGTCCATGTCGACAAGCTCGCCCGGCGTGCGGTGCTTTGCGAGGAGCGCCCTGATTTCAGCCCCGACCTCTCCGATCGGCGGCTCGACGTCGTCCTCGACCATCGACCAGAAGTCATCGACCTCCTTGTTGACGGCCCGGACGTCGTCCTCGTCGCGCATGACGCGGAACTCCTTGTAAATCTGGCCGCCGATAAGCACGGCCACGTCCGCGAACTTGCGCCCGGTCACGCTCATGTAATGGGTAATCTGCGTGATGTAGTAGATGGGCACGCCCTCGTCCCAGTCGTGCTCCCTGTAGAGCGACGCGGTCTTGATTTCCAAGATTCCCCAGCCGAGTTCTGGGTCTTTGACCTCGTAGTCTAGGGACGCTTGTGCATGGGGCCGCTCGATGCTCTGGCAGACGGCGTTGACGCGCCTGACAATGCGGTCTGGGTGCTTACTGGCGTAATGACCACCCACGATGGGTTCGAGGATGTTCCCCCATTCAACAGCCTCATTGTCCGAGAGGTCTGCTGGCTGGATGTACCCGAGCTTTTCTGCCCAGACCTCGTATGGCCCGCGATAATGAGAGAGTCCCATAATGGCAGCAACGTCGGAACCTCCGATTCCCTTGCGGCGCTGGGCCAACCATGCGTCGGTATCGCCGTCAGGAGTCCTGATTAGCGTGAAGTACTTGTTCTCGCCTACGATCGACATGGGTCCACCTCCGCGACCTCGTCCATGTTCATCAGTCCGAGCGGGATGACGGTGATGACCATGCGGTCGTTCTCAAGGCCCCTCATGCGAGGCCACTTGCTTATGTCGGCCTTCACGACCTGGGAGTCGTCCTTCCAAGCCAGACCGTTAAGGGCATCTGATACCAGCTTGCCGATGTTGTCCCAGTCGGGCTTGAAGGTGTCCTCCTCGCACAGCACCTTCTTGGGGCGCGACTTCGGGAGAGCGCGGTACGCCTCAACCAGCAGGATGAACGGCTCTCGTCCCGTCTGGTGCTCTGCCGGGAGGACGTTGCCCTCCTTGGCGATGACGTCCAGATAGGCGGCTCGAATCGCCTGCTCGTCATCGTGCGTCCGCTTGGTCGTATAGGCGCGGCCTGTGCCCGTGAAGCGCGGCCTGTCCTTGCCTCGGACGAAATCGACTCGGAACGTCGTCATAGCAGCGCTCCAATGTCTTTCAGATAGCGGTCAAGCTCGAAAACGCTGATTCGTGCGCCGCGCTCGCCGTCAGGCTCGATGAAGTCGATCAGGCCCTTCTCGCGGTCGCGACGGAGCCTGTCCTGGCCGAGTCCGGTGAACTTGCCGCACTCGGCGACCGTGTAGGTAATCCTCGCAGGTAGTCCGGCCGCCATTGCGATCGACAGGGTCGACTGCTGCGGATGTTCCGCTTTTGTCACGTCCTCGATGAACGCCTTGATAGCGACATTGACGGCGCGGATAAGCTCCTTCGCGCTGTCGGACGCCAAGCCATTGTCGGTGCTAGAGTCCATCCGACACCGCCCCGCAGTAGCGTCCGATGAAGTATGCTTGGCCTTTTCGCAAGGCGCTGTAAAACGTAGACTTGCTAACCCCAAGCTCCTTAATCCAGTCGGAAGCACACTGAGTTTTACCGTTGATGGTAATCAAGCGAGTCCTCCTTGTATTCTTTTGGTTCTCAGACCTTGTGACCCATCGACAATTTGAAGGGCAGTAATCTCCGTCGTTGTCGATGCGATCAAGCTGCAAGTTATCGGCGTAGCCATTGTCAATAGCCCACTCATGGAAGTTCTTGAATGAAAGCCATTCATCGCAGATGCCTATGCCCCTTGCTCCGTAATTCGAATAACTGACGGATTTCGGGTTAAGACACCTTGCTTTCATTCCGCTCCATATGGTTAATGTCCTCGGCCTTTTACCGCGTGTATATCCATGGACTGTTGCATTTTTGGAACGCATCTCAATTGCATAGCAACCGCAGCTTGTTGACTGGCCAGACAGCAACTTCCCACCTGGGACAACATGGCTGTTACCGCAATCACATCGACACAGCCAAGTCGCATTTCCCCACTTATTTGTTCCGGCGCGAGAAATTACGACCTGATGACCAAAACGTATTCCAGATAAATCGTGCAGCCTACCCATTTAGAACCCCGTACTTCTTCATGAAGTAGATGGTCCCTTTACCAGTAACTTTTGGCGTTCTGCTAAGTGTCACTCGGCCGTCGCTATGGGTGACGGCAGTCTCCTTGATTCGGAACAGACCCATATCCATGGAGCGCTGTGTCGGCACGTTTCGGTTGGAGCCGGACTTGCCGAGGTAGCCGTCGCGCTGGAGCAGCTTGAAAAGTCGGTTCTGACCGATCTCAAGACCGTTCTGGCACATCATCTTGGCAAGCTCGCCGATAAGGCAGGTGCCATCGGAGTCGGCCACGGCGTCTGCGAACAGCGCCTTTGGCTTCATGTCCTCGATGGTCGCCTCGTGGAGAGCGATAAGCTCGTTCTTGCGGTCGATGGTCTTTTGGGCAATCAGCAGGGCGCGCGCCATAATGTCGGCGTCGCTGTCATCGGTGCTTGCGGCGATGTAGCCGCCGTCCTTGCGGATTGACGGCAGAACCTCGTGGGTAACCCAGCGCTGGAACGGCGCGGCGTTCGGGCTGCGGCTCACCATAATCACTCGGTAGAAACCAGACTCGTTGATAAGCCTGAGTCCTCCCTTGCGGCGAGCGTCGCTGGTTTCCATCTCACACACATTCTGTGGGAGTTCCGCCGACCAGCACTTCTCGTCATCATCGAGAAGTCGAGTGATGCCGTTTGCGTCTCGGAAACCGAGAGCCTTGGCAACGTCAGTCGCGGCAAGCCAGATTTCATCCGACTCGGTCTTGGTCGCTCTGAGCTTGCCGAACCGATCGCTGCTGAACAGCTGCAAATCTGCTACACTCATGCCGACCTCCTTTCAGGTCAAAGCCCCTGCGCGGTGGAATGTGAACTGCCTCCCATTTCTTGGACATGAGAAATGGGGGGCTTTTTCGTGCTATTCGGTTGTGTAGTGGTCTGAATAAATCTTTGTCAAATAGAGACCGAGAGCTGCGTTCATCATGTCCTGCATGTTGTCCATCGGCTTCACCTTGCGGTAGCAATCGATGAAAGCGTCTTTGTTCTCAGGCCCGATTGTGAAAATGAAGCTAATCGGGCTTTCCGCAATGGTCTTTTTGTCATCCTCGATTCCGCACAGGAACGTCTTGTCGACGACCGGATAGTCTTCCATCCGCTACTCCTCGACGTAGTGCTTGATGACGTTGTTGAAGCTGCCCTTGTTGCCGTAGACCTTCTTGGCGATGGCGGCGAGCAGGCCCTTCTCCTTGTCGAACTTCTCGTTATGCGCCTTGACGACGGTCTTGGTGCCGTCCCTCCAGAACACGATGGTCGCGGGGTCATGGAAGATGACGCGCTCGATTTTTGGCTTTGCCGGACGGTTTCCCCACCAGGTCGTGCCGATGTAATGGGTGTCGGGCATGCCTTGATAGAGCCCGCGTCGGAGCGCGAGCAACAGGACATGTGCGACGGAATCGGATGACTTGCAGCCGCGCAGCATATCTGCATCGTCTGCGGTCAAAACGAGATTCACGACGGCATTAGCCTTTGTGCTGCTACACGAGCTTACTTCGATAGAGGGATCGGAAATATAAACCATCAGTTACCTCCTTCTTAGGTATTTGGTTTTGAGAAAAGTGGGCAGGCGCGGAGGGATTCGAACCCCCATAGGCGTTACCGCCACGGTTTTGGAGACCGCTGCTCTACCAGTTGAGCTACGCGCCTGTGGAGTGCTGCCCAGGAGTCGCACCTGGTTGCGCGGATTTGCACTCCGCTGCCTAGCTGTTCGGCCAGCAGCACATGGAGTCGCCAGAAGGACTCGAACCTTCAACCTGCTGTTTAGGAGACAGCCGCTCTATCCAATTGAGCTATGACGACGAAAATGGAGGAGGGTGTGGGATTCGAACCCACGGGTCGCTACTAACGGCCTACTGTTTTCTGGACAGCTGCGATAATCCTCTCTGCCAACCCTCCGTTGGCGGAGCATGTAGGACTTGCACCTACGGGCCTCGTGTGAGGTCTACGGGTTAGCAACCCGCTGCAGTAGCTACTGTGCCAATGCTCCGAAAGTGGAGCCGCCTGCGGGAGTCGAACCCGCATTGCCGGTTTGGAGGACCGGCGCTCTACCTTTGAACTAAGGCGGCATGGCTCGCGCGGCAGGCCTCGAACCTGCGACCTCCCGGTTAACGGCCGGGCGCTCTACCAGCTGAGCTACACGCAAATGGTGGCTTGGGGAGGAGTCGAACCCCCGACGCGGTGAACTTCACTCACCCGCTCTTCCTACTGAGCTACCAAGCCGTTGGCGGGACAAACCATACGGCACAATGGCTGCACCGCTGGGCATGCCCCGTGTTGGTCGCGGGAGAGGGATTCGAACCCCCATGGGACGGCTTATGAGGCCGTTGAGTTACCTGTACTCTATCCCGCGATGGCTTCTCGGCAGGGAATCGAACCCTGATTGACTGAACCAGAATCAGCCGTGCTAAAACCGTTACACTACCGAGAACGTGTTTGCCAACGGCGACGGCAACCGACACGGCTGCCGTACACATCTTCTTGCGACGCGACCGCCGAAGGGCAAATGGCGGTCTGGGTTTTCAGATGCCCGTATCGGCTGCTGTCGCCGTTGGCGGCTGGGGCAGGTCACTTGACCCCAGCGTGTCCGTGGTTACCGCGCGACGCGGTCTGGCACTCACGGCTTACCACCCGCACGGCGCGATGCCGATTGGGTCCTACCCCTTTCGGGGCGAATATTCGGTAATCAAAGTGCGCGTCCCGTATGGGACATTGCGCGGTTTCCCGCGCGGACTCGGCTGCTAGTAGGGTGTTCAGCAAGGAGACAAAACTGAACTGGCTCCGTGTGGTATGGGAGGAGAGAAGAGGACAGTCGAGTCCGCGAGGGAAAACGCGGTTGGCAGCTACTGGTCTGAGTCGCGCCCAGTAAGCCAGTCGAGCGAACAGCCGATAAAGTCGGCGAGGATAACGGCCTCTTGGAGAGTGAACGGGCGCTCACCTGTGAGTTTTGCGTGGGTCGCGTTCCATCCGAGTCCGAGCAAATCGGCAATCTTCTGCTGGGTGATTCCCTTTGCCTCGATGTACTCAGAGACATTCTTTGCGCAGGTATTCACCAGTGGTTCCTCCTTTCTCGTATGAACTTTGTTGACTTAATGCTCCGTATTCGGCGCTTCTGATTTTGCATGATGCTCCGCATACGGCGCTGTGTCAACAACAATTTGGGTAAAATTACTTTCAACTAGGAGGAAAGGAGACGAAAATGACCCTTCTAGCTGGGCTGCAAGGCATCCTCGACAGCCGAAATATGAAGCCTGCCGACTTGTGTAGGCTTTGTGGTATGAGTAGCGGAGCCATCTCCAGCTACATGAGCGGAAAGCGCGTCCCGTCAATCGCCAACGCGATTACGATCGCCGAATCGCTTGGCGTGACGCT
The DNA here is from genome assembly GCA_048521445.1 of Collinsella sp. Lineage (GTDB taxonomy): Bacteria > Actinomycetota > Coriobacteriia > Coriobacteriales > Coriobacteriaceae > Collinsella. Next base: position 6,463 of record DBFZQW010000171.1, on the reverse strand, counting down.
CGATGAACTTGTCGGCAGGGAGCCGACGCGATACGCACCGCCGCCGCTGACAAAAGACGAAGAAGCGTTACTGGACGACTACCGCAGCTGCACGCCGACCTCGAAAGAGAAAATCGACGAGTACGCGGAGTTCCAGAGCGCTAAAAGCAAAGAGTCCACGCGAGATTCCAAGCGTTCTAAGAGGAGTGCGTAATGGCTGGCAGAAAAGAGCCACCGCTTCTGGTGGGGCTTATCGTCCTGTTCTTGGGCGGCATAGGCTTTCTCGTGACGCTGCTCGGCGCCGCGTGCTCGCTTATCGTCGAGGACTACAGGCCATATGCGCCGTACTGGTGCGCCGCGTTCGCCGTCTGCCTGGTCTGCGCCTTGGTACTCAGGAACACCGAGTGGGGCAGGCGCGAGCTGCAGAGCGACAAGAAGAAGCCGACCTCAGCGGCGAAGCCAGAAACTGCCGAAAAGGGCTACGCTCCCGCCAACCCGAACGCAGAACTCAACCGCGCAGCGCTCGACACGACCCCGGAGAAGGTGAAGAAGGCCCAGCGCAAGGCAGGACTCCGCTGCCCCAAGTGCGACTCCACCGACGTCACGTTCCTCAACAACACGTCGAAGTCAACGAGCGCTGGAAAGGCGCTCATTGGCGCCGAACTGTTCCGCCTTGAGGGCATGGTGGTCGGTGCCGCGATGGGCAGGAAGGGAAAGCGCGAGTACCTTTGCAACCACTGCGGCAAGCGGTACTCGGTCAGGAACTAGAAAGCAGGAGGCGCCGCCACCCGCCAAGATGAACGACGCCTCCAGATGACTTATCCCACACACGGTAGGAAAGCAGGTTAATTATGCCACGGAAACGCGCTGAGAGGGGTTCTATCGCCCGTCTAGACCGAAACCGCTACCGGATTAGGTACTGGGGAGACAAGGGCGACGGAAAGGGCTACAGGCGCCTGAGCGCGAACTTCACAGGTACGCTGACGGAGGCGAGGGCGGAGCGCGACAGGCTGATAGAGCTGCACTCGACAAATCAGCGTACGCAGCACACGGTAAGGTACGTGTTCGACACGCTGTACTGGCCGTCATGCGAGAAGCGGCTTGCCACGAACACGCTCAACGTATACCGATCGACTTGGCGCAAGTACGTCGGACCGAAGTTCGGCAGCTGCAAGCTGGGAACCGTGAAACCGCTCATGATACAGGAATGGCTCGACGGCATGACGAAAGCCCAGGCGCAGAGAGCCGTGAACATGCTGTCTGGTATTTACAAGACAGCGGTGAAGTTCGAGCTTGCGGAGACAAACCCGACCTCGGTCGGGCTGACGCTGCCGGACAACTCAGTGGAGATGGACAAGGGAATATACGACCTTGCCGAGTTAATGCGAATGGCAGAGCTGCTGCGCGGCTCGCGCATGGAGGGCATTTTCCTGCTGTGCGCATTCGGTTCATGCAGGCCCGGAGAGGCCACGGCTGTAGACCCGGCGTCGGTCGAGCTTGTAAAAGCGAACAACGGCATGGCATGCGCCGTGGTGCCGATAGAGCGAGAAGCGGTTCGAGGAGCCGTAGTCGATAGGGTCAAAACCGAGTGCAGCCGACGCTATGTTGTCGTTCCCGGAAAATGGGGCGAGCGCCTTGCGGAGGTTGCGGTGCAGCGAATAAACGGTTGCCACAATCTGTTCATCGAGAACATGAACGGTGAGCCACTTTCATCGGCGACATTGAAGGTGAGATGGGAGAGCGAATCCAACAGGCTCGGGTTCGAGTACCATCCCCTGCGCAACCTCCGAAACTCTTGGCGAACCAGCTGGGAGTACGATGTCAGGATACCTACTGCGACGCTGGAAATATTGATGGGCCACTCGGGGTCTGGAGTGTCGGCGAAGCACTACGTCAGGGCGAGTTTAATGATGCTGGTGAACACTGTGGCAGACGCCTTCGCTGATGCCGGACTTGTCTCATAGGGACTTTTAGGGACTAAATCGTTTTATGCAAGCGTTCTACCTGCTGTTTTAGAAAATCTAATAATGTTGGATATTGTACCCGTAAGGGCCATAGGCAGAACGCAAAGCTCTGGTTCAAACGGGAATTGCAGACGGTTGTTTGAAAATAAAAAACCCGACCTTCCATGGGAAAGCCGGGTATCAGATGTATGGTAGCCCGTACCAGATTCGAACTGGTGATCTCCGCCTTGAGAGGGCGGCGTCCTAAACCGCTAGACGAACGGGCCATAAGCCTCAGCAGAAAAGAAGTGGTAGCCCGTACCAGATTCGAACTGGTGATCTCCGCCGTGAGAGGGCGGCGTCCTAAACCGCTAGACGAACGGGCCACATGACATCTGCACTGCCGTGCTGCGAGGAAATATATTACGGGACAAAAAACGCGAGCGCAAGAAAAAATTCCAAATTGCCCAGATTTTGTCGTGAGGTTATGGAAAGCGCAGATAAAAGCCCCGTCCTAGAAAAATCATTTCAGGTTGAGGTGAGCCAGGAGTGCTTCACGCTCGTTGGGGATGTTGCCTTCGATCACTGCGCCGAGGGCGGCGTTGAGCAGCTGCCCCAGTTCCGGCCCTGGCTTGACGCCAGCGCGGATCAAATCCCCACCATTGATGGCAAGCATCTTGAGCGTATAGGGCTCCCCCGCCGCCAGCAACTCGCGAGTCAGCGCGCGCATCTCCTCAATCGTCTCGACGTAATAGAAGCACGAGGGCGCCTTGCCGAGTGTGTCGGCACGCTTAAGGTCCATGAGCTCGTCCATCAGACGCGGCGTATCGACACCCTCGCCCGAAAGCGCGCGCATCATATTGAGCAGACAGGATCGCTCGGGACGCAGCGGCTTGTCATGGTATTTGATCAGCAGGCACACATCGCGCACCAAATCGTGCGAGAGCGCCAGGCGATCCATGATGACACGCGCCTTCTTAGCGCCGAGTTCGGGATGACCGTAGAAGTGTCCACTGCCGGCGTGATCGACCGTAAAGCACTCGGGCTTGGAAACGTCATGCAAAAACGCCGCCCACATAAGGCTCGAAGAGGGCGCGACACCATCGCACAGCGCCAGCTCCCCTGCCACCGTCAGCACGCGGGCGATATGCTCGTAGACGTTAAACGCATGATAGACACTGCGCTGGTCAAAGCCCCTACCCGCAGCAAGCTCGGGCACGGCGGCGCAAACAAGCTCGGGGTAGCGCAGCATCGCGTCTCCCCCGTGACCAGTCGAAAGGATGCCCTCAAGCTCAATACCCACGCGCTCGCGCGCCACGGCGTCGAGCAGCGGCGCACATTCGGCCAGAGCCTGTTTGGTCGCGGGTTCAATCATAAAGTCCAGACGGCAGGCAAAGCGCACGGCGCGCAGCATGCGAAGCGCGTCCTCGTTAAAACGACGCTTGGGATCTCCAACGGCACGGATGAGCTTGCGCTTCAGGTCGCCCCGGCCATCATAGCGGTCGACAAGACCGCGCTCGGGATGCCAGGCCATAGCGTTAACGGTAAAGTCGCGACGCGCCAGATCGTCCTCAAGCGACGCCGCACGCTCCACACTCTGGGGATGACGACCATCGGTATAAAAGCCGTCTAGGCGGTAGGTGGTGACCTCAATGCGCTCGCCATCGCAAATAGCCGTGATGCCGCCAAATTTAATGCCCGACTCGACCACGGCAATATCAGCCGCCTCGAGCGCCGCTTTGGACTCCTGCCACAGGCCTCTGCAGCACATGTCAACATCGTGGCTGGGGCGCCCCATCAGGGCATCACGCACCCAACCGCCTACATACCAAGCCTCAAGACCGGCCGCCTCGAGCGCACGCAGGACACGGATGGAGGCATCGGTCGGCTGCGTACCGTTGAGCGAAACATTGCACATGCCTATGGCCTCCTGCACTTGCGAGCGTTAATCGATGGTTCTCAAGAAGTCTAACAAGAAACGGGACAGCGCGCACACGCAATCGCGTCGTCGATTCGATAAAACGAGACAGCAGACGCCACAAACGTTCAGCGCGCAAAAAACACCCGCCTCGGAGATCCAAAGCGGGTGTTCGGCAACGATGTATCGATGCAGCTAGCAAACCTGGCGAACTTCGATGTTCTTCTTATATTCGTCGACCTTGGCAAAATCGCCCAAGCCCGGGCACTCAACCACGTTGGCACCGGTGGCCATCGAAAGGCGCAGGGCGTCCTCGACGCGCTCGGGGGCATCGTGCCACACGGACAGGAAGGCAGCGAGCGAGGAATCGCCGGCGCAGACGGTCGACAGCAGCTTGACATCAAAGGTGCGGTTCGCAAACCAGATATGCTCACCGTTGGAGAAGTACGCACCGGCGCCGCCCAAGGTCAGCAGCACGTTCTTAGCGCCCTTGGCGTGGAGCTCGGCCATAGCGCCCTTGACGGACTCGTCGTCGCCACCGCTCACCTTAATGCCAAAGATGTCGAGCAGCTCGTCGTCATTGGGCTTAATGAGCAACGGCTCCATGGCAATGAGATCGGCCAGCTGATGGCTCGAGATGTCGAGCACGAACTCAGCGCCTTTCGCCTTCACGCGACGCAGAACCTCAGCTAGGAAACCCTCGGAGGTATTGGGGGGCAGCGAGCCGCTGATAACCAGGCAGGTCATGTCGTCGAGCGAATCAATAAGCTCAAACATCTCCTGCTCGTTGGCCTCGTTAATGGCGGCGCCGGCATTGACCATGTTGTACTCGGTGTCGGGACCGGCGTTGAGGAACACGTTGACACGCGTGATGCCGTCAGTCCACACGGGCTTGACGGGCACGCCAAGGGCCTCGGCGCCCTTAACGATGAACTCGCCCGAGAAGCCGGCGAAGAAGCCCAGGATCGTGGTATCGACGCCGTAGTGGTCGAGCGTAAACGAGACGTTGAGACCCTTGCCGTTGGGGGTGTAGACCGCGTTACGGGTGCGCGTAACGGTATTGGCGGACAGGCCGTCGCAGGAGATGTTGTAGTCAATGGCGGGATTTGCAGTGAGCGTGTAAATCATGAATGTTCCTTTCACGAAGCAACGTGTTAATGAAAGTATATTCCACGCCACGTGAAAAGGCTATAGCAACTCGGCGAACGGTGTGGAACGCGTGAAGGACGGCGCCGAAGTTCGGGTGGGACAAAAAACAGCGCCCCGATCGAAATCGGGACGCCGCATGCGCACGAATATGTCGCTTTTCGCTTACTTGCGATCGAGCTTACGGACAGCAACGCGCTTGCTGTACTCATCGACGTGACCGAAGTCGCCAATGCCCACGGACTCGGCGACGTTGGCGCCGGTGGCCATGGCGAGCTTCATAGCCTCCTCGACGTTGTCGCGATTCCTGTACCACTTGTGCAGGAACGCAGCGAGGGTGCAGTCGCCGGCGCAGACGGAAGAGACCAACTTGATGTTGAACTCACGCTTGGCATACCAGATGTCCTCGCCGTTGGAGAAGTAAGCGTCGCCGCGGCTACCACGGGTGAGCAGCACGTTCTGGACGCCGGCGTCGTGGGCGAGCTTCATGGCAACGCGGACCTCGTCGTCGGTGTCGACCGGCACGCCGAAGATGGCCTTCATCTCGTGATGGTTCGGCTTGATGAGCAGCGGCTTCTTGTGAGCGAGCTCCTTGAGCTTATCAGAGGACAGGTCCAGGACGACGTCGGCGCCACGAGCCTGAGCGTGCTCCATGACCTGAGCCAGGAAGTCGGGCGTAGCTTTGGGAGGCACGGAACCGGAGACGATCAGGCACTCAAGGTCGCCCGCGGTGTCCAGGATGTTGTAGAGCTCCTCCTGGTGCTGCGGCGTAATCGGGGCGCCGGGGTTAAGGACGCCGTCCTCGTGCTGGCCATCGTTGACGTAGGTGTTGATGCGCGTGATACCGTCGGTCCAAACCGGGCGGCACAGGCAACCCAGGTTCATGACCTCCTCGACGATGAACTTGCCCGTGAAGCCGGCGAAGAAGCCGAGCGCGACGGTGTCGACGCCCATCTTCTTAAAGGCGAAGGACACGTCGAGGCCCTTGCCGTTGGCCGTGTAGCTGGCCGAGCCGGTGCGGACGTTCTCGTCGGGCTCAAGCGGAGAGCTCGAGACCGTCATGTCGACAGCCGGATTAGCGGTTAGCGTGTAGAACATTTACAGTACCCCCTGTATATGTGAGGGCCGCGTGGCTGGCCCATTCCAACCACGCGGTTACCTCTGATACCAAATTAACGAGCTGCGGACTCGAGCAGCGCCTTGACCTCGGCGGCAGTGTTGCAGGCGAGCGCCTTCTCGGCAAGCTCGTCGCACTCGGCCTTGGTCCACTGGCTGATGGTCTTGCGGGCGCGCAGGATGGACGGAGCGCTCATCGAGAACTCCTCCAAGCCCCAGCTGATCAGCAGCGGCTCAAGCAGCGGATCGGCAGCGGCCTCGCCGCACATACCGACCATGATGCCGGCCTTCACGCCGCTCTCGATGATGTTCTTGAGCGAGCGGAGCACGGCGGGATAGTACACCTGGTACAGGTTGGAGA
>DBFZQW010000170.1:0-4559 GCA_048521445.1 Collinsella sp. | reverse complement strand
CAGGTAGGTAAAGCCCGCCTCGTCGAGCTCGGCCATAATGGTCGCCGCCGTATGGAACATGCTGGGGCATGCCTCGATAAAGTCGATAAGGTCGTTGGCGGCCTCGATATCATCGGCCGTCACATGCGCGCGCTCGGGCGTTTCCTGATCCGTCATGCTCTCCCCTTTCGCTGGGTTGATGGTCCCTTCCAGCATACCCCGCCGCGCCAGCGCTGCACTCTTCATTCCGTGTTTAATCCCGCGCCGCTCACCAAGTTGAGCCATCATGCCCGCGCTCCTTTTGCGACAATTACGCTAACAGGACGAGAGGAGCCGTCATGAAGCCACGTAACATTGCCATCGCCTGCGGTGTCGCGGGCGTCGCCGTCGGCCTTGCCGCTGCCGCCGGCATCGTTTACCGCAAGCAAATCAAATCCGCTGCGTCGCTCAAACGCTTGACCGGCTACGCGGATGGCTATGACCTGCACGCAATCGACATCGTCTACGACTACGACCTCGACTGCATCATCGCCGCCGATGTGCGCGACGACCAGGCCTACATCGATGCTGTGGTGGCACAGGTGTTGCCCGGCGTGCCAGCACATGTCCAGGCGCCCCAGTTTGCCTGCAGCGCTTTTATCGCCGTAGATGCCGAAGGCCGCGTGCGCACCGGCCGCAATTACGACTTTAAGGACGACACCTCGGCGCTGCTGGTGCGCAATCACCCACGCGGCGGCTATGCCTCCATCGGGTTTGCCGCCCTTAACAACCTGGGCGATAATACTCCGCTTGACTCCGTCGCCGGACGCGCCGCCGCGCTCATGGGCCCGTTTGCCCAGCTCGACGGTGTTAACGAATGCGGCGTGTCCATTGCCGTACTCACCCTGGACTCCAAGCCCTGTGACCAGGACACGCAGCGCCCCGTCATCAATACCTCGCTCGCCATCCGTCTGGTGCTCGACCGTGCCGCCACCACGCAAGAAGCTGTCGACCTGCTTTCCGCCTACGACATGCACGCCATGGCAGGACGCGATTACCACTTCTTTATCAACGACGCCGCCGGTGACGCGCGGGTGGTGGAGTGGGATCCGCGCGACCCCGACCGTGCATGCAAAGTGACTCCTGTACGCCAGGTTACGAACTTCTACGCCTGCTATGGTGACGAAGTGCTGCCCAACCAAAAGAATGGCGAGCTGGGCCATGGTAAAGAGCGTGCCGTCGCAATCGCCGATGTCCTTGACGCCCATGTCGGTGCCCAGGACGAGGCAGTCGCTTGGAAGGCTCTACGCGCTGCGGCGCAAGAGCCCAATCCGGATGACATCACCAGCAACACGCAATGGTCGGTCGTCTTTGACAACACCGAGCCCGCTGCCGCCATCACGCTGCGCCGCCACTGGGGCGACATCGACGCCTTTGTGCTGTAAGGAGCTGGCACCGTCGTCCTTACGCTCGCCTGACGTTGCTTACATTTCTATACATTTGAGCTAACACGTTTTACCCCCGCATCAACAGTGTGCGGGGGTAAACTTATGCGCATGTTATAACTTGCCCGGAAGGATTCACCATGCTTAGAATCGGTCTTCTTACTAGTGGCGGCGACTGCCAGGCGCTCAACGCCACCATGCGCGGCATCGTCAAAACGCTTATGACCAATAGCGAAGAGCCTATCGAGATCTATGGTTTTGAGGACGGCTACCAGGGCCTTATCTACAGCAGGTTCCGCGTCATGACGCCCGCCGATTTTAGCGGCATCCTCACCCGCGGCGGCACCATCCTGGGCACGAGCCGCACGCCGTTCAAGCGCCTGAACATTCCCGAGGCCGACGGCGTCGAGAAGGTGCCCGCGATGGTCCACACCTATCACAAGTTGCAGCTCGACTGCCTGTTTATGCTGGGCGGTAACGGCTCCACCAAGACTGCCAACCGCTTGCGCGAAGAGGGCCTCAACGTTATTGCCCTGCCCAAGACCATCGATAACGACACCTGGGGCACCGAGATGACGTTTGGCTTTACGAGCGCTATCGACGTCGCCACCAAGTGCATCGACGACATCCACACCACCGCCTCAAGTCATGGGCGTGTGTTCGTCATCGAGATCATGGGCCACAAGGTTGGCTGGATCCCGCTGTATGCCGGCGTCGCGGGCGGTGCGGACGTCATCCTGATTCCCGAGATTCCCTACGACATGGACCAGGTCATCAAGACCATCGAGCATCGCATGGAGACCGGCAGCCGCTTTACCATCGTGGCCGTCGCCGAGGGCGCTATCTCCAAGGAGGACGCGGCGCTGTCCAAGAAGGAGTACAAGAAGAAGCTCGCCGAGCGCACGAGCCCGTCGATCGTCTACGACATCGCCAAGGAGATCGAGGCCAAGACCGGTCGCGAGACCCGCGTCGCCATCCCCGGCCACACGCAGCGCGGCGGCCAGCCCGATGCTCAGGACCGCATCTTTGCGACCCAGTGCGGCGTCGAGGCCGCGCTTGGCTGCCTGCGCGGCGAGTTTGGCTACATGATCGCCCTGCGCGACGGCAAGATGTGCCACATGCCGCTCGAGGATGTCGCCGGCAAGCTCAAGTATGTCGACCCCCAGAGCGATCTGGTGCGCGAGGCCAAGGCATTGGGCATCAGCTTCGGCGACGAATAGCCTCGGCCGAAACTGCTCTCATCGGAGGCCCCAGGGCTTACCTCCCAAATCGTCCTCGGACATGTCAGGACCCCGCTGCGCGCTTCGCGCGGCGGGGTCCTTCCGTCCTGCGGAAAGATTTGGGAGGTAAGCCCTGGGGCCTCCTGCGGTAACTAGGGAGGTCGAGGCTATTCGTCTTCTTGCTGCGGGTGCCTGGGGTAGGATGCGGCGTGCATTTTTGGGAGTATTCAGCAGCCGAGGGTGCCTGCATACTGGGTTTTGGGCGAAAGGCAGGCACCATGGGCCGCATCCTGTAAAAAACGAGCGGCTCTAGAGGCGTTGGGGCTCAGAATCGGGGCTTTCAGCGCAGTTTTGCACCCCCGCCCCCGCGCCCGCGGACCCCGGGACGCTGAATACTCCGGAATTTGCACGGCGCCCCCTGGGGTACCTGTGGGCAAAAAGCAACCGCCCTGCCGAAATATGCATTTTTCGGTGCGGTTTATGCAAAAATGCTGCTGCGAGCGCGTCGGCAGCTCGCTAGAACTTGAATCCCAGGACAGGTTACTCGGCGCTCTTGAGGGCGCCGACCATGTCGATCTTGTTGAGCGTTCGGTTGGTGGCGAGGTTGACGATGATCGTAAAGCCGAAGGAAAGCACCACGGCAAGCACGTAGCTCAGCGGCTCGACTTCGACGTCAAAGTACAGCGACGGCATCTGCAGGATGTACGTAAAGCTCTCGGCAAGCAGGCCACCCAGCGGCACGCCCAGTGCGGTGCCAATCGCCGTGAGGATCAACGTCTCCTTGTTGACGTAGTGGTGCACCTCGCCACGGCGGAAGCCCAGCACCTTGATGGTCGCCAGCTCGCGCTCGCGCTCGGAGATATTCGTGTTGGACAGCGTAAACACCACCACAAACGACAGGCACGCCGCCATAAAGGTCACGAGCACCACGACGGAATTGATGATAGTAAAGTTCGCCTCATAGTTTTCCCAATGTTCGGCCGTGCTCGAGATGGTGAGCCAACCGTCGCTTTTAAGCTTCTTGCTAAACGCAATCTGGTCAGAAGATGAACCCTTAAGCAGCACAAAGATGCCGTTAAGACGCGCGCTTCGGCCGAACGCGCGCTCATAGGTGCCCTGCGTCATGTAAAGCGTGTTGCCCAGATAGTTAAGCGAAATGTCGCTGACTTTGACCTTGGCTACGTTGAGCGACGAATCCTGGACGTGCGCCGTATCGCCCGGTTGAATCCCCAGCACCAGCTGTGAACTCTTGCTCAGGTACACATCTCCGTCACGCAAGGATAGCGGCTCTTTGGACTCGTCCTCGAGGCACACGTAGTCGTCCAGATCGTTCATGCGGTCATCGGGCACCACGATCAGCTGCACGGTCTCGCTCTTGCCGCCAAACGTAAAGGTAACGTTGTCAGTCATGATCGGCAGCGTCGAAGTTACGGTCACGTTGGAATCATTGGCCGCGCTGCGCTCATCCAACGCCGCGCACGTCTGCGTAAAGTCATCGGGGTTGGCGACCGCCAGCAAGTCATAGCGCGTGATATGCCCATACTGCTTGGGCGAAAGCGCGACCGACGTGTCGCGAATACCCATACCGCAGATCACAAGCGCGGTGCAACCCGCGATGCCAAAGATGGTCATAAAGGCGCGCTTTTTATAGCGGAATAGGTTGCGTGCAGCGACCTTGTTCAAAAAGCCCATGCGGCGCCAGATAAAGCCGATGCGCTCGAGCAAGATGCGCGAGCCAGCGCGCGGGGCCTTGGGACGCATAAGCGAGGCCGGGGTCTCGGCCATCTCGTGGCGGCAGGCGATAATCGTGGCGCCCACCACGCCCACGGCAAACAGCGCCACCGACACGAGCGACGACACGATGTCGTACGAAAGCAGCATCTGGGGCAGTGAGTACATGTCGTCGAACACCGTAAACAGGAACAGCGGCAGGCCC
>DBFZQW010000169.1:0-4513 GCA_048521445.1 Collinsella sp. | reverse complement strand
GACCTACGGGACCACAACCCGTCGCTCTAGCCAACTGAGCTACACCCACCGTGTCCTGTGCGCTTCGCGCTCGACTATTATTGCAAGGAACGCCACGCGATGCAAGCCCCAATTTTCAAGAATTTTGAAAAGAGTTTTTCGAGCGCGTTTCGAGCAATTCCCACCGGTTCCATAGGAGTAAACTTGCCCCACTGCAAATCCTCGAAAGGACCGGCATGAAAGAACTCTCCAACCGCACGGCAACATTTACCGATTCGGTCATCCGCCGCATGACACGCATCTCCAATAAGTACGATGCCGTCAATCTCTCGCAGGGCTTCCCCGACTTCGATCCTCCGGCGCAGCTGCTCAACAGCCTGAGCACCATCGCCGCCGACCCCAAGCCGCTCTACCACCAGTACTCCATTACCTGGGGCTCCCAGGCCATGCGCGAGGCGCTCGCCGCTAAACAGGAGCACTTTATGGGCATGCCGATCGACCCCAACCAGAATATCGTGGTCACCTGCGGCTCCACCGAGGCCATGATGGCCGCCATGATGACGGTTACGAACCCCGGAGACAAGGTCGTCATCTTCTCGCCGTTCTACGAGAACTACGGCGCTGACACCATTCTCTCGGGTGCCGAGCCCATCTATGTGCCGCTCAACCCGCCCACATTCGACTTTGACCGCGAGGCGCTCGAGGCTGCCTTCCGCGACAACGACCCCAAGGCCATCGTCCTGTGCAACCCTTCCAACCCCTGCGGCAAGGTCTTTACGCGCGAAGAGCTCACCTTTATCGCCGACCTGTGCAAAAAGTACGACGCGTACTGCATCACCGACGAAGTCTACGAGCACATCGTCTACGCGCCCCATGAGCACGTCTACATGGCCACGCTGCCCGGCATGTTCGAGCGAACCATCAGCTGCAGCTCGCTGTCTAAGACGTACTCCATCACCGGCTGGCGTCTGGGCTACACCATCGCCCCAGCCCAGATCACCGAGCGCATCAAGAAGGTCCACGACTTTCTCACCGTGGGTGCCGCCGCTCCCCTGCAGGAAGCCGTTGTCACCGCCCTCAACTTCGACGACAGCTATTACGATGAGGTCCTCGACCTCTACACCGCCAAACGCGACCTGTTCTGCCAGGGGCTCGATAGCATCGGTCTTGAGCATAACGTGCCGCAGGGCGCCTACTACGTCATGATGGACATCTCTGAGTTTGGCTATGACAGCGACCTCGAATTCTGCGAGGACCTCGCATCCAAGGTGGGCGTGGGCGCCGTGCCCGGCTCGAGCTTCTTCCGCGAGCCCGTCAACCATCTGATTCGTTTCCACTTTGCCAAGCGGGACGAGACGCTTAACGCGGCACTGGAGAACCTCAAGTCGCTACGTGATAAAATCAAGCCGCGCGGGTAAGGACGGCCCGGCAACTAAAGCAACCAAAGAAGCCCCGCACCGCCCGCCACGTTGCGAGGCTTCTTTTTATAGCGCTTTCTTAAATGGTTTAGAGCCCTATACTTTAGTCACGGAGCAACTCGTCCCAGAGAGAGGAATACTATGGCAGAACAGCAGCTTATCGGAGCGCTCGAGGCCGGCGGCACCAAGATGGTCTGCGCCACGGGCTATGCAGACGGTACGGTCCTGGAGCGTGAGCAGATCGCGACCACGACCCCGCAGGAGACCGTTGAGGCCGTCAATGCATGGTTTGCCGACAAGGGCATCGCCGCGCTGGGCATCGGCGCCTTTGGCCCCACCGCAGTCAACCCTGCCTCGCCCCAATACGGCAAGATCCTGGAGACGCCCAAAACGGCATGGCGCTACTTTGACCTGCTGGGCACTATCCAAAACGAGCTCAATATCCCCTGCGGCTACGACACCGACGTCAACGTCGCCTGCCTGGGCGAGGTCACCTTTGGTTGCGCCCAGGGCCTCACTGACGTTGTGTATCTGACCATCGGCACCGGCGTGGGCGCCGGCGTGCTCTCGGGCGGTAAGCTCGTACACGGCATGATGCATCCCGAGGCCGGCCACATCCTGGTCACGCGCGACCCGCGCGACACCATTGGCGAGCACAGCGCCTGCCCCTTCCACGACAATTGCCTCGAGGGTCTCATCGCCGGCCCCGGCGTTAAAAAGCGCTGGGATGGCAAGAGCGCCGGAGACATGGCCGATGACCCGGAGGCCATGGACCTGCTCGCAGGCTATCTGGCACAGGCGCTCATGACCTACACGCTGTGCTACGCGCCGCAAAAGATCATCATCGGTGGCGGCGTGGCCGACCACACCCCCATCGTGCCGCTCGCGCGCAAGAAGTGCGCCGAGATGCTCAACGGCTATATCGTCACGCCCGAGGTCAACGACATCGATTCCTATATTGTCAACAACAGCCTCGAGGGCAAGCAGGGCATCATGGGCTGCCTGGCCCTGGGCGCACAGGCGCTTCAGTAGCAGACGCACCCACAGGGCGTGGCGCGCTCGGCAAATCCAACCTACGGAACGACGCCACCACGCCTCATATAACCCCTCAAATAAAAAAGGCCGCCTAGGACCAAACAATACGTCCTAGGCGGCTTTTTTGGCGCACATCAGCCACCGTAAGAGATATCGGAGCACAACGCCCGTTGCCGCTCCACAGCAGTCGATCATCACATCGGTGATCATGCCGGCGCGTCCCGGCACAAAGAGCTGAATCGTCTCGTCGATCGAGGGAATCAGCAGCAGGAACACCGCCGTGGGCAGCAGCACGTCAAAGGTGCGCCGGCCCTCAAAATCAAAGGCGTGCGTTGCCAAGATGCCGAGCACCATATACTCGGTAAAATGCGCGCACTTGCGAACAACAAAGTTGGTCACCCATTCATATGGAAGTCCCACGCCGTGCAGGAAACCGCGGATAGCTTCCATAACCGTTAGGCTCAGCGAGCCCGACCCCGAGCCGGGAACCAGCGAATTGCCCCAGATCAAGAGCGCCATCAGGCAGGTTACAACCGCCCATTTTCGATTGATCTTAACCATGCAGAAGTTATGCCTCCGCGCGGAGCGGCGCGAAGCTGGCGGTACCGCCCTCGATAACGCTCAGATAGGCACGGCCCGTACGCTTGGCGGTTGAGGACTGCAGGCGCTCGATCTCTTCCTCGAGGATCTGATTGACGCGCTCGTGACGACGGTTTTCCATAATGCCGGCGGCAATAGCCTCGGCCCGCTCGATGCTCTCGCGCGAGATACGGGCAGTATCCTCGGGGAACACAGCACTGTGACGGCCGACATAGGCGGGGGCAGCAGGCTGAGGGGCAGCGACGGGAGCGGGGGCTGCAACAGGAGCAGGCTCGTCAATCTCATCCAGAATCGCGGTGGCGGCGGCCCACATGCCCTCGTGGCCCGAGTAATCGGCCATGGGAACATCAACCTCGAGCGAGGCGTCCGGAAGGTCGCCGGTGTCGATGCGATCTTGGGCATCAATCGATGCGGTGATGGCTGCAGGCTCATCGAGGTCATCGAGATCGATGTCCGCGGCACCGGAGATGATAGGCATGCTGGCGAGGTTTGCATTGTACGGCACAGCCTCAGCCGCCTGCTGCTGGGCAGGAGCGCCCCACAATGAGCTTTCGGCGGCACGGCGGGCGGCAACGGCCTCCTCGTCAGCGGTCATGGCTTCATCAACGTACGAATTGTCGGCAGAAGCGTTCGCGTCGCCCGAGGTAGCGTTGTAGGCGTTATTGGCTGCCGCGTTGGCAACGAGTGCCACGAAAGCCGCCGTGCTGCCCGCAGGGGCGGCCTGGGAACCAGACACGGCGCGTGCCGCGGCGGCGATGTCGTCGCGATTGAAGGAGCCGGTCTGCCCGCCGTTGGTGAGCTCGTCGATGGCGACTTGATAGACGTCGCGCGAGTGTGCAGGGTCGCAGCTCACCGGCGAATCGTCGTCGAGCATACTGTCGATCATGGACCAAGCCTCGTCCTCGTCCATAGCATCTGCGGCTCGAGCGATGGTAGGGACACCATCATCGGCATGACGGCGCTGGAACGCACCGGTCAGGCCGGAAAGGAATGCCGAGGTAGACTGCTCCGCCTGAGCCTGAGAAGCAGAAGCCGCAGCGTAAGGAGTCGCATCCTGCTGCTGAGCTGGAATCGAGGCGGTCTTGAACTCGCTTTGATGCTGATTGAGATTGGCGGCACCGCCCATGGCATCGGGCTGGAACAGACGCTCTTCACGCTGCGCACGATACTCGGAGATACCCAGCGAGGCGGCATAGATACCCACGCCCGCCACCGCGCCCACGGCGAAGGGAACCGCACCCGCCACGACCGTCTCGTTCACAGACGAAAACGGCAGCGTCGCGGCATACATAACCACGGGAGCGGCAAGGCCGATCCCGCACGAAAATCCGGCAAGGACTGCTCGTTGTGTTGCATCAGAAGAAGCCATGAGCTCTCCCCATCTTCCAGCACCCAAATCGCATCATTCAGTTGGCTGCGCGAGAGAAGATGAAGCGGGGCTATGCCCCAAAGCAACGGTATATGGTTCGTTTCATCTGCGT
>DBFZQW010000168.1:0-3366 GCA_048521445.1 Collinsella sp. | reverse complement strand
GGTACAGGTCCACGGCAAGCTCGTCTTCCTGCGGATCGAGCGTTTCCATGACAAGCTCGATCAAAATCTCGGCACCCTTGGTGTTGACCTGGAAAAAAGACGGGGCAGACAAGCGCATCTGACCCTCGGCGATATTCTCGGTCCATGAGCCCTCTCCGGCGAGCATTTCGACCTTGGAAACACGGCGGGCCTTCTTTTCGCCCTTGCTCATCACGCGTACGACACTTGTGGGGTGCGCGGCGTCTGCCAACACGCGCGAGACTTGCGAGCGCGGGAAAGAGCCCGTAGGCGCCCAGAGCGCCACCTCGAGTGCCTTGGTGCGACGCGAGGCGCGAATGCCCACGCGCTCAAGGCCCAGGTCGTGGCTGCCGCTCAGATAATTGAGCGCGCCGACGACCGATTTGAGTGCCTTGGGGAAGCGTTTGTCGAACAACGGGCACGAATCGACGGTCACGATCTTGCGAGGATCGACACCGTGCATGCCAAGACGCACGCGGCCGTTTACAACGGTCGGCTCGAGTTCGATTTTATTGCGGTAGCCCCAATCATCCTTGGTGTGGCGGATGGGTTGCACCAGTTCATCGACTTGATCGGGGCTGAACTTGCCGATACGCTCGAGCGTGGAGCGCAGATTTTGCTCCTTGGCGGCGAGCTGTGCCGTGCGTGAGAGATTGCCCCACGAGCAGCCGCCGCAGATGCCCACGAAGGGGCAGGGAGACTGAATGCGATCGGGGCTTGGCTCCAGAATCTCGGTGGTGCGGGCACGCATGAACGACTTGCCGTCCTGTACGACCTCGGCCTCGACGGTGTCGCCTGCCACGGCGCCCTGCACAAAGACGGCCTTGCCGTTGTCGGCGTGCGCCAGCCCGTCGGCGCCGTAGGTCATCGATTCTATAGTGAGCTTCATATTCCTGCCTGTCATTCGCGTTGTTGTTCGCACCATGGTAGCAGGGAAAAGCGCCCCGCATCCGAGGCTTTCCTCAAATGCGGGGCGCTTCTACAAACTGCTTCTACAAACGACTATTTCGTCTTGCCGGTAATGAGCGTCTTAAGACCCAGGCCGATCAGGCCCAGGCCCATGCGCACGCGGCCGGGGCGATGGCGCTCGATGGCCTTGGTCTTGCCGGCGGGCTTATCGCGACGGGCGCTCGTCTCGGGTGCGGGCTTGATGACCTGCGGATCGGGCTGAGGTGCAGGTGCAGGCTCGGGCTCAATGACAGTCGCCTGGACCTCTTGGACCTTGGGTGTGGCCGGCTGCGGCTCAGGAGCAGGGGCGGGCTTTGCCTCGGCGGCGGGCTCCGGAGTCGCAGTAGCGGGCTCGGGCGCTTT
Organism: Collinsella sp.; assembly: GCA_048521445.1. Lineage (GTDB taxonomy): Bacteria > Actinomycetota > Coriobacteriia > Coriobacteriales > Coriobacteriaceae > Collinsella. The sequence goes on along the minus strand of DBFZQW010000168.1, from coordinate 2,037 downwards.
CTCCACGGCGGGCTCTGCGGCAGCCTCGGGCTCATTCACCGGGGGAGCTGCAACCGCTTCCGGTTTGGCAGCTGCCCCGTGTTCAACCTCGGCCTGAATGGCCTCCTCGGCCACACGTTCCTTCTCCTGTGCGCGCTGCTGCGCGGCGGCCTCGGCGTTGCGATAGGCACGCTCCAGCAGGGCTTCCTGCGAGTTGAAGGGTTTCTCACCCTCTGCACGCTCCACGGGGACCCAGGTGCCGTCGCTCGTGAGGCTGCGGGCCTTCACGTTGTCGCGCAGCTGCATGCCCATGTACTCGTGCACTAGGGCGCGGCAGGTGGGGTCGAGCACGGGGAAGGCAATCTCCACGCGGTGCTCGGTGTTGCGCGTCATCATGTCTGCCGAGCTCAGGTAAATCATGTCCGAGTCCACGCCGAAAGCATAGACGCGCGCGTGCTCCAAAAAGCGTCCGACGATGGAGCGGACATGCACGTTCTCGGTCTTGCCCGGAACACCGGGCTTGAGGCACGAGATGCCGCGGATGATCATGTCTACGCGCACGCCGGCACACGATGCCTCGGCGATCTTGTCGATAACCTCGCGGTCGGTCAGCGAGTTGAGCTTAAAGAACACGCGGGCGGGCTCGCCGGCAAGGGCGCGCTGGATCTCGCGGTCAAGCCCGCGCATGATGAGCGGTTTCAGTCCGACGGGCGCCACACCCAGGAAGCGGTAGTCGCCGCGCAGGTTGCCCAGCGACAGATTGCGGAAGAACAGGTTGGCGTCCTCGCCGATGCCGGGATGGGCTGTCATGAGCATAAAGTCGCTGTAGAGTTTGGCCGTCTTCTCGTTAAAGTTGCCGGTGCCCAGCAGCGTCAGGCGCGTTAGCGCCATGCCCTCGCGATAGGTGAGCTGGCAGATCTTTGAGTGGCATTTAAAGCCCTCGGAACCATAGATGACGGTGCAGCCGGCCTCTTCCAGGCGCTCGGCCCACTCGATGTTGTTCTGCTCGTCAAAGCGGGCACGAAGTTCCATGAGCACCGTGACCTCTTTGCCGTTCTCGGCAGCATCGATCAGCGACTCGCACAGGCGGCTCTGCTTGGCCACGCGGTAGAGCGTGATGCGCAGCGAGATGCACTCGGGGTCGTAGGCGGCCTCGTGCACCAGATCCAGGAAGGGGTTCATGGCCTCGTAGGGATAAAAGAGCAGCTTGTCGTGCTGCAGCACCTGCTCGCGGATGGAGCGGGTCATGTCGATGGTGGGATTGGGCTGCGGCCTAAACGGCGTAAAGAGCAGCTCGTTGCGCAGGTGCTCGGGAATCTTGCCCTCAATGCCAAAGACGTAGCCCAGGTCGAGCGGGATATCGCAGGTAAAGACAGAGCGGCGCGAAAGCTCGAGCGCCTTGCGGATGGTCTTGAGCGTTGCCTTCTCGAGCGACCCCGAGACCGCGAGCACTACCGGCTGCAGACGCAGGCGCTTCTTGAGGATGCGCTTCATGTGCTGGCGGTAGTCCTCTTCCTCTTCGACGCCCTCGCCGTCCGGATCGATGTCGGCGTTGCGGGTGACGCGGATCAGCGCACGACCCAGCGGCTTATAGGAGCCAAAGCAGCTGTCCAGGCAGGCGAGGATGACGTCCTCGAGCAAGATGTAGGAGTAGGTGCCGGTGGGCGAGGGGATCTCGACCACGCGGTTCATCGAGGCGGGAATCTCGATAAGGCCCAGCAGGCTCTCCTCGTCGGTGGCGCCGTCCAGACCACAGGCCAGATAGAGCGCGCCATTGCGTAGGTTGGGGAAGGGGTGGCGAGGATCGATGACCAGCGGCGAGATGACCGGCGACACGTAGGCCTGGAAGTAGCGGGTTACAAAGGTGCGCTCCTCGGGCGTAAGCGAATCGATGCGGGCGCGGTGAACGCCCAAGGTGTCGAGCTTGCCCTCGATGCTCTTAAAGATGGACTCCCAACGGGTAAGGAGCCCGGGCATTTCGGCCATGACAGCATCGACCTGTTCGGAGGCGGTCATATTGCTCTTGTTGTCGACAGGTTGCTTTTTGAGCTCTGCCAG
>DBFZQW010000167.1:0-8624 GCA_048521445.1 Collinsella sp. | reverse complement strand
ATTAAGGACAAGGTCTACACCATCGTCGAGTTCCAGCATGTCAAGCCGGGCAAGGGCGGCGCGTTTGTGCGCTACAAGACCCGCGACATCAAGAGCGGCCGCGTCGTCGAGAACACCTGCAACGCCGGCACCAAGTTCGAGAGCGTCATGCTCACCACCCGTGAGTTCCAGTACCTCTACAACGATGGCGCCGACTACATCTTCATGGACAATGAGACCTATGAGCAGGTTCCCGTTCCCGAGGACATGGTGGGCGAGAACTCCAAGTGGCTGCGCGAGAACGACATCTGCCAGCTGCTCTTCGCCGACGATGAGCTCATGGGCGTGACTCCGCCGATGTTCATCGAGACCACCATCGTCCAGACCGACCCGGGCTTTAAGGGCGACACCGTCCAGGGTTCCACCAAGCCGGCCACGATCGACACCGGCGCTGTCATCCAGGTCCCCATGTACCTCAACGAGGGCGAGGTCATCAAGGTTGACACCCGCGACGGCAAGTTCGTCTCCCGCGTCTAGCAACCAAATCTTCTAGGAGGACTCATGCCCCAGGAAATCAAGATTGACGGCATCGGCATTTCGCCCGATGTTCTGACCGCCATCGTCTCGCGCGCCGTGTCCGATGTCGAGGGCATCGCCTCCGTTGGCGTCAAGGACCTTGCCACCAACCTTGTCTCCATGATGCTCTCGTCCAAGGCCCCGGCTTCCGAGCCGGCGGTCGAGGCCGAGGTCGTCGGCGACAAGCTCGCACTCACCGTGCGTGTCGTGGTGTTCTTTGGCTATCCGTTCAAGAAACTCGCCGAGGCCGTTCGCGCCGCCGTGGTCGCCGCCATCGATGCCCAGGTGGGCGTTGAGGTTGAGCGTGTTGACGTTTGCATCGACGGCCTCGTTTTCCCCAAGGAGTAACCTTTGAGCCTTAAGGTTTATCGCGGGCGTACTCTTGCCCGCAGTCAGGCGCTGCAGCTGCTGTTTCAGGCCGAGGCCACGGACAGCCCGCTCGAGCGCGTCCTCGAGGGTGATTTCCTGATCTCGAAGGGTCCCCTCGACCCCTATGCGCTGGAGCTGTGCCGCGGTGCCTACGAGCATATCGACCGCATCGACTGCGCTCTGCGTTCCGTTGCCAAGAACTGGGATCTTATGCGCATGCCCGGCGCCGACCGCAATCTGCTACGTATCGCCGTTTACGAGATGCGTTTCCTCACCGACGAGGGGGTCTCGGACGCCATCGTGATCAACGAGGCCGTCGAGCTTGCCAAGGCCTATGGCACCGACCAGTCCGCGTCGTTCGTCAACGGCGTGCTGGGCAAGATCGCTCGCAGCGAGGAGCTGCCGGGCGAGGACCTGTACCAGGAGCTGCTGGCCGAAGATCGCGCTCGCGAGGAGGCACAGGCTGCCGAGGCTGCCGCAAAGGTTGCGGTTGCTCAGGCTGAGGCTGGCGTGCTGGCCGAGGATGCGGACGCCGCCGAGGCTGTTGTCGACTCCGTCGAGGAGTAGCCATGCCAGAGGGTTCCGTCCGCAACTTCGACGAGATCTCGGACCGTCTGGACCAGATCATCGCTACCGTTCGCTCCAAGGATACGTCCTTGGAGCGTTCACTCGATCTGTTTGACGAAGCGATTGAGCTTGGCTCCCGCGCGGTCGATATGGTCGACAAGTTTGAGTTGACGCCGCGTGAGGCCGACAAGCTCGAGCAGGAATACGATGAGGATGCGGCAAACGAATCCCAGGATAGCTAGGCCGCATCTCCGGATACGAATGGTTGATGGCATTCATGAAACGCGTGCGTCTTGATGACGAACTGATTTCACAGGGCATCTGCGCCGATCGCGCGGATGCCCTTCGCACTCTTATGGCCGGCTTGGTTTCGAGTGGCGGCGAGCGCTTGACTTCGCCGGGCCTTAAGGTGATCCCGGGGCTGCCACTGCACGTGAAGGGGCGCATTCCCTATGTTGGCCGCGGCGGTCTTAAGCTCGAAGGCGCGCTTGATGCGTTTGGCATCAATCCGACGGGCCTTGCCTGTCTGGATGTGGGCTGCTCTACCGGCGGTTTTACCGATTGCCTGCTCAAGCGCGGAGCTGCGACCGTTGTCTCGGTGGACGTGGGTCGCGCCCAGTTTGATTGGTCGTTGCGTCAGGACGATCGCGTGATGCTGCATGAGCGCACCAACGTGACGCAGCTGCCTGAGCTTGGCTATGCCGGCGCCATCGACCTGGCAGTGTGTGATGTCTCGTTTACCAGCATCGCGAACATTATCGATGCGGTGCTGGCGTGCCTGGCGCCTACGGGTGCATTCTGCACGCTCGTAAAGCCGCAGTTTGAGGCTCCGGCGGCGCTGGTGGGCGAGGGCGGCATTGTGACCGATCCCGCCGTGCGCCGCGATACACTCGTGGCGGCGGTTAAACTCTTTGCTGCCAAGGGCCTCTTTCCGGTCGATGTGTGCGTGTCACCCATTCATGGTGCAAAGGGCAACGTTGAGTTTTTCCTGTACGGCACGAGATTTGACCCTGGCGACCGCTCGCAAGACGAGCTGCAATCCCAGGTATCGGTTATGAGCGAGAAAGCTGCAATGCTATGAAGGTCTTTCTGGTTCCCAATTATTACAAGCAAGAGGCGGTCGAGAGCGGCCTGATGCTCGAGCTTTGGCTGACGCGCCAGGGCTATGAGGTGGCATGGGCTGCCGACCAGCGATCCAAGATTCAGAGCACGCCTGATATTGACGGCTCCGATCTGGTCATTACGCTCGGCGGCGACGGTACGTTGCTGCGCGCTGCCCGCATCCTCAACCATCGCGAGATTCCTATCCTCGGTCTTTCCTATGGTCACCTGGGCTTTTTAACTGCTGCGAGCCCCGAGGAGCGCGACATTCTGCAGGTCGTGAGCGACGCCCTTTCCGGCGAGCTGCACGTGAGCCGTCGCGCCACCATCGCCGCGGATATCGTGTCCGTGCGCGAAGACGATACAAAGGATGTCGTGCGCACCTTCGCCCTCAACGACATGGCGCTTACCCGCGGTCCGCTGTCCGATATGGTCGAGTTCGACATCACGGTGTCCGGCCACCATATCGATCGCCTGCGTGGCGACGGTGTGGTCGTGTCCACGGCGACTGGTTCTACGGGGTACGCGCTCAGTGCCGGTGGCCCCATTGTGAGCCCCGACTATACGGGCATGGTCTGCGTACCTATTGCGCCGCACACCATTCAGGCCCGTGCCTTTTTGACTTCGCCGAGTGATGTCGTCGAAATCTTTATGTCCGATGATCGCCCGAGTGTTCCGGCGATTGCTATCGATGGACAGTTTATTACCTGCGATGGCACCGTTGAGAGCGTGGCTGTGCGCCGCGGGCCCGGAGATGTGCTGCTCCTCGATTACGGCCCCGAGAGCTTCTATAACTCGGTGAGCCGCGTTTTCTACGGAGTCCGTCATGATCGATGAGCTGCAGGTTTCTAACATTGCACTCATTCGCGAGGCGACGCTGGTGCCGAGTGCCGGTCTGACTGTCCTGACCGGCGAGACCGGCGCCGGCAAGACCGCGCTGCTCTCGGCCCTCAAGCTTATTTTGGGTGAGCGCGCGGATTCGTCGACGGTGCGCGAGGGCGAGGCGCTGGCGAGCGTCGAGGCACGGCTGTTTGACGGCCCGCACGACACGGAAGGCTTCACGGTCCAGCGCAGCCTTTCTGCCGAGGGCCGCAGCCGCGTGAAGATTGACGGCCGCATCGCCAGTGTGCGCGAGCTTTCGGAGCGCGTTGGTGTGATGATGGATCTGTGCGGCCAACACGAGCACCAGCGATTGCTCGATCCGGCGCATCACGTTGCGATGGTCGATGCATGGGCAGGGCGCCCGGCACTCGAGGCGCTGGATGCGTACCGCGCCTGCTTTAAAGCATCGCGCGCTGCAGCCAAGGAGGTCCGTCGCGTCGAGGAGGCCTCACGTGCGCGGGGGAGTCGCGTCGAGGAAGCGCGCTTTGCGCTCGAGCGCATCGGCGAGGTCGACCCCAAACCGGGCGAGTATGAGGAACTCGAGGAACTGCTGCCGCGCTCCGAACATGCCGAGGTACTGGTTGCCACAGCTAACGATGCCCATGCATCGCTTGCCTCCGAAGGGGGAGCGCTCGACGCCGTGAACAGCGCCGTGGCAGAACTTTCCCGAATGGCTACCGTCGATCGCAAACTGGGCGACATTGCCGATGCGCTTTCGGATGCCTGTATCTCACTTGAGGATTGCGCGAACGAGCTTCGTGCCTATCGCGATGGCGTCGCCTTCGACCCGCGCGAGCTCGCTCGCATGCGTGAGCGGTATTCCGACCTCAAGCGCCTGTTGCGTCAGTGGGGCCCCACCATGGACGATGTTTTTGCCATGCGCGATCGCTCGCAAGAGCTGCTGTCCCTGGTCGATGATGGCGATGAACAGATCAAAAAGGCGCGTGAGGCACTCGGGAGCGCTGAGCGCGAGTTGTTTGCCGCTGCCAAGGCACTTAAGCGCGCCCGCAATACGGCGGCCCCGCGCTTCTGTCACGAGGTTGGCCGCCAGATGGCTCGCCTGGAGATGGGCGGCGCCGAGCTCGTCTGGGAGTCGCGCGATCTTCCCCGTGCTGAGTGGACGCCCGTTGGTCCTTCGAGCTACGAGCTGCTATACCGCAGCGGTGCCGGTTTGACTCCACGTCCCCTGCGCCGCATTGCGTCGGGCGGCGAGCTCAGCCGCGTCATGTTGGCAAGTAAGGTTGTCCTCGGTAACGCGGACGGTGTCGATACGCTGGTGTTTGACGAGGTCGATGCTGGCGTCGGTGGCTCCTCGGCGCGTGCGCTCGCGGGCGTGCTGGCAGATCTCGCCGCTACGCATCAGGTGATTGTCGTAACCCACTTGGCGCAGGTCGCCGTCATGGCTGACAAGCATTATGTCGTCAGCAAGGAACCGGGCGATGTTCCCCAGACGCATTTGGACGAGGTAACCGGTGAAGCGCGTACCGCCGAGATCGCCCGCATGTTGAGCGGCGATCAGTCCGAGGCAAGCTTGGCCCACGCGAAGCAGATGCTCGAAGAAGCTCGAGGTTAGGTCGTATCAGCGGTGTTGGTGGGACAAAATGGACTGAAATTTTTGTCCCACTACGCGTTTTACTCAACGACCTTATCCGGCTGGATGAGCTCCTCGTAGTAGCTGATATGCTCGCGAGCGTCTTCAATCTCGGGCAGCAGGAAGTTGTAGATGACTTCGATGATCATCGTGGCGCTGATCTTAGAGAACGCAAAGTCGCCCGTCGTCAGCAGCGCTTCGTGGTTGACGGTGTTAAAAGTGTAGTCTGCCAGGCGCGCGAGCGGGGATTTACTGTCGCTGCTGATGACGACTACGGTTGCGCCGCAGTTGTGAGCCGCTTTTGCCATGCGATTCAGTCGGCGCGATTTGCCAGAGTTTGAGATTAGCACGATGACGTCACCCGGGCGTAACGTGAGCGCAAAGCCGATTGATGTCTCGCTAATGGTGCTCGCCATGCAGCGCAGGCCCAGCTGCGAAAACTTAAACGTCGCATCGAGCGCGACCGCGTTCGTATTGCCCACAGCTGCAAACTCAATAACCCCTGCATGCTTAAAGGCATGCACAACAGCCGCCAGCGTATCGTGGTCGATTCCGTCGATGGTCGCATTAAGCTCGCTTACCTTGGCAGCCAGGATGTTCTTGAGGCTCTGCTCCATATTGTCGAGCGAGACCTCGTCAGTCAGGCCCTCGTTACGCTGGCTTTCCAAATCCCTCGCCAACGAAAACTGAAAGCTGCGGAAGCTACCAAAGCCAAGCTTGCGGCAGAAGCGCGAAACGGTCGCCTCGGACGTGGCGGCGGCGCGCGAGAGCTGAGCGGCCGTGAGGCGTGGCGCCTCGGACTGGTGCTCCAATATATAGTCGACAATGCGCTGCTCGGACTCGCTGTATCCCTGATGGGTGCTAATGAGGGAAAGTGCGCTCTTGCTACTATCGGTCATGGATGGCTCCTGGTTGGCATGAAAATCTAATTTACTACGCCATGCCATAGTATACGGCCATTTTCAATTACAAGATACACCTTGCCGTTTCAAGTGTTGATGGTAAACTTTCACTTACCGTTTACGGTTATGAAAGAACCTTTCACCGGAGATTTGCACCTTAGCTCTTCTCACGCGGACGGTAGGTTGGTATCTTTCAGTTGTGGAAAAACGCGCATCGAAGCGCGTGTAGGGGAGCGCCCGCGGGCGCTGTACTCAAGAAGGAGGGACACATGGCTAAGTTTGACATCATCGCCGCGACCGGTTGCCCGACCGGCATTGCGCACACCTTCATGGCGAAGGAGGCGCTGGAGAAGGCTGCTGCCGAGCGTGGTCTGACCATTAAGGTCGAGACACATGGCCAGGTCGGTGTCGAGAACGAGCTCACCAAGAGTGAGATCGCTGGTGCCAAGGCCGTCGTCGTCGCAGCCGATAAGGATGTCCAGGCTGAGCGTTTCGCCGGCAAGCCCATGGTTTCCGTCGGTGTTTCCAAGGCCCTGTCCGTCGAGGCCGCCGGAAAGCTGATCGACCGCGCGCTCGCCGCCAAGGGCGACGACACGGTTGCCGCTGCCGCCGATGTCGAGGACGAGGTCGAGGAGAAGGAGTCCATCGGTCACGTCATCTACAAGCACCTCATGAACGGCGTCAGCCACATGCTGGTCTTCGTCGTTGCCGGTGGTGTTCTGACCGCCATTTCGTTCCTGTGGGGCATCACGTCCTTTGATTCGACGGCTGCCGACTACAACAGCTTTGCCGCGATGCTCAAGATTATCGGCGGTATCGCCATGAACCTCATGGTTCCGGTGCTCTCCGCTTACATCGCCGAGTCCATCGGCAAGCGCCCGGCGCTCGTCCCCGGCTTTGTTGCCGGTATGATTGCCATCCAGGGTCTTCCCATCAACGCCGATACCGGCATGATCGACGCTGGAGGCTCGGGTGTGGGCTTCGGCTTCCTGGGCGGCATCGTCGGCGGCTTCCTCGCTGGCTATGTCATCCTGCTGCTCGAGAAGGCTTTCTCTAAAATTCCCGCGAGCCTTAATGGCCTGAAGGCAATCTTCCTGTATCCGCTGTGCTCTACCGCCATCGTCGGCCTGGTCATGCTCGGTATTTCCGGCCCCATGGCTGCCATTAACCAGGGCATGATGGATTTCCTGCAGAGCCTCGGTAACTCCGGTCCGGTGATCCTTGGCCTGGCCATCGGCTGCATGTGCGCCTTTGATATGGGCGGCCCGGTCAACAAGGCTGCTTACGCTACTGGCACCTTCCTGCTCGGTACCGCTCTCGAAGCTGGCGTCGGCACCGAGACCTACAACTTCGGCACCAACTTCATGGCTGCCGTCTCCGCCGCTTGCATCGTTCCGCCGCTGATCACCACCTTCGCCGTCGTTGTCGGCAAGAAGTACTTCAGCCAGGAGGATCATGACGCCGGTATCGTCAACCTCATCCTTGGTTGCACCCACATCACCGAGGGCGCCATTCCGTTCATGACCAAGAACATCTGGCCCGTCATGCCCATCATGATGCTCGGTTCTTCCATCGCTTCCATCTTGACCATCTTCTTCAACGTTCACGATCCGGCGCCTCACGGCGGCTTCCTGGTCCTGCCTGTTGTCGAGAACGGTCCGCTGTGGGTCCTCGCGATCCTCATCGGCGCTGTGGTCGGTGGCATCCTGTTCGTGGCCTTCAAGAAGTACGACTTCGAGAAGAATCAGAAGGCCGCTCCTGTAGCCAAGCCCGTTGAGGCCCCCAAGGCCGCTGCCGTCGAGGCCCCCAAGGCCGAGGCTGCCGACTTCGTGAAGGTCGAGAATGTCTTTGTCGCCGAGGACTTCGCTTCTCGTGACGAGGCTCTGAGCTTCGTTTCCAACCAGGCCGTCAAGGCAGGTATCGCCAGCGACGCCGACGCCGTGATGAACGCCTTCCTGGCTCGCGAGGCCGAGGGCACCACGGGCATGATGGAGGGCTTCGCCATCCCGCATGCCAAGTCCGACGCCATTACCGAGGCTGCCGTCATCGTCGTTAAGGACGAGTCCGGCGTGACCGGTTGGGACACCATGGACGGCGCTCCCGTTAACGTGGCTATCGCCCTGCTCATCCCGGGTGCCCAGGCTGGCACCACGCACCTCAAGATCCTGTCCAAGGTCGCCGAGGCGCTCATGGACGAGGACTTCCGTGCCACCGTCAAGGGTTCCACCGACGCCGCCGAGATCGCCAAGACGATCAACGCCCGCCTGGTCTAATCCCCCAGCCCGCGAATAACATCGCCCCCTGTATATAAGGCGGAGTCCCTCTCCAGGGCCTCCGCCTTTTTCATCCCCAAATAAGTTGCGGTGAAATAGGGACTGTTTAAACGATTCAACCCCAAATTCAGTCCCTATTTCACCGCAACTTATAAAAGGGCATAGAGGGGGCTACCTATCGAGTCTTTGTCGCGAACAGATCATCAGCCAGAATTCCGTTCGCACGATATCGCTCTGGACCGACTGTTAGCGCCGGGCGATTTTAGCCGCTAATAGTCAAACGATTTTGACCAATTCCGGTCACCGAATAATGGCCACCGTGCCTCCCCGCCGCCACTACGCTGGTGGTGCCAACACGCCGGCGTTAGGAGGACCATTGAGGTG
>DBFZQW010000166.1:0-9598 GCA_048521445.1 Collinsella sp. | reverse complement strand
CGCGGGGCATGGGGCACGGGCGGGCGCTCAAGGCCGTCGCGAGGAAGCGGCTCAGGGCGATATACGCCGTGATGCGCGACCGGGTGCCCTACCGGGAGTAGCCCCGACGGTTGACAAAACTATAGGAACACCCAATGACTACAAGTGCCGCACCATGGCAACGATGCAGGTAGAGAATGGACAGCGAGCGACGTCCAGGACGAACAAGTTGGCATGAAAAAGGCGAGGCATAGACCTTCTGGTCATGCCTCGCCTTTTGAATGACAAATTGTCGTCCTGGGCGGCGCGCAGCGTCAACTGGTTACGCGGTTCGTAGAACCGCGTAACCCCCTAGCTCAGCATTGCATCCATCATCTCGGAGTTGACGGAGTCGTCGGCAGACCACTCGCCGTCGTCGTTGCAGGTGTACTTGAAGATAACCGTGGTCTTCCTGGGCTCGGTGGCCTTGGTCACATCGACCATAACCTGACCGGCCATCTTGTACAGCTCGTCATCGGAAGGAACCGTATCAAGCGCGGCGACCTTCTCCTGATACTGGGTGGAAAAGTCCTCGACGATCTTGTTCATAGACTTGCAGGTGATGGAGACCTCGGCGGTCGCGACACCCTTGTCCTCGTCGACCGTCACGTCGCCGATCTTGTAGTCAAAGCCTTCGAGATAGGTCTTGGCATACTCCTTGGGATCGATACCCAGCTGCTCGAACTCGTCGCCCGAAGCCTCCTCCAGACCAGAGAGGAAATCGTCGCCACCGTTCTTGACCTCGTCAAACTGCGTCGTAAGATCCTCGGTGATGAGCTCCTCAACCGAAGGACCTCCACAGCCGGAAAGCACGATCACGCATGCGACCAAGACGGCCATGAGGGGCGCAAGCAGCAGCTTCTTTTTCATGTTGTTCCTCCCAATGAGCGGCACCGCGCTTCCCGGACGCGGCACACGTTGTAATAAGTAAGCCCATACTATCCACTTATGAACACCCTCGACAACGCGAAGGCGCGGTCGGTTCGTTTTAGCGTCCGAACGGTTTGCAAGCCCGCCCAACGTGCAGTAAAACGCTTTCCCGCGGTGCAATAAAAAGGGTGGCCGGAAAACCCGACCACCCTTGCACATCCTTTGGATGCCACAGTTTACTTGCGGACGACCTTGACGATGGCGTCACCGGCGGCGACGGCAGACTCGGCCTCGACGGCGAGCTCGACGTCAGCAAACTCGGCGGTGTTGGACACGGCCACGACGACGCAGTCCTTGTAACCGGCGGCAGCGATCTTGGCGCGGTCGATCTTGAGTATGGGCTGGCCGGCCTTCACGACGTCGTCAGCCTTGACGAAGCCCTCGAAGCCGTCACCGTTCATGTTGACGGTATCGACACCAACGTGCACCAGAACCTCGATGCCGCTATCGGACTGCAGGCCTACGGCGTGACCCATGGTGACGGTCACCTTACCGTCGCAGGGAGCGTAGACCAGATCATCCTCGGGCCACACGGCACAGCCCTTGCCCAGAACCTCGCCACCAAAGACGGGATCGGGCACGTCGGCCATCTTGATGACCTTGCCCTTGACGGGCGAGCACAGCACGTCGGCGCCGGCAGAAGCAGAGATGGAGGCCGGGGCAGCGGCAGCCGCGGGCTCAGCCTTCTTCTTGAACATGTCAAACAGACCCATACGTTTTCTCCTCTTGATTAAGCGCAACGTTATGCGCATGCCTATGGTGATTATAGTGCTAAATGACCAAAATACTAAGGCGAGGGCTCGAATCGCATGCCCTTCCCGGTAGTGCTCGTGGGACGAGCATCTCCTTTGCATCGCGGGTCGATAGGCCGAGTATCGCCTGCGCACGGGACGGGCAGGAGCGGGCGCACCAAACCCGACACTTCTTTTCGCTCTCGAGTCCTGCCGCCGCCCCGTCCCTGACACTTCCTGATACCGACCGAAACGTGCCAAAATAAACCCATCCCTTTTTGGTAGGTTTGGCGAGTGTGGGAGTTCGCATGGATATCAAACGCATAATCACCGAGGCGCAGGGCCTCACCCCCACCGAGCAACAACTCGGCATTGCAGCCCTTGCCATCGGCGAGGACATCCGCGGGCTTTCTATTAAGGAATTTGCCGCGCGCACCAACGTTTCTGTTGCGAGCGTGCACCGTTTTTGCAAAAAGCTCGGCCTCGAGGGCTTCAAAGATCTCAAGGTCGAGCTTATTCGCTTAGCAACCGAGGCGGGAAACCGGCGCGACGTTGATATCAACTTTCCCTTCGATGCCACTTCCACGCCTGCACAGGTTATGGAGCGCATGGAGGGGCTCTACCAGACCACGCTGGCCGAAACGCAGGAGCTGCTCGACCCCACGCAGCTTGACCACGCCGCCAAGCTCATCGCGAACGCCCGACAGGTCGACATCTACACGGGCTCGCACAACCTCTATCCAGCGGGAATGTTCCGCGACCGCTTGCTCTCCGCCGGCAAGAGCGCCACATGCTACGGCAACATCGAGGCACAGGTGCGCACGGCGCTTACCTCGGATTCAGACCGCGCGGCGATCGTTATCTCCTACAGCGGCCTTGCGCCCAACCTCAAGAAAATCTTGCCGATCCTCAGCAGCCGGCATGTCCCGGTCATCATCATCGGCACGCCCTACTGCGTGCGCATTCACCCCGGCTTTGCCGCCTACCTTACGGTGAGCGATCACGAGAGCATGACGCACCGCATCACGCAGTTCGCAAGCCACATCGCCGTGCAATACGTACTCGATTCGCTCTACAGCAGCTACTTCGCCAAAGACTACGCCCGCTGCACCGAATTCCTAGAGCGCTCATTCCCCTACACCCGCCTGCCCGGGCTCAAGTAGTCATTTAAGAACGTCCCCAATGACTACCCCGGCACAAAAGGAACGTCCCCAAGTGCCAACCAAGGCAACGACGATGTCTTGACAAGGTCAGCGAAAACGCCCCTAAGCGAGCAAGGTGCCTTGAAAGAGGAGGGCATAGGCCTTCTGGCCATGCCCGACGATTGAAAGGCAGATTGCCGCTTAGGGGCGTTTGCAGCGTCGAGCCGTTACGCGGTTCGTAGAACCGCGTAACTAACGTGCTCCGTACTGCTCGTAGTAGGCGTCGATAGCGGTCTTGAGCTCGTCATCGATGACAACCTTGCCGTCGATCTCGTGGTTGTAGAGGGTCTCGACGACCTCGGCCATGGAGACGATGCTCGCGACGGGGAAACCGTACTTGGCCTCGATCTCCTTCTGCGCGGTGGTCACGCCACCTTTGCCGACCTCCATGCGGTTGAGGGACACGATCAGGCCCTTAATCTCGACATCGGCAGCAGCCTTGACCTTGGGATAGGTCTCGTCGATGGACTTGCCGCTGGTGGTGACGTCCTCGACCATGACCACGCGGTCGCCGTCCTTGGGCTCGTAACCCAGCAGGTTGCCCTTATCGGCACCGTGGTCCTTGGCCTCCTTGCGGTCGCAGCAGTACTTGACCTCCTTGCCGTACAGCTCGTGGTAGGCAATTGCGGTCACGACGGCCAGCGGAATACCCTTGTAGGCCGGTCCAAACAGCACATCAAAGTCGTCGCCGAAGTTATCGTGGATGGCTTGGGCGTAATACTCGCCCAGCTTCTTGAGCTGATAGCCCGTCACGTAAGCGCCGGCGTTCATAAAGAACGGGGACTGACGGCCGCTCTTGAGCGTAAAGCTGCCGAACTTAAGAACGTCGGACTCGACCATGAACTTGATGAACTCTTGCTTGTAAGCCTCCATGCGGGCTCCTCTCGTAATTGCGTACGTGCTCTTCAGTTTAGCGCAGGCGAGGCGTCGATGTGGGCGTGCTTTGGAGCCACGGCATTCTGTAAAGGCTTTGTCAGGGGGAATGGTTTTCCGAACAATGGGGTTGACATGGCAAACCCCCTCATCAAGAATACGGGCGGATTAAAAAGGGGTACGAGATACCCAAAGCGCGCTGCGCTCAGCCTTTAGGAGGTGTGCCATGGAAGGCAGTCCTAGTCGAAAAACCTGCATGTCGCCCTCGGCACGCCGCGAGGACTCCGCACACGCATAAACGCCACCGGCAGATCGCCAAAACCACCACAAAGGCGCGCTGCACCCTTTGTGGGCTCAAGAGCTTGACGTGAGCGACATCTAGGTTTTTTGAAGCAAATACGACACGTACGCTAACTCCCTTCAACAAGGAGGACCCTATGCTGATGCTCAAAACCGTCACGGTACTCGAAGCCATCTCCAAGCGCCGCCGCACAGCGCGCCCTGCCGCTCATACCGGCCTGTCCAAGAACACCATATTCGCCGCCACCCATAGTGCCGAGGACGCCCTCGTACTGCTTGACGCCACGGCAAACGGCCTCACCGCCGAGCAGGCAACCGAGCGCCTGAACGCCGTCGGCCCCAATACCATCGAGGCAACGACCAAAACGCTCGCCCGCCGCATCGCCGACGCGTTCATCGATCCCTTCGCCGGCATCCTCGCCGCGCTCGCGCTGGTCTCGCTCCACATCGACGTGCTCGCCGTGCCCGAGCCGCAGCGCGACCCCTCCACGGTCATCGTCATCGGCATCATGCTGCTGGTATCGGGCGGCATGAAGTTTATCCAGGAAGCCCGTAGCGGCAATGCGGCAGAGGCCCTCAAGGACCTGGTCTCCAACACTTGCACCGCCCTGCGCGACGGCAAGCGCATCGAGATCCCCTTCGACGAGCTCGTCCCCGGCGATGTGATCCGCCTCTCTGCCGGCGATATGGTTCCAGCCGATGCCCGCATCATCACCGCGCGCGACTTGTTTGTAATCGAGTCCGCACTCACCGGCGAGAGCGAGGCCGTCGAGAAGACCACCGCCGTCACCGTCGTCGAGGGCGCCGACGGCTCCGCACTGCCACTCTCTGCCTGCAAGAACATCGTCTTTACCGGCACCTCCGTGCAAAACGGCGCCGCCATGGCGCTTGTCGTTGCCACTGGCTCGGACACCTACCTGGGCGGCATCGCCAAGATGCTCAACGGGCGCGGCGAAAAGAGCGCGTTTGACCGCGGCGTCTCGAACGTCTCCATGTTGCTCGTACGCCTCATGCTCGTTATGGCGCCGGCCGTCTTTGCCATCAACGCCACCACCAAGGGCAACGTCATCGACGCGCTGCTGTTCGCCACGAGCGTGGCCGTGGGCATCACGCCGCAGATGCTTCCCGTTATCGTGACCACGAGCCTATCGCAGGGCGCCAAAGACCTCGCCCGTCGCCAGGTTATCGTCAAGGAGCTGCCGGCGATTCAAAACCTCGGCGCGATGGACGTCCTGTGCTGCGACAAGACCGGCACCCTCACCGAAGACCGCATCGTGCTCGAGCGCTATCTCAGCACCGACGGCAACGAAGATGCACGCGTGCTGCGCCATGCATTTTTGAATAGTTTCTTCCAAACCGGCCTCAAAAACCTTATCGACCTGGCCGTAATCGACCGTGCCGATGTGACGCCCTCGACCGTCGTGCCCGATTCTATGCTGGGCCAGAGTCTGCGCGACCGCTATACCAAGGTCGACGAGGTTCCCTTCGATTTCTCGCGCCGCCGCCTGAGCGTAGTTGTCGCCGACGCCCAAGGCAAAACCCAGATGGTTACCAAGGGCGCTGCCGAGGAAATGCTCGAGATCTGCTCCTTTGTCGAGATCGATGGCATCGCTCAGCCGCTCACCGACGAGAAGCTCGCCCAGATTCGCAAGCAGATCGCCGGACTTAACGCCGAGGGCCTACGCGTAATTGCCGTGGCGCAGAAGACCAATCCGCGCTGCGTGGGCGAGTTTGGCATCGCCGACGAGTGCGACATGGTGCTGATGGGCTTTTTGGCCTTCCTCGATCCGCCCAAAGCAAGTGCCGCGGGCGCCGTCGCCACCCTCGAGGCCAAGGGCGTGGCGGTCAAGGTCCTAACCGGCGACAACGACCGCGTCGCCGCCACCGTCTGCGAGCAGATTGGTATCGATGCGAGCAACGTCTTGCTCGGCTCCGAGATCGATGCGCTCGATGACGCCGAACTTGCCGAGCGCGCCGAGAAAACCCACCTCTTCGCCAAGCTCTCGCCGCTGCAGAAGGCGCGCCTGGTACGTGTCATGCGCGAGATGCTCGGCCACACCGTGGGCTTTATGGGCGACGGCATCAACGACGCCGCCGCCATGCGTGCGAGCGATTGCGGCATCTCGGTCGATTCGGCCGTCGACATTGCCAAGGAATCCGCCGATATCATCTTGCTTCAGAAGGACCTGGGCGTGCTCGAGCGCGGCATCATCGAAGGCCGCCGCACTTACGGCAACCTGCTCAAGTACCTCAAGACCACGGTGAGCTCCAACTTTGGCAATGTGCTGTCCGTGACCGTCGCGAGCCTGTTCTTGCCGTTTTTGCCCATGAGCGCCCTGCAGCTGGTTCTGCTGTCGCTGGTCTACGAGATCGTGTGCATCGCACTGCCGTGGGACACCGTCGATGACGCCTGGACTGCCCGCCCGCGTGCCTGGGACGCCGCGTCCATCAAGGGCTTTATGCTCGAGCTGGGCCCCGTGAGCTCGCTGTTTGACATCGTGACCTTCGCCGCGCTCTTCTTTGTCGTGTGCCCCGCCGCCGTGGACGCAAGCTGGTCCGAGCTTGCCGCCGCGGGCGACGTCGCGGGTATGGCGACCTTTGCTGCGCTCTTCCAGAGCGGCTGGTTTGTCGAGTCCATGTGGTCGCAGACACTCGTGGTCCACATGTTGCGCTCCCCGCATCTGCCGAGCCCGCGCGACCACGCCGCGCCCGCATTGTGCGTTCTTACCGTGCTGGGCCTGGCGCTCGTCACCTGGCTGCCGGCAAGCCCCATCGCCGATGCGCTCGGCCTCATGCCGCTGCCCACGAGCTTTTTTGGGCTGCTCATTGGCATCGTTACCGCCTATATCGCGCTCACCCAGCTGGCAAAGCGCCGCTACATTGCCCGCCACGGCGAGCTGCTGTAGCAAGTAGACGGAAAACACCCTGCCAGCTGCCGTTGCCACTACCACAGCTGCCGCCGCCGCAGTCTATCCCCCCAGCAGTTGCGGTGAAATAGTTCCTGTTTAAAGCCCCGTGACTTTAATTTAGGGACTATTCCACCGCAACTTATTGGAGGATTAGCTAGTCCTTGGGCGTCCAGGACTAGAAGAAGTTGATAAGGGCTACACGCGAGGCGGTACCGGCCTTTTTGTTGATCGAAGAAATGTGGCGATAGAGCGTGGAGCGCGAAAGGAAGAGCGTTGTGGCGATGTCCTGAACGCTCTGGTCCGAAACGACCAATACCTCAAGAATATCGCGCTCGCGCTCTGTAAGCCCAAAGGTGGCGACGAAAGCATCGAGGCGTTCATCGGACGTGAGCTCCGCTGCCTCCACGGGCTCGGGGTCGGAGCATGTGGGCGCAAGATCCCCACCAAGATCGTCGGTGGCAAGCGGCAGGCCATCCTGCATCACGGCATCATCGGCTCGTTGCCCCAACTGCCCCAGCAGCGTAATCGCAATGCCCACAAACATCACGAGCGCCGCACCGACCGCAGCCAGCACGTTTTGACTCGAGATGATCGCCACCGCCGGCGCCGTCACGAGCATCGAGCACACGTTGTTGACGACGCGACCCATGCACGGCCAAAAATATGACCAGCGCGCATAGAGCGAGACGGCGGCATATTTTGTGGTAAAGAACACCACGAAAAAGCCCGAGCCCAGATAAAAGATGATCGTGGCAGCAAGCTCGTTGCCGCCATTACCATCGACGATGAGCACAAAGAACGAAAGCGTGGACAGTATGGCGGCACATGTCATGCCGATATTCATATACGAGCGGCCGTGCAGGTCAAATAGTGCGCCAGCGACCAACGAGCTCACGACAAGCAGCAGGCGCGGCCAATCGCCCAAATCGACGGCTCCGACAGCATGCAGGGTCGTGAAGCCCGCGTTGAGAGCGGCGAATACGCTGGAAAGATACGCCGTCGCCACGGTCAGGCGAACTACGGCGCGACGGAATGCCGCCTTTGCCTCGGGATCGTCATGCCACTTGGCGCCATATTCCAGAGCATCTACCGAAAGCCCGGCAGCACTGGGTTCAAAGTTGGGATCGGACTCGTCGCGCAGCTTGGCGCGTCGGGCACCGTGGAGCAACGCCACCTGCGCGATCGCACAGACGACCAGAACAGCCTGCTGAGGAATGCCGACAGGCATCACCATGTGGTTGAGAACCTGTACCAGAACGCCCATGGCATAGGAAAGTGCGGCGGCGCGCGCCAGGCAGGGCGTCTGCGCAAAACGCCGCGCAAGATTGGCATGGGCGGTCGATCCGCAATAGCCCAGGGCGCAGCACGCCACCAGGCCGCCGGCAATTACTACCTCAAACCGCACTGCCGTAATCATCAGCAGCAACGCCGATACCAACAGCATGCCTGTAATATCGCTCGTCGCATCGATCGTCTGGGGAAGGCGATAGTACAGAAATGGGCGCACGAAAAAGCCAATCACGCTCGCGCCGACAACGATGCTCTCGTAGATGACAACCTCACTCGATGGCACGAACTCGGCTATGCGCACATCAAAGAGATACTCGCACGCCAAAAACGTGAAGAAGAACAGCGCCAGGCATATAATCTCCCGAATGCCCCGACGCAGATATGCGGTTGTGTCTCCCATGCCCCTCATGGTTAACCCCCGGCCGCTCAATTGTCTGGAATTCCATTTTAATAAAGAACCAGTCTCAATATCGAAGCCAGGCTCGAAATGTTGCCAATTCGACCCCAGCCGTCCACATCACGCCGCGATTTTGAGCCGCATGGACCAGAAGGGACGCGCGCGATCTCTAGCTCGGCCAGGAGTGTCTCCAACTACCACTCATTTAAGTACGTCCCCAATGAGTGGCCCGTCCCCAATGAGTGGCCGAAGAGTGTCCCCCGCGACTAGTCGTTTAAGAACGTCCCCGGCGACTAGTCAAAAATGGGCCATGTGTCCCAGTTGTGGAGACTCCTTGAGCCGTCTGGGTATCGCGAAGGATCGCGCACTCCCCCATCATCAAAAGTGACACACGCTACCTGTTGATGGGAGGCAGCCATGGGCTTCTTTGACAAGATGTTCGAGAAGAAAGAGTGCGCGATTTGCGGTACCGAGCTGGGACTTCTAGGTAAGACAAAAATCAATGAAGGCTACCTGTGCAAAGAGTGCGCCGGCAAGCTCTCCCCCTACTTTCACGGCTATCGCTCCAGCACCGCGGACGATATCCGTGAGCAACTCGCCTACCGCGAGGCCAACGCCGAGCGCCTGTCTTCGTTCAACCCCACGTGCACGCTTTCTGCCGGGCGCACCAATATTATGCTCGATGAGGACGCGGGCCTGCTGATCATCACTTCGCAGAGCCGCTGGCGCGACGCCAATCCCGACATCATCGAGTTCTCGCAGGTACTCGGCTGCGATATGGATATCGACGAGCAGCGCACCGAGATCTATCGCGAGACCAAGGACGGCGAGCGCGAGAGCTACAACCCGCCGCGCTACGACCTGGATTACGACTTTAATCTGACCATCCACGTCAACACGCCGTACTTTACCGAGATCAACCTGCGCGTGAACGACTCCACCATCGAT
>DBFZQW010000165.1:0-5278 GCA_048521445.1 Collinsella sp. | reverse complement strand
TGCTGCCTTTGGCGATCACATGCGCCCCGAGTTCGTCACCCAGCTTGACGAGCGCGGCAAGACCCGTCTGTTCGACGGCCGCACCGGCGAGGAGTTCCGCGAGCCCATTACCGTGGGTACGTCCTACATCCTCAAGCTCGGCCACATGGTCGACGACAAGATCCACGCCCGCTCGACCGGCCCTTACAGCCTGGTTACCCAGCAGCCTCTGGGCGGCAAGGCTCAGTTCGGCGGCCAGCGTTTCGGCGAGATGGAAGTTTGGGCACTGTACGCTTACGGCGCTTCCAACGTCCTGCAGGAGATCCTGACCGTCAAGTCCGACGATACCGTGGGCCGCGTCAAGACCTACGAGTCCATCGTCAAGGGCGAGAACGTTCCTGTCCCGGGTATCCCCGAGTCCTTCAAGGTTCTCGTCAAGGAGATCCGCTCCCTCGCGCTGGACATCGAGCCCATGCACGATGCCGACGAGGACGCCTCCGCCCCTGTGACCGCCGAGGAGACCTCTGCTCTCGACGACCTGGCTGCGCTCGCCGGCGTTGACACCGACGTCGAGGCCGAGGATGCCGAGACCGCCGAGGCACCCGAGGCTGTCGCCGCCACGACCACTGATAAGGAGTAGTTGACTGTGGCAGATTTCGAAGCTACTGATTTTGACTCGGTAAAGATCTCCCTTGCCTCTGCCGACCAGATCCGTTCCTGGTCGCACGGTGAGGTCAAGAAGCCGGAGACCATCAATTACCGTACCCTCAAGCCCGAGAAGGACGGCCTGTTCTGCGAGAAGATCTTCGGTCCCGCCAAGGACTGGGAGTGCTCCTGCGGCAAGTACAAGGGCATCCGCTTTAAGGGCATCGTCTGCGAGCGCTGCGGCGTCGAGGTCACCTCGGCCAAGGTGCGTCGCGACCGCATGGGCCACATCGAGCTCGCCGCTCCCGTGTCCCACATCTGGTACTTCAAGAGCCCCACGAGCTTCCCGATGAGCCGTATGCTCGACATCAAGTCCAAGGACCTCGAGAAGGTTCTGTACTTTGCCAGCTACATCATCACCGAGGTTGACTACGAGGCTCGCGAGGCCGACGCCGACGACCTGCGCGAGGAGCTCGCCGCCGATCTGGAAGAGATCGATGCCGAGTGCGCCCGCCAGATCGAGTCCCTCAAGGAGCAGGGCGACCCCGAGAACTTTGACGAGTTCTCCGACGAGGAGCCGCTGACCCCCGAGGAGATCGCCTCTGGCATCGTCGATATCGAGGAAGAGTGCAAGGACGAGAAGCAGCTCCGCACGGACGCCTTCAACGCCTTCATGAAGCTCACCGAGCGCGACCTCATCTCCGATGAGCCGCTGTTCCGCGAGATGACCCGTTACTACTCCATGTACTTCAAGGGTGGTATGGGTGCCGAGGCCGTCCGCGACCTGCTCGCTGCCATCGACCTCCCCTCCGAGGCCGAGAAGCTCAAGGCCATCATCGCTGACGAGGATTCTCAGAAGCAGAAGCGCGAGAAGGCCGTCAAGCGCCTCGAGGTCGTTGACGCCTTCCTGAAGGGTGGCAACAGCCCCGCGAACATGATTCTGGACGTCATCCCGGTCATTCCGCCCGATCTGCGCCCGATGGTCCAGCTCGACGGCGGCCGCTTCGCCGCGTCCGACCTCAACGACCTGTACCGTCGCGTGATCAACCGTAACAACCGACTCAAGCGCCTGCTCGACCTGGACGCCCCTGCGATCATCGTGAACAACGAGAAGCGCATGCTCCAGGAGTCCGTGGACGCCCTGTTCGACAACGGCCGTCGTGGTCGCCCGGTCTCTGGCCGTGGCGGTCGCCCGCTCAAGTCGCTCGCCGAGGCCCTCAAGGGCAAGCAGGGTCGTTTCCGCCAGAACCTGCTGGGTAAGCGTGTCGACTACTCCGGCCGTTCGGTTATCGTTACCGACCCCAAGCTGCTGCTGCACCAGTGCGGTCTGCCCAAGACCATGGCGCTGGAGCTCTTCAAGCCCTTCGTTATGAAGCGCCTGGTCGAGCTCGGCAAGGTCGAGAACATCAAGGGCGCCAAGCGCGCTATCGACCGCGGTGCCACCTTTGTGTGGGATATCCTCGAAGAGGTCATCGACGGCCGCGTCGTGCTGCTCAACCGCGCACCGACCCTGCACCGTCTGTCTATCCAGGCCTTTGAGCCGGTTCTGGTCGAGGGCAAGGCTATCCACCTGCACCCGCTGGTCTGCTCGCCCTTCAACGCCGACTTCGACGGCGACCAGATGTCTGTCCACGTGCCGCTGTCCAGCCAGGCTCAGGCCGAGGCTCGCGTGCTCATGCTCTCTGCGAACAACCTGCGCTCGCCGGCATCCGGCAAGCCGGTTAACATCCCCTCGCAGGACATGATCATCGGTGTGTACTACCTCACCCAGGTCCGCGACGGTCTGCCGGGCGAGAACCACGTGTTCGCCAGCTTCGACGACGCGCTGCACGCCTATGACTGCCGCTCCGAGGTCGACATGCAGGCCAAGATTCAGGTCCGCGTGTCCGCTGCCGACGCCAACGTCATCAACGAGGACGGCACCCGTATCTTCCGCGTCAAGAACGGCAAGAACGAGTTTGTCGACTACGACGTCACCGGCAACAAGACCGCGCGCTTCGAGACCTCCATCGGCCGCATCATCTTCAACCGCCAGTGCCTGCCCGAAGACTATGAGTTCATGAACTACAAGATGGTCAAGGGCGACGTGGCCAAGCTGGTTGCGGACTGCTGCGATCGTTACCCCGAGGCCAAGGTCGGTCCGATCCTCGACGCCATCAAGTACTCCGGCTTCCACTACGCTACCCGCGCCGGTCTCACCATCTCGGTGTGGGACGCTCTCATCCCTGCCGAGAAGCAGGAGCTGCTCGATCGCGCCCAGGCCAACGTCGACCAGATCAACGAGTACTTCGAGGAGGGCTTCATCAACGAGACGGAGCGCCACATCGAAGTCGTTAACGAGTGGACCGCTTGTACCGATAAGGTCGCAGCACTCATGCTCGACATGTTCGACGAGGAGAACCCGCTGTACATGATGGCCGACTCCGGCGCCCGTGGTTCTAAGACCCAGCTGCGTCAGCTCGGCGGCATGCGTGGCCTGATGGCAGACATGTCCGGCGAGACGATCGACCTTCCCATTAAGGCGAACTTCCGCGAGGGCCTGCTGCCGCTCGAGTACTTCATTTCGACCTACGGCGCCCGTAAGGGCCTGGTCGATACCGCATCCCACACCTCGGACTCTGGTTACCTGACCCGTCGTCTGGTCGACGTGGCCCAGGACGTCATCGTCCGCGAAGAGGACTGCGGTACGCACGAGGGCGTCACCTACAACCTCATCATCCCCGGCACCACCGACCTCAACACCGACCTCGTCGGCCGTTGCTTCATCGAGGACGTCGTGGCTCCCGATGGCACCGTGCTCTTTGAGCAGGACGGCTACATCGAGAAGGTCGCCGACATCCAGAAGATGGTCGATGCGGGCCTCAAGAAGGTCAAGCTTCGCGCGCTGCTCACCTGCCGCTCCAAGTACGGCGTGTGCCAGAAGTGCTACGGCTGGGATCTTTCCACCCGTCGTCCGGTCGCCATCGGTACCGCGGTCGGCATTATTGCCGCCCAGTCCATCGGCGAGCCCGGTACGCAGCTTACGATGCGTACCATTCACTCCGGCGGCGTCGCTGGCGTCGACGATATTACGCAGGGTCTGCCTACGGTCAGCCGTATGTTCGATATCGTCGGCAACGTCAACGAGAAGATCCTGGGTCGCGAGGCCGAGCTGGCTCCGTACTCCGGTCACCTCTCGATTAAGCCCGAGAAGTCCGAGTACGTGCTGACGCTCACCGACTCCGAGGATCACACCCGTGTCCTCGACGAGCGTCGCGTCCCCGCTTCGGTGCGCTTTATGCCCGAGATCGAGGACGGCTGCGAGGTTCGCGCCGGCGATCAGATCACCAAGGGCTTCGTCAACTTCCGCAACCTGCGCAAGCTGACCGACATCGAGTCGACGATGCACACCTTCGTTGAGAGCGTCAAGGACGTCTACACCAGCCAGGGCGTTGACCTGAACGACAAGCACATCGAGGTGCTCGCACGTCAGATGCTGCGTCGCGTTCAGATCACCAACCCCGGCGACTCCAAGTACCTGCTTGGTCAGTACGTCGACCGCTACGAGTTCGCCGACGAGGTCGAGCGCGTTGCCCGTCTGGGCGGTCAGGCTCCCGTGGCCGAGCCCGTCATCCTGGGTACGCTCAAGGTCGCGTCCAACATCGACTCCTGGCTGTCGAGCGCTTCGTTCATCCGTACCGCTGGCGTCCTTACCGAGGCTGCCATCGAGGGCAAGGTCGACCATCTGCTCGACCTTAAGTCCAACGTCATCGTCGGTAAGAAGATTCCTGCCGGTACCGGCCTCAAGCCGTACGCCAACGCCAAGCTGACGTATCGCACGGCCGACGGCTACGTGGACATCGACGGCCCGGCTTCGCCCAACGCCAAGTCGCTGCCCGAGTGGGCTCCTGTGGAGCTCAAGGACCTGGACGAGCAGCTCCCGCAGCAGCTCGACTGGGCCGGCTACGACGAGTTCGGTGGTGCTGACGGCTCGTTCACCCGCAACGGCCACACCATCTCCGCCGAGAAGGCTCGTCTGTACCTGTTCGACGACCTGGGCGTGTCGCAGCGCTGGACCAACAAGTTCAGCGAAGTCGGCATCGAGACGGTCGGCGACCTGGTCGGCAAGTCCGAGGAGGATCTGCTGCGCATCGACGGCATCGGTGCCAAGGCGATCGAGGAGCTCCGTGACGGCCTGGAGGCCCACGACTTGCTCTACATCCTCGAGAACAACGACGACGTTGCCGACGAGGAAGACCTCTCGCAGCTGCTGCAGATGGTCTTTAGCCCCGACGGTCCGGACGATATCCTGCTGGGTACCTCCGCTCCGACGCATCACGCCGACGCCGACGAGGAGCTCCTGGGCGCCCCGATCGACGACAAGAAGGCTCCCGCCAACGGTGCCATCAACGAGGACATGGCTTCTCTCGATGAGCTGCTCAACCAGCTCGTGGACACCGACGACGCCGAAGAGGCCAAGGACAACGACGAGGAGTAACTAGTTCCGCCGTTCTAACGAACGGCGGCGACCTCCGTCGCTGCGCGGCCCCCAGAGCTACAATCTGTCATTCAAAAGGCAGGGCATGACCAAAAGGTCAATGCCCTGCCTTTTTCATGCCACCTTGTACGCTCTGGGGGCCGCTCGCTTGCGTATGCTCAACCTGTTGCGTTCCGT
>DBFZQW010000164.1:0-6498 GCA_048521445.1 Collinsella sp. | reverse complement strand
CCTCTGCCTTACCACTTGGCCACTTCGCCGAAAAAGGACCGCCTAAACGGTCCGGAAATGCAATGGAGCGGACAACGGGGCTCGAACCCGCGACCCCAACCTTGGCAAGGTTGTGCTCTACCAACTGAGCCATGTCCGCTTGCGGGTTATTAATTTACGCGAGTTGTCCAAAAGACGCAAGTACTTTTTTCAAAAAAATTGCCTGCCGCATGTTCTTGGTAGCTAAACGCGCTAAAGCGATTGGCTAGGCACGCGATTCCGGCGCTCCGTTAAACAGCTTCACCATCTGCACACGCGTGCCGGCGCCGTCTGTACGACGAGCAACCTCCACGTTATCGACGAGCATACGCATAAGCTTGATACCACGGCCGCGCTCCTCAGATGCGACCGGTTCGCTCGTTTCATCGATAGAGTAGCCGGCACCTCGATCAAGTACCTCGACCACAACGCGATCGCCATAGGCCTGAACCGTCAGGACGCACCCGATACCGCCCGCATGGTCATAGGCATTACCCAGCGCCTCCCCCGACGCCAATGCGACATCGTAGCGCTCGTCGCGGCGCAACGGAAGCGATTCGAGGAGTTCGGCGATGCGATGTCGGTAGTATGGAAGGTTCTCGATACCTTGACGGACCTCGACGCTCTTGCTCCAGCGAGGCAGCTCCCCCACCGGAATGGCGGGAATAGGCTCCCGTGCCGGACCCGCAACATGCAGGACGTCGACAAGTCGGGCAATCTCCAAAAAGCGAATAACCTCATCGGAGGCGTTAACAAGCGAAAGCAGGCCCTCTCGCCTCATGAGCTCTCGGGCACGTGTAAGCAAAAACGCCAAACCTGTCGAGTCGATAAAGCCCACGGCCTGGCAATTGATGACAACACGACGCACGCCCCGGTCGATCAGATTATCCAACCGTCGGCGCAGGACGGACACCGAGGCGATGTCGACATCACCCGGTGGCGTCAAAACCGCTATGTCATTCCACTCATTCATACGACCATGGTTCCCCAAAAGAGCTCGCTCGATGCATACGTATCTGCAACTGCGCAGATTTTGCCCGTCAAGCTTCGCGGCCTACGATCGACCCCGTAAAAACTCAAGGGAAACCAGCGCGATGTCATCGTCCAGCGCTGACTCGGTAAAGCGGTCAAGCTCGCCCAAGACCTTACCGCAGATTCCCGATACGCCCTCGCCCGAAACAGAGAGCAGAAGGTCACGAAGACGTTGCTCGCCAAAGAAAGCACCCGAGCGATCACGTGCTTCGATTGTTCCATCGGTATACATAAATAGCATGTCACCAGGAGCGAACGTAAACACGCCCGTCTCGTACACCATGCTCCCAAAGGCACCGATCACACCCGATTGGCACCCAAGGAGCTCCACTTCTCCCCCTCGGGCTTCTCCGCCGCCAAGCGGCTTCGACTCTGGCCTAATGACCATAGTGGGAGGATGTCCCGCTGAGCAATAGGTAGCGCGACCCGCTTTAAGGTCAATCTTGGCGATAAACGCCGTCACAAACGTCTCGACCCTCGAAAAGCCCATGAGCATGCTATTGAGCGAGCGAGCCATGCGGGCAGGCCCCGCACCCTCCCAGGCATAGGCCGTCAGCGCCGTCTTGACGAGCGCTGACATCGACGCCGCCTCGATTCCTTTGCCGGAAACATCGCCCAAAATCATTACAGCGCAATCGTCGGGAAGACGGACAAGCGTATAAAAGTCGCCGCCAACCAACGCCGAGTTCGTGGCTGACAGGTACACCGAATCGGTTGCGATACCCGGAACGTCACCAAGCGAATTTCTCATGCCAATCTGAAGCGTCTGAGCAATATGACGTTCTTCGCGCTTTTGAGACTCACCCTCGTAGATCAGCTCAAAGTCGTGCGCTAAATGCACCATGTAGTCGTATTCAAGGTCATCGATTGGCTCCTGGCTGCCATCACGAAGCAGCAAAACGCGCCTCGTAGGCCCCTTGGCGATATCGGCGGGAACAATCGCATCGTTGCTTCGTTTGCCATCCGCTTCCGAGTGATAGCGCCCCGCTTCGATGCCGGAGTCGACATAAAGTCCCTGACACGGTAGGCCGTGGGCCCTCAACCATGCGCCCATAGACGTGGACTCGTCCACACGTGTAAGGCGCACATGTTTGAGGTCATCTGCGCTCGTCCCGCCCAGCACCGATGCCTCGAACCCATCGGAAGATGTCCCCAGGCGTGCCGCCGGCGTCGTGACGGAAAAGAAGAGCGACTCCGGATCGCCCGGCAGCGCCACACGGCTGCCGCCCTCGAAATCGATGACATAGGTTTCGAGGCCCGCATCATACTCCACGGGGCAGAAATGGCAATTAAGCACGGCGCAGATTTCGGTCGACACCGCACGCGAGGCGGCAACAGGATCATCGAGGTAGGTAAACAGCTCATCCCGAAGCACATTCAACGAGCGACCAAGCTCTGCCGTACGACGCGAGCGCAAGCTTGACGCCATGCCGACCAGCTGGATGGAGAGGTAATCGCAAATGACCTCGAGCACGTTGACGTCATAGGCAAGCGGTGCCTGCGGACGCTTCCAACCGACCTCCAACACACCGAGCACCTGAGTACAGTAAAACACGGGAAGACATATCTCACTGCGGTATGGAGGCATATCTTGCACGCGCAGCAGGTGCTTAGAACGATTGTCCAGGTCCATGAACATACCGGAGGCGGCGCTATCACCCTCAAGGTCCTGTTGAATCGACAAGCGACAGGCGCGCGACTCGCGAAGAACATACGTCGGAATGCCAGCGCCATACGGCAAAAACTCGGGCAGGTAGCTGTCGTGCAGCTCCTTGGAAACACCGCGAAGCTTAAAACCGCCGCTCTCAGAAAAATAGATAGCGGCACCCGAAGCATCGAGCGTTCCTACAAGCTGGTTCAAAACGGTATCTAACAAACTAGGCAGCTCATCGGAACCCACCGTACTCATAATGACCGACAATGTGCCCGAAAGGCGCTTATTCGCCACCCTGAGCTCCGAAAGCGCACGCTTGAGCTGGCGATCGTGCGAGTATTGCTCTTCGATGCTATGGAGCGCCACCAGAACACGCGGCGCGCGGCGCCCAAAGATGCGAGGCGGTGTAACCGAGCCGGCACAAACCAGGACGGGGATAAAGGAACCGTCACTCAGCTTGAGCATCAGTTCGTTCTCGGAGCCATCAGTTTCAAATGGCAGGCGATGTTCCGTCGCACGTTCAAAAGCGGAAGAGTACAGGACGTCTTTGACATCTCCACCGATGACGTCAGCACGTTCCTCGCACATCAAACTAAGCAAGCGATTATTCACATGCAAAATGGTTCCGTCGAGCTCGCAGATGATGACAGCATCGCTCGTGATCTCGACTAGTTGGGCAACGTCTGCCCACTCGTTGCGTTCAAGCGTTTCCATCGTGAACCCCACCGTCTATCGGTAACAAAAAAGCCTCCGAAGAGGCTTCTCAAATGCGATGGTGTCGGAGGCGGGACTTGAACCCGCATGACCAAAAAGCGGTCACTAGCACCTCAAGCTAGCGCGTCTGCCAATTCCGCCACTCCGACATGCTATGTTGTTGATTCGCGGTCCGTTTGGTTGGACCCGCTCTTTCAACGAGGAAGATAATAACCTATGATTCGAGAACTGTGCAAGCACTTTTTTGAAAAAAGTTTACGAAATTGTAAATGCGCAGGTAGACGCTTATGTCCGGTCCCGAATCGGTGTTGCCTCCCGGCGCGTCCTCGGGCATGAGCGATATTTTGCTACGCACTTCGTGCTGCAAAATATCGCTCCCCCTGCGGAATGCGCCGGGAGGCAACACCGATTCGGGACCTGCGTCCACGTACTCCAGACACCGTTCTCAAACATGTTCTGGGGCTGATATATATTTAGTGGCTCGGCTTTGCCGAGCCCTTATATAAGGAGGCCGGAGCTAATGCTCCGGCCTCACTCAATTTCTTA
Source organism: Collinsella sp. (assembly GCA_048521445.1). Taxonomy (GTDB): domain Bacteria; phylum Actinomycetota; class Coriobacteriia; order Coriobacteriales; family Coriobacteriaceae; genus Collinsella. The sequence goes on along the minus strand of DBFZQW010000164.1, from coordinate 2,534 downwards.
TTAGGTTTAGTGAGCGATCGAGGAATCGCACTCCCCCTGCCGAGTTAACGTAGGGCCCGCCCTGGTGTTACTTTCAGAACATTCCGCAGGACGCAAGAAACCCCCGCCGCACGAAGTGCGCAGCGGGGGTTTCTTGCATGTCCGAGGACGTTCTGAAAAGTAACACCAGGGTGGGCCCGGACGAGTACAACCGACTACAGGTCGATGTGCGATTCCTTAATCGGGAACGGCTCGGCGAAGTGGCAGGCACAGCAGTGACCCGGTGCAACTTCCTTAAACTCGGGAAGCTTCTCGGAGCAGATACCCTGCGCGATCGGGCAGCGCGTGTGGAAACGGCAGCCGGTCGGCGGATCCAGCGGTGACGGCGGATCGCCGGCGAGGATGATGCGCTTGCGGGTCTTCTGGATATCAGGATCGGGAACCGGCACGGCAGACAGCAGCGACTGCGTGTACGGATGGTGAGGCTCGCTGTAGAGCGTCTTCCAGTCCGAAACCTCGACCATCTTACCCAGATACATAACGGCAACGCGATCGGAGATGTGCTGCACAACGGACAGATCGTGGGCGATAAACAGATATGCGGTACCGAACTTGTCCTGCAGTTCCTTGAGCAGGTTCAGAACCTGGGCCTGAATGGACACATCCAGAGCGGATACCGGCTCGTCGCAGATAATCAGCTTGGGCTTCAGCGCAAATGCGCGGGCAATGCCGACGCGCTGACGCTGGCCGCCCGAGAACTCATGGGGATAGCGGTTAATGTGCTCGGGGTTCAGTCCAACGACGTCGAGAAGCTCGCGGACGCGCTCAATGCGCTCCTCCTTGGTTCCCACGCCGTGAATGGTCATGGGCTCGGAGACGATCTCGCCGATGGTCATACGGGGATTCAGCGAAGCATAAGGATCCTGGAAGATAAACTGCATATCACGACGCATGTCCTTGATCTCATGCTTGTTCATCTCAGCAACATCTTTACCCTGGAAGAACACCTTACCGGCGGTCGGCTTGGTCAAGCGCATGATGGTGCGGCCCGTTGTGGACTTACCGCAACCAGACTCACCAACCAGACCAAAGGTCTCGCCAGGATAAATCTCGAAAGAGATGTCATTTACAGCAGAGACGACACGCTTGGAAAAACGCTTGGCGAACATGCCGGACTCTGCGGGGAACTCCTTAGAGAGGTGCTCGACCTTCAGCAGCGGGGTGCGCTCGTTATTGTCTGCCATTTACGCCTCGCCTCCCTTCTTGGAATCCTTGCGCGTACGGGACGTCTCAGGGGCGTTCTTGAGGAACTCGGGGTCACCGGAATAGTGGCACGCAGAATAGTGACCGGACTCGGTGACAACACGCTCGGGGCGCTGCTTGCGGCACTTATCGGTTGCATAAGGGCAACGAGGCGAGAACACGCAGCCCTCGGGCAGGTTCATGAGCGAAGGCGGATTGCCGTGAATCGGCGTAAGCGGCTTCTTCTCATCGATGGCCTGCTCCGGGATGGAGCGGATAAGGCCCCAGGTGTAGGGGTGGCGGCTCTCGTAGAAGATTTCCTCGGCAGTACCGAACTCGACGGGACGGCCGGCGTACATGACCATGATCTTGTCGGCCATATCAGCGACAACACCCAGGTCATGGGTAATCATGATGATGGCGTTGCCGTTCTTCTCCTGCATTTCCTGCATAAGCTCAATAATCTGAGCCTGGATGGTAACGTCCAGGGCAGTCGTGGGCTCATCGGCAATCAGAATATCGGGATCGCAGGCAAGAGCCATGGCAATCATGACGCGCTGACGCATACCGCCAGAGAACTGGTGCGGATACTCATTGACGCGCTTCTCGGGCTCAGGAATGCCAACGAGGTCCAAAAGCTCGGTGGCGCGCTTGAGCGCCTCCTGCTTGGAGTAACCGCGATGCAGACGAAGGCCCTCGCCCACCTGCTTGCCGATCTTATAGACCGGGTTCAAGGAGGTCATAGGATCCTGGAAGATCATCGCGATATCGTTGCCGCGAATGTGCTGCATCTCTTCCTCGGTCATCTCAAGGATAGAACGACCGCGATAGCGAACGTCGCCGCCCTCAATCTTTCCCGGAGGCATCGAGATGAGGCCCATGATGGTCATGGCGGTCACGGACTTACCAGAGCCGGACTCGCCGACGACGCCCAGGGTCTCGCCGCGATCGAGCGTGTAGGAGACACCGTCGACAGCGCGAACAATGCCATCCTCGGTGTGGAAATACATCTTAAGGTCATCGACCTCGAGCAGATGCTGGCCCTCGGGAACCGGCTGGTCCTTCAGGTCCACATAGTTCTTGTTCTTCTTCATCCTTATGCGTCCTTCATCTTGACGTCGAGGGCGTCGCGCAGACCGTCACCCAGCAGGGTGAAGGCGAGCACCGTCGAAAGAATTGCCAGACCGGGCATGATCATCATCCAGGGAGCGGTCAGAAGATACTGCTGACCGTCCTGAATCATGGAGCCCCACGAAGGCGTAGGCGGAATAACGCCCATGCCGAGGAAGGACAGAGCGGACTCGGTCAGAATG
>DBFZQW010000163.1:0-15288 GCA_048521445.1 Collinsella sp. | reverse complement strand
CGAGCGGGGTAATATGGACGGGTTACTTGCAGAGCCCCGTGAATCTCTGTAACAACACGTACTGTACATGGAGGAGTCTAAGTGATTTCGAAATCGACTCACTACGCCAAGCAGGGCGAGGTCCAGCGCAACTGGGTTCTCGTCGACGCCGATGGTGCTGTCCTGGGCCGTCTTGCCACCCAGATCGCAATGATCCTGCGCGGTAAGAACAAGCCCCAGTTCACGCCCAACAGCGACTGCGGCGACTTCGTTGTCGTCATCAACGCCGATAAGGTCCAGCTTACCGGTAACAAGGCCGACACGAAGACCTATTATCGCCACAGCGGCTACAACGGCGGCCTCAAGGCTGAGAGCTTCCGCCAGGCTATGGAGAAGCACCCGGAGAAGGTCATCGAGCGCGCCGTTCGCGGTATGCTGCCCAAGACCACCCTCGGCCGTGCCCAGATGACCAAGCTTAAGGTCTACGCTGGTGCCGAGCATCCGCACGCTGCCCAGAACCCCACGAAGATTGAGCTGGAGGCTTAAAGATGGCTGAGAACACCGTTGTCTACCAGGGTACCGGCCGTCGTAAGAACGCCGTCGCCCGCGTCCGTCTCGTCCCCGGCACCGGCAAGGTGACCATCAACAAGCGTGACGCCGAGCAGTATTTCGGCCGTCATCAGCTCGTTGAGAACGCCCTTGCTCCCTTCAAGGTGACCGACACCGCCGGTCAGTTCGACGTTATCGCTCTGTGCGATGGCGGCGGCATCTCCGGTCAGTCCGGCGCTCTGCGCTTGGGCATCGCTCGCGCTCTTCTGAACGCTGGCGACTACCGTGCTGACCTCAAGAAGGCCGGTTTCCTTACGCGCGATGCTCGCGTGGTCGAGCGCAAGAAGTACGGCCTCAAGAAGGCTCGCCGCGCTCCCCAGTTCTCCAAGCGCTAAGGTTTTATCTCCTTACGAGATACAATGTACAAGCGGGGCCTGCCGATTGCTCGGCGGGTCCCGCTTTTCTTTTTCGACTAGGGTGGGCGACTGCGTTTTGCCCACTTGGGAAGGAGCGATCCTATGCCCCAGAACATTTTCGGTACCGATGGCGTCCGCGGCGTCGCCAACGCCGACCTCTCGTGCGACCTCGCGTTTCGCCTTGGCCGTGCGGCGACCAAGTTTCTTGGTCCGGACATTTGCATCGGCCGCGACACGCGTCTTTCGGGCACCATGCTCGAGAGCGCTCTGACCGCCGGCATTATGGCCGAGGGCGGCCGCCCGCACTGCTGCGGCGTTATCCCTACGCCGGCCGTGGCGCTGCTTACCGTCCAAAACGAGCTCGACGGCGGCATCGTCATCTCCGCTTCGCACAATCCGCCGGAGTTCAACGGCATCAAGTTCTTTAGCCGCAAGGGCATGAAGCTTCCCGATGCCGTCGAGGAAGAGATCAGCGCCTGGGTCATGTCCGAGGAGGCCATGGCTGCCGACACGCTGCCGACCGGTGCCGGCGTGGGTCACATCATCAAGATGAAGGACGCTCGCAAGGCATACGTCGACCACGCTATCAGCACCCTCGACGGCCTTAAGCTCGACGGCCTGGTTGTTGCCGTCGACTGCGGCCACGGCGCTTCTTGCCAGACTACGCCTGCAGCGCTTCAGCGCCTGGGCGCCACGGTCCATGCCATCAACACCGATTACTGCGGCACCGACATTAACGTCGAGTGCGGCTCCACGCACCTTGAGCCCCTGCGCGAGCTCGTGCTGCGCACCCACGCCGATATCGGCCTTGCCCACGACGGCGACGCCGATCGCGTGCTCTTTGTGGACAGCGAGGGCAACGAGATCGATGGCGACTACATTCTTGCCATCTGCGGCTCCGACCTGGCCGCTCGCGGCAAGCTCGCCAACTCCGAGATCGTCTCGACCGTCATGTGCAACCTGGGCTTCTCCATCGCCATGAAGGAGCAGGGCTTTGAGATGGTCCAGACCGCCGTGGGTGACCGCTACGTTTTGGAGCGCATGCTCGCGGACGGCGCTGTCATCGGCGGCGAGCAGTCCGGCCACATCATCTTCCTGGAGCACAACACCACCGGCGACGGCTTGGTGACGGCCCTGCAGCTTCTGGCCGTGCTCAAGCGCACCGGCCGCACCCTCACCGACCTTGCCGGCATCATGAAGAAGTACCCGCAGGTGCTTGTCAACGTGCATTCGGACAACAAGGCCGGCCTGGACGATTGCCAGCCCATTTGGGACGCCGTCGCTGCCGCCGAGAAGGAGCTCAACGGCCGCGGCCGCATTCTGGTACGTCCGAGTGGCACCGAGCCGCTGGTCCGCGTGATGGCCGAGGCCGAGACGCACGAGCTGACCCAGCGTGTGGTTGACGACATCGTCGAGGTTGTCAAGCGCGAACTTCCCTAATGGTCAAAAACCAGTGCCAAGTGGTAAACTAGCAAGACTGTATTTGATTATTGGTATGTCCAAGGGGGAGCATGTTCACTAAAGTCCTAAGGTCTTTTGGTATGCGTGGTCGAGTCCTTACGCTGGATGCTCCCATCTCGGGCGACGTCATTCCGTTGTCCGAGGTCAAAGACCAGACGTTTGCCACCGGCCTTTTGGGTCAGGGCGTGGCGATTCAGCCCACGGGCACGCGTGTTATCGCGCCGGCGGACGCTAAGGTCGAGGCGATTTTTCCCACGGGTCATGCCGTTGCGCTTAACACGGTTGATGGCCTGGACGTTCTGATTCACGTTGGCCTGGACACTGTTCAGCTCGAGGGCAAGCACTTTACCGTGCATGCGCAAGTGGGTGACATTGTCCATAAGGGCGATGTACTCATCGAGTTCGATCGCGAGGCAATTGCTGCCGAGGGCTACGATGTGACGGTTCCCATCTTGGTGTGCAACTCCGTTGAGTTCTCGAGCATTAAGGGTTCCGTTGGAGAGCATGTCGAGGAGATGGACCAGCTTATCGTCGCTCGCGAGCGCTAGTTGGCGCTTTTGGCCTTTAGCCTACAATTCAAACACGTTTACGGAGGGCGCCCTTGAAAGAGGACGCCCTCCGTGGCAAGATGGGAAACGTCCGAGGCTAAACAGCTTTGGGTCACCGTGGACGGGCAGGGGCCTCGACGCGGCTAGACACGAGACACATACATTACGCGACCTCGCCCTGGTGGCCGCACACGTTGGTTGCGGCCGACGCGGGCCGCGGGCAAGTGCTTGTAAGGGGAGCCTTGCCTCTCTTGTACGAGAAAGGACGCGTAATGAAAATTATTAAAGCTAAAGACTACGAGGATATGAGCCGCAAGGCCGCCAATATCATCTCGGCCCAGGTTATCCTCAAGCCCGATTGCGTGCTGGGTCTTGCCACCGGCTCCACCCCGATTGGCGCCTACAAGCAGCTCGCCGCTTGGTACGAGAAGGGCGACGTCGACTTCGCCGAGGTCAGCACCTACAACCTGGACGAGTATCGTGGTCTTTCGCACGACGATCCCCAGAGCTATCACTACTTTATGCGCGAGAACTTCTTCGATCACATCAATATCGATCTGAACAACACGCACGTGCCCGATGGCTCCAACCCCGATGCCGCTGCTGCCTGCTCCGAGTACGACAAGATCGTCGCTGCCGCCGGTTACCCGGATCTGCAGCTGCTCGGCATTGGTAATAACGGTCATATTGGCTTCAACGAGCCCGATGACCACTTCTCCAAGGGTACGCACTGCGTCGACCTGACCGAGAGCACCATTCAGGCCAACAGCCGCCTGTTCGACAGCATCGATGATGTGCCCCGTCAGGCTTACACCATGGGCACCCAGACCATCATGTATGCCCGCATGATCCTGGTTGTCGCCAACGGCGAGGCCAAGGCTCAGGCTGTGCACGATATGTGCTATGGCCCGGTTACGCCCGAGTGCCCCGCTTCAATCCTGCAGCTCCACACCAATTGCGTCGTCGTTGCTGACGAGGCCGCTCTTTCGCTCTGCGAGTAACGCGACCAAGCGATCTGACATAGCTTTTCAAAAGGCCCTCGCTTTGCGGGGGCCTTTTTAGTGGACATGGGCCGTGGTGCATGCATGACGGTAACCTTGCCGCGTGCTTGACTGGTGGGTTCTAAATTATGCGATTCATTCTATAGCAGATTCTATGCACATTTGCCACTATAGAGTCGTAGGCGGTAGCGAGGAGTAGGCGAGTTGCGCAACTCAAATAAAAACAGCCGACTGCGCTACACTGCAAATGGGATGGGACATGCTGGCAAGCGCATTGACCTGCGCAAAGACCTATTGGTCGGGGGATAAGTTACCATCGGGCCTCGCTGTACAAAAACTTGCCAAACACGTACCGGCAGACAGCCAAAAACTCTAAGTCACGCTATTCACGGGGTGGCTCATATGGTCCTGCAGCTACGGTGTCCATATGGTCGAGTTGAGGAGCAGGTATGGTAAACGATCTGGGCAATACGGACGACCTCGAGTTGATGCCGACGAGCGGCGGCTATATGGTGCGGCGCGATCGCTTGATGAACGAGCTCATCGTTAAAGGGCGCAAGGCGGGAATCGTTCTGCTTTACGCGCCCGACGGGTTTGGTAAGACGTCGGTATTGCTGCAATACGTGCAGGAGGTTAAATCGGACCCCACGCGAGGGCCGGTTCGGATTATCGAGGCCGACCGCGCGATTGGCCGCGAGCTCTTTATGCAGCTCGAGGTTGTTGCCGATGAGCTTAAGGACAAACCGCATTCGCTCGTTGCGATCGACAACGTGCCCAATCTCGAGCAGCGCGAAACCGAGGACCTCATCGATCGAATCCGCAGCTTACGTGCTACGGGGACGGGGGTCTTTATTGCCTGCCGCCCCTCCAACCGATTGCTTATCCACGGGCTGGGCGATTCTGTAAAAGTCAATGCGCAGATGCTCAAGGTGCACGCCTATGAGTATTCGTCATGGGCCACGGCGTTCTCAATCAGCACATCGCTTGATTTCTATCGGCTCACACAGGGTGTACCCGAGCTGGTATCTGCCTTGCAGACGGGAATGTATGGACAGGGCGATGTTGCCGGGTTGCTCGAGAACGAAATCGTCAACGTGTACGGTGCGGCGCTGGCCGATCTCGCATCGCTCGAGAACAACCTGTTGTTTACCGTTGCCTGTTTGATGGTACTGATGGGCGAGGGCCGCATTGCGGAGCTAGAGGCGTGCGGCGTGAGGCTTTCAATGGTTGACCAGTCCATCTTTGTGCGCGATTATCCGATTTTTGGCATGGATCCGTCTGATCGCACCTTTAGGTGTTTGGGTGCTCAGGACAACGCGCGCCTGAGGCTGCGAAAGCTTGTTGCCGAGATCCGTCCCGAACTTGTATCGCGGGCTGCTCGCATTTTGATCAAGGCGGGCCGATGCGATTTGGCTATGGACCTGGCCGACGCGTTCTTGGACCGCCATGTGGTATTGGAACTTGCCGGGCAGTATGGGGCCGATCTTGCCCTGACCGGGCACGGAGGGGACATTTGCCGTGCGGCGTCGGCGATGATCAATGCGGAAAAGCAGGAGCAAGAGCCGACACCCGCCGAGGCACTCGGCGTGTATCTGGCGGCTGTCAGCGTGTGCAATACAAAGCTAGCAAGGTATATGGCGTCCGTTATCGAACGTGCGGGTGACCAGGCGGCCCGCGAGGTCGACCCCGCTACCTGGAAAATAGCCCAGGCGCTTACTATCGCCTTTTACGGCGACAATGACCTGGGGCTTCCCGCCAACCCTGTTGTGCAAGAACAGACATCCTGCGAGGTGCTCGACATGCTGTCCGCGCATATCGAGGTCAAGCGCCACCTAACCGAGCGAGCGGAAGACGGCAATGTTCTCGCGAAGCTCAAGGCGTGCAAAGCTTATGATTGCGAGCTCGACATCGCGGGGATTCTCATACAGGCCGACCATATGCTGGTGGAGCTGTTCGACGGCTCGTTTGCTAAACCCGACGAGCGCGATGACAAGATGGCGCAGATACTCGAGGCGCTCGATATCCGCGGGCTTAAGGCGCCATCCATTTGGCTGCGCATGGTGCTCGCGGCGCGGCGCCTGCTCGCGGGCTTGCCCGTGACCGACGATGTGGCGTTTGGCGAGCTCGACCGCTTTGCGGTGCGTGTTCGTGACAATCAAATTCAGCTGTTTGGGTTATTGCTGGAGGGTTGGCAATCGCTGGCGGAGGGGCGGCCGGTCAACGCGAAGTTCCGCGCGGTTCAGGTGCTCAAGCTCGCCGACGAATCGATTGCGTACATGCGCGAAAACGCGTTGCTGCTGGAGCGCGTGGCGTACCTGCGCAATACGTCGCTGGTATCGGTTCGCGAAGAGGCGGAGCTGCTCGACATTAGCAAGACGCAGGTCGGTGGCTCAGAAGCCTGGATCGTGGCGCTGCACCTGGCCGCTGCGGGCCGCGATAGCGATCTTGCCGCCTGGATGTCTATGAATCGCTCGGGGATTTTAGACCCATCGTATCGGCTATTTGCGCGTCTTGCGATGCACTGTCTGGGCGAGCCTGCCGTCAGGATTCGCAAGAAGCTTCCGGTGCGTGAGCTGTCGCGGTATTCACTACGCGATGATTTTGAGGGCGAAAGCGAGCACCTGTTCCAGGCGGGCGAGGTTGAGGCTGTCGATACGATCGGCCATATTGAGATGCGCATGTTTGGCACATTTCGCGCCGAGCGCGACGGCTTTCCCATCACGGATAAGATGTGGCGTCGCAAAAAGGCGGCAACACTTGCCGAGCGGCTCGCGTTGGGCATGGATGCCATGGTCGACCGCGAGACAATCGCCATGGAGTTGTGGCCCCATGCCGAGTTTAGCGCCGCGCGCAACAATCTGTATTCGACGGTATCGCGCTTGCGCTCGGCTTTGGGTCCAACGCCGGATGGCAAGTCGTGCGTGGTCATCCAAAACGAGTGCATTGGGCTCAACGGCGACTACGTTAAGACCGATGTAAGACTCTTTGATCAGCTGAGCCGCGAGATCCTGGGAAATCGTATGGGTGCGAGAGGGCCTCACCTGATTGAGCTATGTCTTAAGGTTGAGCAGCTCTACGCGGGTCCGCTGTATGTTCCCACCGGTTGCAATCCCACGTTCTTTACGCGCATGCGCCGCATTATGCAATCCAAGTACATCGACTGCATGATTAGGGGAGTGAATGCCGCTCTCGAGGAGAATGACCTGCAATCGGCAATTTGGCTCGTGGAATCGGGGCTTCGCCAGGAGACGGCGCGCGAGGACATGGTTCGCTGCGCCATGCGCGTTTACGGCGCGGCGGGACGACGCCGCGATGTTGTCGAGTTATACAGCGGCCACATGCACCACCTGCGAGAGCAGGTTCAAGGCGTGCCCGAGCCGGAGACAAGGCGCCTGTATGAGCGCTTGGTCGAAGGCAGGCTCAAGCGCGTGCTTGTCGAGCGATAAAAAACGGGCGTCCGAATCAATCGGACGCCCGCAGGCTTGCTCGGTATGACCAGTCGGTTTTAGACGAGCTTGATCTTCTCGATATCCTTGCGCGAGGACTCGCGATACAGCGAGAACTTGCGGCCGATAACCTGAACGACGTCGGCGTGGCAGCGCTCGGCGAGCTCCTCGGCGGCCTCGCGGGCAGAAAGGCTGGAGCCGTCCAGCACGGAGCACTTAACGAGCTCGTGCTTCTCCAGGTAGGCAACCGTCTGCTCGACGGTGCCCTCGTTGACATCGGACTTACCGATGATGATGGCGGGGTTGAGGTGATGGGCCATGCTGCGAAGCTGCTTGACCTGGGCTCCTGTCAGTGCCATGGGTTCTCGCTTTCTATGTATGGGGCGCCCCGCAATGGGGCCTTAATCTACGTGAGCTGTCCCACGATAGCGCAGGAACGGCGCGGTGTGGAGCGCGTTTGCCCAGTTCGCAAAGAATGCGGATGCCGGGCGGGAAGACGATGCAAGCTTTAGATGGGCTACGGGCGGGGTACGGAGACCGGCTCCCAGGCGATAAACGCCCATCGGACTTTGCGGATGTGGTCGAGCATGTAACGTCCCTGCGGTACGCCCTTGGATCCCGGCTCGCCGGCATGGGGGTTCTCGATCATGTGGTGGGCGATATAGTCGCGCAGGCGGTCGATCTTATCCTCGTTGCCATGTTCGAGCATGCGAGAAAAGTCTGCCACGCCCGCCTCGAGACTATCGAAGGTGTCGCGACGAGGCGATTCAAAGTACGTGACCTGCGGCAGGGCACCCATCTGAATGAGGATGTTAAAGGCGTACACAAAACCATTGCTGCAGGTAACCGAGGCACCGATGGCATTCATCAAGTGCAGGTCATAACGCGGGCTGGAGTTGGCGACCATGGTGACGGCACAACGCCGGCGAGCCGTGCGGTCGAGCTTGGCAAGCGCGCCTTTTAGGTCATTTGTGGTGACGGAGCGACTGGCAAAGGCAACATCCACAGTCTTGGCAACCGGCCCAACCAAGTCCCAATCATCATCCCAGGCAAGCTCAAGCGGCGTAATAAGATCCTCGAGCCCGTAATATTCAATACCGGCATCAAGGGTGCCCAACATGGCAGGAGAGAAGTCGGCAGCAATCACGGGATGCCCAGCCTGAGCAAGCGGAATAGCAATCGACCCAGCCCCGCACCCCATATCGAGCACCGACTCGCCAGGCTCAAGCGCCAACAGCTTTATAAAATCCCGAGCATACGGGGCAGTCTCCAATGGCCGAAAATGCCGAGCACGCTTATCCCACTCAAAAGAATCATCAGCCCGATGCCGATCAGCTTGCAGACGCATCCATTCGCCATTCCAATCAGCAGAAAGCAGCTCAGATTGAATTACACCATCAGCCACGGGCCATCCCCCCTCACAACAAAAAAGCGACTCCTCCCAAAAGAAGAGCCGCAACCAGCATATATCAGAAAAGGAACCGTTCCAACGCCAAACCGCCGCACCAGCCAAGTGGTGCAGGAGCGAAGCAACTGCAACCGGGATAGAACCCAACTGAGGTCCCGTTGTGCGGGAGCCCCGGGGAGGGCAAATATATAAGGTCGATCGTGAGTTCCGCACGAGCCGGAGAGCACTTAATGTGCTCTCCGTGCGAGTCAGGACTGTCCGAGCAGGCGACCTTATATATTTGCCCTCCCCGGGGCTCCTCGCCCGAACCCCTCAGCTAGTTCTTGAGCGAGTTCAGCGGCGCCGGGAAGCGTCCACCGCGGTGGGCAAGCACGGTGCCGGCGTTGGGGTTCACCGGCATGATGGGTGCACGGCCAAACAGACCGCCGTACTCAACGCAGTCGCCCACGCCCTTGCCGATGGCGGGAATCACGCGGACGGCCGTGGTCTTATTGTTGATGACGCCGATGGCCATCTCGTCGGCGATGATGCCGGCGATGGTCTCGACCGGGGTGTCGCCGGGGATGGCGATCATGTCCAGGCCAACGGAGCACACGCAGGTCATGGCCTCGAGCTTCTCGAGCGAAAGTGCACCGGCCTCGACGGCGGCGATCATGCCGGCGTCCTCGGACACGGGGATGAAGGCGCCCGAGAGACCGCCCACGCTGGAGCTGGCCATGACGCCACCCTTCTTGACGGCATCGTTGAGCATGGCGAGCGCGCAGGTCGTGCCGGGGCCACCGCAGGTGCCAACACCGATGATCTCGAGGATGCGCGCGACGGAGTCACCGATGGCGGGCGTGGGAGCCAGCGACAGGTCGACAATGCCCTTCTCGACACCCAGGCGATGGGCGGCCTCGCGGCTCATGAGCTCGCCGGCACGGGTAATCTTAAAGGCGGTCTGCTTAATCTTCTCGGCGACTTCCATCATCGATGCGGAATCGGGCAGCGTCTCCAGGGCTGCAGCCATAACACCGGGACCCGAGACGCCTACGTTGATGACGGCGTCGGCCTCGCCACCGCCGTGAACGGCACCCGCCATAAACGGGGAGTCCTCGACCATGTTGGCAAAGCAGACAAACTTGGAGGCGCCAACGGAATCCTCATCTGCCGTAAGCTTGGCGGCATCGATGATGGTCTGGGCGGCCATGAGTACGGCGTCCATGTTGATGCCGGCGCGCAGGCTGGCGACGTTGACGCTGGAGCAGACGCGGCTGGTGGTAGCGAGCGCCTGGGGGATGGACTGGATGACGCGGCGGTCGGCGTCGCCGATGCCCTTCTGAACGAGCGCGGAGAAGCCGCCCAGGTAATCGATACCGAGCGTCTCGGCCGCGCGGTCGAGGGCATGCGCGATGGGGGTGAGGTCCTCATCCTTGCAGCATGCGGCGATCTGCGCCACCGGGGTGACGGAAACGCGCTTGTTGACGATGGGGATACCGTACTCGCGCTCGAGGTTCTCGGCGGTCTCGACCAAGTGCTCAGCCGTGTGCGTCACGTGGTCGTAGATCTTCGTGCACATGCGGTCGAGGTTCTCGTCGCCGCAACCCATGAGCGAAACACCCATGGTGATGGTCCTGATGTCGAGGTTCTGCTCCTCAACCATGCCGCGGGTTTCCGCGATTTCTGCGGGCGTGATCGCCATCCTTGCACTCCTATCTGCCAAAACGAGCATAGTCTTATCTATTCTAACGTGCCGCACGTGCCAAGTGGCGCATGCGGCACGTTTTGGTGCTCGGTTGTTTCCGTTGTGTTACTGCCCAAAGACCTCTTCGGCGATGCGCGCGCTTTCGGCGGCGTCCTTGGCGTAGTAATCCGCGCCGATCTGCTTGGCGTATTCGGGGGTGAGCACGGCACCGCCTACGATGATCTTGACGCCCGGCACCTCGGCATGAAGCAGCTTGATGGTCTCCTCCATGGCGACGACCGTGGTAGTCATAAGCGCCGAGAGACCGACGAGCTTGATGTCGCGCTCCTTGACGGTCTTGAGCACCTCCTGCGGGTCGACGTCGCGGCCTAGGTCAAAGACGGTATAGCCGTAGTTATCGAGCAGCATCTTGACGATGTTCTTACCGATATCGTGGATATCGCCCTTGACGGTGGCCACGCAGATCTTGCCCTTATCGGCAATCTCGCCGGCGGGCATCAGGCGCTTGATGGTGTCGAAGCCCACGCGCGCGGCCTCGGCCGAGGCCATGAGCTGCGGCAAGAAGAACTTGCCCTGGTCAAAGAGGACTCCGACCTCGTCGAGGGCGGGGATAAAGTGATTGTTGATGAGGTCCATGGCGTCATGATCTGCCAGCAGACGCTCGGTCTCGGCCGCGATCTCACCTTTGCGGCCCGAGACGACCATGCGACGAATCGGGTCGTCGTTGCCGTCAGTGCCGGTGATGCCAGCAGTAGGCACAGTGTCGGTCGATGCGGCCTGAGCTGCTGCCGGGTTTGCGGCGATCTTGTACGGATCGGTCCAGCCGGCGTAGCGCTCGATGTATCCGGTCGAGCCCTCGTCCTCAACGCTCAGCACGCGATAGCTGTAGACGGTATCCATAAAGCGCTTGGAGCCCGGGTTCATGATGGGGGCGTCCAGGCCCGCGCCAAAAGCGGCAGCCAAAAAGACCGAGCCAAGCAGCGGGCGGGCAGGCAGGCCAAAGCTGATGTTCGACACGCCGAGCGCGCATTTGACGCCCAGGCGCTCCTTGCACAGGGACATGGCGCGCAGGATCTGTTCGGCTTGGCGTTGATTGGTCGAGGCGGTCATGACCAGGCAGTCGATGAGGATGCGGTCCGGGCCGATACCGTAGCGGGCGGCCTCGGCCACGATGCGCTCGGCGATGGCGAAGCGAGCCTCGGCGGTATCGGGGATGCCGCCTTCGTCGAGCGTAAGGCCGACGACGTTGGTGCCGTAGTGGGCGACCAGCGGAAAGATCTCATCCATGATCTGCTGTTTGCCATTGACCGAGTTGATGATGGGCTTGCCGGCGTAGCGGCGCACGGCTGCCTCGACGGCTGCGGGGTCGGTGGAGTCGATCTGCAGAGGCAGCAGCGTGGAGCCCTGGAGCTGCTCGGTCGCCTGTTGGATGATCTTGACCTCGTCGATCTCGGGCAGGCCCACGTTGACGTCCAGGATGTCGGCGCCCTGCTCCTGCTGGCTGATGCCCTGGCTCACGACATAGTCCAGGTCGCCGTCACGCAGGGCCTGCTGCAGGCGCTTTTTGCCGGTGGGGTTGATGCGCTCGCCGATGACGGCGATCTTGTGGCCGTCGCAGGGAAGGTCTACGACCGTCTGGGCACTCGTGACCGACATGCTGGGCTTGCGGTGGCGCGGGCTGGGCGTGTGGTTGTCGATAAGCGTGCGCAAGGCCGCCATGTGCGTGGGCGTGGTACCGCAGCATCCGCCGACGACGCTCACGCCGTCCTCGATCATACCGGCGACGGCTTCGGCGTACTCGGGTGCCTGGATATCAAAGACGGTATTGCCGTCATCGTCCACGCGGGGCAGTCCCGCATTGGCCTGCACCATAACGGGCTTGTCCGTAACGGTGAGCATGCGTGCGGCGAGCCCTCTGAGCTCGGCCGGTCCCTGGCTGCAGTTGATGCCCAGGACATCGGCGCCGATGGCGTCGAGCGTGATGGCGGCAACCTCGGGACTTGTGCCCAGGAAGGTGCGACCGTCTTCCTCAAAGGTCATGGTGGCAAAGACGGGCAGGTCGGAGTTCTCGCGGCAGGCGAGGACGGCCGCCTTGATCTCGGCAAGGTCGGTCATGGTCTCGATAATAAAGAGGTCCACGCCCGCATCGACGCCGGCGCGCACTTCCTCGGCAAAGAGGTCATAGGCCTCGTCGAAGCTCAGGGTGCCCAGGGGGCGCAGCAGGGCGCCGATGGGGCCGATGTCGCCGGCGACGTAGTGGGCACCGGCCGCGCGGGCGCAGGCGACAGCAGCGGCAAAGACATCTGCCACGGTGGCGGCACCGTCGAGCTTGTGGGCGTTGGCACCAAAGGTGTTGGCGGTGATCACGTCACAGCCAGCCTCGACATATTGACGTTGGATATCGGTGATAACCTGGGGCTCCTCAAAGTTGAGCAGCTCGGGCAGGGCGCCGGCCTTCATGCCGGCCGCTTGCAACATGGTGCCCATGCCGCCGTCGAACAGCAGGTGTCCCGTGCCCTCGATGGCCGCACGCAGGCGACCGTCCTTAATGCGAAGGTCGTCGATCGTGCGCGTCTTGTATGCAGTGCCATTGCGGCGTGCGGCATCAACGGGCGCCGCCAGCGCGGCGCCGTCCAGATCATGGGTGATAAGCGGAGTAAACATCGATGAGCTCCTAATGGCTAGAATAGCAGGCGGTGTGGGCGGCGCGGAAGCGGCAGTGCTCGCGCATGCGGCAGATATTGCAGGTGGGGCGGCTCTGGGCGTCGTGGACCTCGCCGTCAAACAGGCCGATCACCGCGGTCACGCTCTTTGTGGGCATGAGCAGGCTGGTAGGGGTGACGGTCAGCCCGATGAGCCGCGTGGCGTTGAGCGCAGCCACGATTGAGCGCTGGGCCGTAAGCGGACAGTCGCCGTAGCCGGGACTAAAGCGCCAGTTACCGGCGAGTCCGTGTGCGGCGGCCGCAGCCTTGACCTGCTGGTCCATTTGCTCAACGGCGGCTTCCACGTAAGCGGAGCACGCGGCGTCGAGCACGGTGCCCTCCAAGGGATGTTGGGCTCCCGTGGTGCGCAGGCGACGCTCGGCGTCCATGCCGAGGGTGCATGCCATGAGTGCGGCAAAGCGGGCGTCTTTAAGGTGGCGGTAGATATCGCGGCCCCGCAGCTCAACGTTGGTGCCAACCAGACGGATGCTGGGCTCTCCCTGCTCATCGACGCTCGTGGCATCGATGGCAAATACGCGGCGCACACCACGGGGTTCAATGTCCAGCTCCAGACGCTCAACAACAAGCTCAATACGCTGCGACAGCTCGGGCTCAATCTGCTGACCGCCGTAGCCCAGGTAGCGCAGCATCTCGGCACGGTCGACTCGGGGGCGATGGGCGGCATCGATACGGTAGAGCGCCGGCGACGCAAGGTCGGCCGGCACTTCACCAAAAGCTGTATCGATGTGCGGTTTTTCCATTACCCCAGGCGCTCCATAATGGTTGCGGCGATCGCAGGACGATTCATAGTGTACAGGTGCAGACCGTCGGCACCGTGCTCCTTGAGGTCGCAAAGCTGACGGGCGACATAATCTACACCGGCTGCCTGCAGGCTCTCGGGGTCGTTCTCGTACTTGGCGAGAATCTTGATGACGGGGGAGGGCAGCGACGCACCGCACATAAAGACCATGCGGCTGATCTGCGACTTGCCCATAAACGGCATGATGCCCGCGGTAATGGGCACGGTGATGCCGGCCTTGTCGGCAAGCTCGCGAAAACGGTAGAAGCACTCGTTGTCAAAAAAGAGCTGCGTCACAAAGAAGCTCGCGCCGGCGTCCTGTTTTTGCTTGAGGTATTCGACCGAGAGGCTGAGATCCTCGCAGGCAATGTGGCCCTCGGGGTAGGCTGCGGCGCCCACGCAAAAGCCGGCATCGACGAGCTCCGGGATGAGGTCGCAGGCGTAGGCGTAGTCCGAGGCGGGCTTGTCGTCCTCGGTCGCGCCAGCGGGCAGGTCGCCGCGCAGGGCTAGCACGTTTTCCACACCGGCGGTGCGGTACTCATCGATCTTGGCGGCGATATCGGCGTGCGAGCGGCCCACGCAGGTGAGGTGTGCCACCGAGGGCGTGTCGAATTCGCTCGAAATCATATGCGCGATGGGGGCGGTGGTGGCACCGTTGCCCGAGCCGCCGGCCGAGCAGGTGACCGAGACAAAGCTCGGCGAAAGCTTGCACAGATTGCCTGCCACCTCGCGAGCCGTGTCGAGGGTAAGCTCGCCCTTGGGCGGGAACATCTCAAACGAAACGGGTGCGGTGCCCTGGGATGCTGCCTGCTTAAAAACCTCGTCGACGCGCATATCGTGCTCCTCTAGATACGTAATAGTGTGATGTGTTGTAAGGATTCTACAGCACCACTGTGTCACGGTGGAGTTTCACTCGCTATTTGGGGATACCAATAGAAAATGCCTTGCTATCGGCTTTCTCTATAACAGAGCGGCTAATCTAGGCACGGACTATAAAGACTGGTATCTGATGCGAAATACCAGTTAATAGAGCCCCATCCTACATTGACCACCCTTAAACCATGGGGAGAGGTCTGCAATTTATGCAGTTGATTGACTGTTGAGGGTGGCAACGCCGCCTCGATAGGGTAACCTCATTGATTGGTTTCGCGACGGCAACATAACGGTAATGTCGCGGAAACACGGCGAGTCTAAGCTATGACTCGTTCGTTAGTAATCAACACCGCTTCTCACGCGGTGCCGATACGAAGGGAGTTCCGTATGGCCGAACTTACTGACCGCTTCGGGACCATGGT
>DBFZQW010000162.1:0-6017 GCA_048521445.1 Collinsella sp. | reverse complement strand
CAGTTGCCGTTTCTACAGTTCAACTTCCAGTTCGGCTTTGTGCTCGTAGAGGTAGTCGCGCATGTAGGGGATGGCAAATGAGACCTTGCCGTACGAGGGGGCCTCGATAATCGATTCTCTTAACAGGCGGCTGCGGACGGAACTCACCTGTTGAGGCGTTTTGTTTAGGGCATCGGCAACCATGCTGGTCGAGCTCGTTTGCCCCAAAGACGCCATGCTCAGCAGATAAGCGATGCACGTGGGCGGAATGCGCCGCAGCGCGGGCTCAATCACCATGGCGCAGAAGCGTTCGCGTGCCGTTGCAATGCCGCGCTCGGCTTCTTCTTCTCCAATAATCGCTGTATGTGCGCGTCTCGCCAACTGCCATGCGTAGTATCCAACGAGTTGGATCATGAAAGGATAGCCTTGCGTTGCCTCGGCAAGTTGGCCGGCAATACCTGGCTGCAACTCCATGCCAGACGCTTCAATGGTTTCCTCGAGGGAGTACGACACTTCGGTTACTGCCACAGCCTTCAGGTCAAAGGGGAGGGCACGGCGCAAAAACGTAAGTGTCTTTCCGTTGATGATGCTTTCAATCTTCGAAGGAAGCCCAGCAAAAACAAAGGCGATATCAAGGTCTTCGCCGATAACCTGCTGAATCGCAATGGAGAGCGTTCGGACCTCATCGAGCTCTGCGTCTTGAACCTCGTCGAGAGTGATGAGCAGGCCATTTTCATTCTTGGATATTGTCTGTCTCATGGCGTCGCGTAGCGATGGGCCGATTCGCTCAATATCTATGCTGCCGATGGATATGCCAGCTACGGTGGGCTCAAATCTGGCGTGTTTGGCCTGGAATTTGGGCTGCAGCTGTTCGAGAATGCGCTGGCAAAGTCCCTCGGTTGCGACCTCTTTTATGACCGTCCAGCCACGGCTTTGCGCCAAACGTGAGCACTCGTCAAGGAGGACCGTCTTGCCCGTTCCACGGACGCCGGCTATGCGCATTAGGCGCCCAGGGGCACCAGGCCCGTTGGTGAGGCCCTCATTGAATTCTTCGAGCACATCTTCGCGGCCGATAATCGTGGGAGGTGTTTTACCTGCTGTGGGCTTAAAAGGGTTTGTTTGCATGTGAGCCACCTTTGCTCAAGATATAGCAAGATATAGCAAAGTATAGCAAGATATAGCAAAATATAGTGAGATATAGCAAAGTAAGCGCTACTCGCGGGTTTTGCGGTGGTGCTATTTTCCAAATGCCGCGCGGATAAAGCGCTGGGCGAACAGCTTGTTGGCAACTCACGAGGGCTCGGGGTGCCAATTTGGGGTGCAGTAGTGCTGCGCCACGAAAAGGGCCTATCTACTACGTTTAAGCCGCAGGGGTCAACCATAGTCGGCTTTTTCGAAAATCGACAAGCTGTCTACCTGCGGTTTTGTTTTCACGGTTTTCGGTATGGCCGAGGCTATCCGTGTTAACGTAGTAGATGGGCCACTTTTGTGGCAAGGGGCCGACCTGCGGCTCAGGGTAGCCAAAAAGCCCCGTCCCAAAAAGACTGATTGGGAGCTGGGGCGTGTCGATGCGATAGTATTGCATGGTGGTATTCGACTAACCGAGGACTTATCCGAGGGCTTTATGGAACAGCACCAGCATTATCAGAGCCTGCAAGACCAGGCGTACAACGCATTGCGGTCCAAGATTATCTATGCCGAGCTCAAACCCGGCACGCGTCTTTCGGCGATTGGTCTGGAAAAGGAGACGGGAATCGGGCGCACGCCCATTCGCGAGTCCTTTGTGCGCCTGCGTGAGCAGGAGCTGGTGGAAACGCGCCCCAAAAGCGGCACCTACGTCTCTAAGATCAGCATGGAACACGCCGAAAACGCCTGCTTCTTGCGCGAGAAACTCGAGAGAAGCGTGCTTATTAAATGCTGTTCGGCCGCCACGCCCGAGCAAAAGCAGCGGCTCGAGCAGATTCTTGCCGAGTCCGAGTCGCTCGATCATAGCGAAACGCGTCGTTTCTTTGACCTGGACAACCTGTTCCATGAGACGTGTTTTGAGATTGCCGGTCGTCACATGTTGTGGGATTGGATGAAGAGCATCAACACACATTTTGAGCGATACAACTGGTTGCGTATGGTGTCGCAGGACCTGGATTGGGAGCCGATTCGTCGGCAGCATCGCCGGATTCTCGAGGCCATTAAGAGGGGCGATACCGACACGGCGAGCTATCTGGCAGAGACGCACTTGCACCTGATGCCCGAGGATCAGGGCCCGGTTATCGCCTTGCATCCCGACTATTTTGAGCTGTCCAAAGACTCGGCCATCTAATTTGTCCCTTTATTTAGTTGCGGTGAAATAGGGATTGTTTTGCGGCTCTGATGGTGTAGGCAGTCCGTATTCCACCGCAAGTGACGGGGCACATCGGGGCACGAAAAAGCTGCGGCGCTGCTTGGAGGAAAAGACCGGAAGCAAGAGTCCATTCCTCCAGACGGCGCCGCAGCTGTTTTGGTGGCTCGGCTTTTGTCGAAGTGGCTCAGTTGAGCGCGGTTGCCAACCGAGTAGGCAAAGCGGCTCGGGGGCGTGTCGCTTCCGTCACGTTCTATCAGCATACAAGACGTTTTCGGTTCTTGTCCGTGACGGAAACGGCGCGCTTCCGAGCCGCTTTAAAAGAAAGGGGGCGAGGTCTAGGGCACGCCCCCTTTCACGATAGAGAGCTAAACCTAGCCGCGGACCTTCTTGACGACGTCCATGGCCTCGCGGGCGATCTGCTCGACCTTGGAGAAGTCGCCGTCGGCAAACAGGGCCGGCTTGACCATCCAGGTGCCACCGCAGGCGATGATGGCGGAGGAGCTCAGGTACTCCTCGACGTTGGCGGTGCTCACGCCGCCGGTAGGCATAAAGCGGTGACCGACAAACGGAGCGGCGAGGGCCTTGATGGTGTTCAGGCCGCCATACTGGGACGCGGGGAAGAACTTGGTGACCTTGAGGCCCAGGTTCTCGGCTGCGGTGACCTCGGAGGGGGTCACGGTGCCGGGAAGGACGGGCAGGTCGATGTCGATGCAGTGCTTCACGACGTCCTCGTTGTAACCCGGGGAGACGATGAACTTGGCACCGGCTGCGCGGGCCTGCTCGACCTGCTCGACGGTCAGGACAGTGCCGGCGCCAACGCACATCTCGGGCTCGGCCTCGGCCATAGCGGCGATGCACTCGGCGGCGCAGGCGGTGCGGAAGGTGACCTCGGCGGACTTCATGCCAGCTGCCATAAGGGCGTGGGCGAGCGGAGCGGCGTCCTCGACCTTGTCGAGCACAACGACCGGCACGATGCCCAGGGACTCAAGCGTGGTGTAGAACTGATCGAACATGATGTTCCTTTCGATGTGTGGCGCGCATGGGCGCGTGATTGCCAAATGTGCTGGTCAGGAGCCGATTTTGGATTGGTTATCGGAGGCACTGCTTGGGGTTCAAGCAATTCCAAAACCGGCTGCTCGACCAGTCATGTAGGGAATGCCAGGCAAAACCGGAATGGGACTGGTGGTTTTGCCCGGCCGGAGGAATCGGGGAGCGGGCCGCAGGGGTATGGGATTGGAAAGCTGCGGCCCGCGGAATGGAGACGGACTAGCGCGCGACGCGGGTGCCACCGTCGGCGGCGGATGCCACGGCTGCAATCTCGCCTGCGGTCACCAAGTTGGAATCGCCCTTGATGGTGAGCTTGAGGATTGAGGCTGCAATCGCGTAGTTGACGGCGTCCTGCGGGTCAAAGTCGTTGATGAGGGCATGGACGAGGCCGGCGTTGAAAGCGTCGCCGGCGGCAACACCCTCGAGCACGTGTACGTCGTGAGCAGGGGAGAACCAGTGCTCGCCGCTCTCGGCGTCAAAGAGCATGCCCATCCAGATGGAGCGCTCGACGCAGGAGATGTTGCGAACGACCGAGGCAACCTTTTCGCAGCCGTATTCGGCGCAGATCTGACGGGCCATCTCGACATAGGTGTCGCGCTCCTCGATGCCATGGGCAAGGGAACCAGAGACGCAGGTCATGCCGAGGCCGGCGGGCGCATCCTCGTCGTTGGCGATGCAGATGTCGACGAGCGGCAGGAGTTCCTTCATGGTGGCCTGCGACTTCTCGGGCGACCACATCTTGCCGCGATAGTTCACGTCGCACACGGTGGTGATGCCCTTGGCGCGGCAGGCGGCGAGCGCATCCTTGCAGGCAGCGGCCATCTCATCGGAGACGGCGGGCGTCACGCCGGAGAAGTAGAAGACATCGATGCCCTTGAGGATCTCGTCCCAGTCAAAAATATCGCGCTTGGCCATGTTGATGGCAGAGTACTTGCGGTCGTAGACGCAGCCGTTGCCGCGCTGCGAGGCACCGACCTCAAAGACGTAGGAGCCAAGACGGTCGCCCTGACGCACGACGCGCGTGGTGTCGACGCCGTAGGCCTTCAGCGAACGCAGGGCGCACTCGCCCAGACGGTTGGCCGGGACAACGGAGACGTAAGCGGCCTTGTCGCCCTGGTAGGCGAGAGAAAGAGCGGTGTTGGCCTCGGCGCCACCGTAGCGGACGTCAAACTCGGTTGCCTGCTCAATGCGCAGATGATCTTTGGGCGAGAGCCTCATCATGATCTCGCCGAAGGTAAGAACCGTTTTACCCATGGTCGCGCAGCTCCTTTTACTCGTGCGTACACCTTTGATATAGCGTTGGCACGCAGGTGCCAAGACGGTAGGGTGCGTCTTTGCACCTGCGTGCCAACGCTTGCCGAAATCGGTTTACGAAATCGGTTTCGTTTCGAGTTGTAGTATACTCACCTACAGCGTTTTGCAACCGAGATTTTTAAAAATGCCTAAAATGGCTCAGACTGCCGACATTGGGAAACGGGGTGCGCTATGGCGCAGATGAGAATCAAGGACATTGCCGCCGAGGCGGGCGTGAGCCCGGCCACGGTCTCGCGCTATCTCAACAACCGCCCCGGGCAAATGACCGAGGAGACTCGTGCTCGCATCGCGGCGGTTATCGAGCGCACCGGCTATCGCCCGCGTGCCGCCGCGCGCAATCTGCGCAGCTCGCGCACCAACCTCATCGGCGTGATTCTGGCCGACATCGCCAACCCGTTCTCGAGCGCCATGCTCGAGGGCCTTTCCGCCAGCGCCGCCGCGCGCGGCTGCTCGCTCATGACGGCCATTAGCGGCAACGACCCCGCTAAGGAGGCCGAGTCGCTCGCCAGACTTATCGATGCCGGTGTGGACGGCCTGGTCGTCAACACCTGTGGAGGCAATGACGAGGCGATCGCCGCTGCAGCGGGACGTCTGCCCGTTGTGCTGCTCGACCGCGATGTTGCCGACGGCGGTGTCGATTTGGTGACCTCCAACAACCGCGAGCTGGTCGCCGGGTTGGTGAACTCCTTGGCCGCTGCGGGAAGCGAGCGCCTGTGCCTGCTCACCGAGGCAAGCGACGATAGCCCCGTGCGTCGCGAGCGCGCCGAGGCCTTTGCCGACGAGCTGTCGCGACGCGGCCTTGCCGGCGAGGTTGTCACCTTGGCCGATGGCGGTGCCACTGGCGTTGGCCGCTTGGACGAGACCATCCGCGGCTATGCGGGCAAAAGGCTCGGCCTCATCGCCGTCAACGGCCTGGTTTTCCTGCGTCTGACCGAGGCGCTAGCGCAGCTTGGACCCTCGCTGCCGGCGGGGCTCAAGATTGCGACGTTTGACGACTACCCCTGGAACCATGTGCTCTTTGGTGGCGTGACCACGGCCGCGCAGGACACCATCACCATTGCCGAGCGCGTAGTCGAGCGCCTGTCCGAGCGCATCGATGTTGTTACCACCACCGTGGGCGAGGCCGCAAAGCTGGCGCCCAAACGCATCGAGATTCCCGGCCACATCGAACACCGCGCATCGACCTTGCGCTAACCATTCGTTCGCAACTGCCTGTTCACACACGTTTTTTGAGCGCTTGATACGCTTTAACCCTGCGGAAACATTTTTCTGCGATAGTATCTGCGATATAGACCAGTCGAAACCCGCCCGAAAGAAAGGGGAGCGACATGAACCAGCA
>DBFZQW010000161.1:0-12237 GCA_048521445.1 Collinsella sp. | reverse complement strand
CAAGGCGGCGGTTGCGGGAACCCTATCCTCTATAATCGTTGGGATATGCCTATATTTGCTCGGATACCAAAGAACCTATACGGAGAGTGATCTTTCGTGAACTTCCTGAACATCTTCGAGGACCACGTGGCCGGCATCTTCGGTGCCACCCGTGCCCCGTTCTCCTTTAAGAAGCTTGCCAAGCAGGCCGCTCGCGACATGGAGGATCAGACTCTGGTGATCAACGGCGTCAACACGGCGCCGGCACTCTATACCATCCTTATCGCCGCCGACGACGATCCCATGCTCGCCCCGTTCTACCCCGAGCTTTCGCGCGAGGTCCGCGAGTTTGTGAAGGCGCAGGCCGAAAAGCGCCGCTATGTCTTTGTCGGCGAGCCCCTCGTGCGCTTTATGATCGATCCGCAGCTGCGCGCCGGCAAGTTCTCGGTCTTTGCCGAGAACGTCGATGCCCCCACGCTCGGCCGCCTGTACGAAGAAGAGCGCGCCTATCAAAACGGCCTGGGCCAGAACAACTCCGCGGCAAGCCGTGCCGCCAGCGCCCCGCGCGCCGGTCAGCAGCAGTTTGCTGCCCCGCAGCAGCAGCGCCCCGCCGCCATGCCCCAGCAGCAGCCGACGCCTCGCGCCGCTGCTCCCGACCCGGTTGCCGTGGCAGACCCCTTCGCGCCTAGCGTCCCCGACCCCGCCGCCGCACCCATCCCGGTGCCGCAGACCGTCTCGCGCGACGCGCTTGCCGGCATGGGCGGAGCCGCCGCGACCGGTGCCGCCGTGGGCCTAGGCGCCGCAGCCGGCATCGCCTCCAACATGGCGAGCACTCGCGCCCCGCAGCGCCCGCTCGCCCAGCTCGTCGACGTCGTGAGCGGCGAGAGCCATAGCATCACCTCCGCACAGGTGACCATCGGTCGCGAGCGCTCGGTTTCCGACATTGCCCTGCGCGACCCCAACGTGTCGCGCCGCCACGCCCAGCTCACCTTTACGGGCTCGGATTGGTCGATCGAGGACCTCAATTCCACCAACGGCACGCTCGTCAACAACCGCCGCATTACGCGCTGCCCGCTGCGCAACGGCGATCTGCTGACGTTTGGCCTGAGCACCTTTGAATTTAGGGGATAGTCGCTTATGAACATCGATATCGTCCTTTTTGCAGGCCGCATCGTCCTGGTCGCCCTGCTCTATATCTTCCTGTTCGCCGTCATGAAGACCGGCGTTGGACTTGTGCGCGGGCAGCGCCGCGACTCGGCT
This sequence comes from Collinsella sp., assembly GCA_048521445.1. Lineage (GTDB taxonomy): Bacteria > Actinomycetota > Coriobacteriia > Coriobacteriales > Coriobacteriaceae > Collinsella. The sequence continues at coordinate 10,998 of DBFZQW010000161.1, read as the reverse complement.
ATCTGGACGATTGATGTGGACAAGGGTCCGCGCGGTATCCGCGGCATCCACGTAGACATGCTCGGCCCCGTCATCGTCGGTCGCTCGCCATCTTCGGACATCTGCATCAACGAACCGTTCGTCTCGGCCTCACATGCGCGCTTTTCGCTGCAGGGCCCGGCGCTCATCATCGAGGACCTCAACTCGCTTAACGGCACGCTCGTCAACGGCCGCCAGCTTGTTGAGCCCGCAACGCTGCGCGAGGGCGACGAAGTCCAGATTGGCGACGTGGTCATGAAGGTGAACCGTCGATGATCGACGAGGAGAACAAGTCCGCAACTATGACCGAGGCACCGGCCGCCGCCACAGCTGCGCCGGCCCACGCCGCTCCGGCGGGCTCCGCACCCGTGGAGCCCGAGGACACCGTGTTCTCCCTGCCTCTTTCGCATGTAACGCATGATATTTCGGATCTCGCCGATAACGAGGACGAAGAGGATGCCGTAGCGGCGCCCATCGGCGCACATGCTGCGGAACAGCCCACAGCGCCCGAAGCAACCCCGGCGCCGGCTCACTTTGCAGAGCCCGTCGCCGCGGCAATCAACGAGAGCGCTGCGGTGTTTGCGGCACCCGAGCCCGCCGCGCCGGCGTTTCCCATAGCCCCGGCATCCGAGGTTGCGCCCGCGTCTACGCCGGCGCCCGAGGCGGGGACATCCCCCGAGGACGGCCCTGCACCCAAGACCCCGCAGCCTGCGCCCGCAAGCGAGTCCGATGCCGTGGCCGAGCCCGCCACCCAGTCGCAAAACACGCCCGCGCCGTCGCACTTTGCGACGCCCGAGCCTATAGACGTCAGCCCGCAAGATGACGAGTCGACCGCCCGCGTGTCCGAGGAGCCCGACTCCCCGGACACCGGCGATTCCGAATCAAACGCCGAGACCGACACCGTCTCTCCCGGTGACACTGCCGAGATCGACGTTGCCGCCGTTGAGGCCAAGCTCAAAGACCCCGGCTCGACCATGAGCTTTGAGCCCCTGACCGAGGAACGCATCGAGACCGACTCGACCTATGATGCCGGCACCACCACGCAACTCATGTGGGGCGCCCGCTCTGACGTTGGCTGCGTGCGCCCGCACAACGAGGATTCCTACCTGGTGCAGTCGCCGCTCTTTTGCGTATGCGACGGCATGGGTGGTCACGCTGCCGGCGAGGTGGCCTCTTCTATCGCTGTCGAGACCATCGCCAAAACAGCTCCTCAGTCTGCCGACGCCGCACGCCTGGCGGCAGCCGTCGAGGCCGCCAACGCCGCCGTAATCGAGGCTGCCTTGAATGGCCTGGGCAAGCCCGGCATGGGCTGCACAGCCACTTGCGCCTATATCGAAAACGACACGCTCGCCATCGCCCACGTGGGTGACTCTCGCGCCTACCTGCTCCACGAGGGCACGCTCATCCGCGTGACCCGCGACCACTCCTACGTGGAGGAGCTCGTGGACGCCGGCGAGATCACGGCAGATGAGGCTCGCGTCCACCCCAACCGTTCGGTCATCACCCGCGCGCTGGGCTCGGACCCCGCTATGTATGCCGACCACTTCACTCTGCATATCGAGGAAGGCGACCGTCTGATCCTGTGCTCCGACGGCCTTTCGAGCATGATTCCCGATAGCGATATCGAGAACATCGCCACGCAGTCCTCAACCGCGCAAATCTGCGTCGACAACCTAGTGGACGCGGCGCTTGCCGCCGGCGGCCACGACAACGTGACCGTAGTAGTCGTTGACCTGGTTGACGATGGCGTTATGCGCGAGGCGCAGCGTGTGCGTCGCCGCAACATTACTATCGCCGCCATCCTGGCCCTCGTCTTTGTGCTGGCAGCTGGCATCTGGGCCTACACGGGTGTCACCGGCTCGTACTACCTGGGTACCTACCAGGGCAATGTCGCCGTCTGGCGCGGCCTGCCCGGCAAGCCGCTCGGACTCAAGCTCCACTGGCTCGAAAGCGAAACCAGCATCAAGCTATCCGACCTGCCCGAAGACACGCAAAACCGCCTCAAGGCGGGTATTCCGCAAACAAGTGTCGACGATGCGCAGGACACGATATCCAAGTACCGCCACCAGATCGACGAGGAGCAGACCCGCCAGGTGATCGACGCGCAAACGATTCGCGACAACACCAATCAGGGATCGACCTCCGAATCAGATTCCGAGAAAACCGCCGAACAGTCCGCCGAGGCCGAAGCCTCCGATAAGAATTAGAAAGGGAGTGCCGCTTATGAGTCGCCGCAACACCGAGCTGCTCTTGCTCATCGCCTCGGCGTTCCCCGTCATCCTGCTGTATGCGATGTACGTCCTCACCGCGGGCGCCGCCATCTCCTTTGAGACGCTCGCCGTACCGATCGGCCTCTTTGCCGCCTTTGCCGCGGCCCACATTGCCGTGCGCATCTTGGCGCCCGGTGCCGACCCCGCCATCCTACCCATCGTATTTATACTTTCGGGCATCGGCATCACGTTCGTGACGCGTCTCGCCCCCGCTCTCGCCATCTCGCAGCTCATCATCCTGTTTGTCTCGGTGGCGCTCATGGTGGGAACGCTCGCACTGGTCAAAAACCTCGACGTGGTCATGCGCTACAAGTACACCTTTGGCATCATCGGCATCATCCTGCTGATGCTGCCTATCTTTATCGGCACCACGATCTCGGGCTCCAAGCTGTGGATTCGCATCGCGGGCTTTACCATCCAGCCCGGCGAGTTCGCCAAGGTCTTTATCGTCCTGTTCCTGGCCGGATACCTGGCCGAGAACCGCGAGCTGCTCTCCATCTCCAACCGAAAGATCCTGGGCTTTAAGATCCCTCGCCTGCGACTGCTGCTGCCGCTGTTTGCCGTGTGGGGTGTGTGCCTGCTCGTCGTCGTCTTCGAACGCGACCTGGGTTCGGCCGTGCTGTTCTACACCATCTTCTTGCTGATGCTCTACGTTGCCACGGGGCGCTTTTCATATGTCGTTATCGGCCTTGCGCTCTTAGCCGTCGGAGCCGTAGGCGCCTACAAGTTCCTGTCTCACGTTCAGGTGCGTTTCCAGGTTTGGGTCGATCCGTTTAAGGACGCCCAGGGCCAGGGCTACCAGATCGTCCAGTCGCTCTTCTCGCTCGCCGACGGCGGTCTGGTCGGTGTTGGCATCGGCAACGGCATGGCCAACAACATCCCTGTCGTCGAGTCCGACTTTATCTTCTCGGCTATCGGCGAGGAGATGGGCCTTTTGGGCGGCGGCGCCGTGCTCATCCTGTTTATGCTCTTTGCCGTGCGTGGCCTCACCACGGCTGCCCGCGCTAAATCCGACCTCGCCGCCTTTAGTGCCACGGGCCTTACGGCAGCCATCAGCTTCCAGGCCTTTTTGATCGTGGGCGGCGTCACCCGCCTGATCCCGCTGACCGGCGTCACCCTACCCTTTATGAGCCAGGGCGGCTCCTCTCTGCTGGCGAGCTTTATCATCGTCGCGCTCCTGCTGCGCGCCGGTGACGAGGCGACCGGACGCGAGGCCGAGCTTACCGGCACCGGCACCATGGCCGCCATCACCGATGATCAGGTCGCATCTGCCGCCGCCCCGACGGGCACGCGCTTTGCCACCTCGTCTTCCTACGGCAGCGGCAGCCATTCCGTCGGCTCGCGCATGCGCCGTCGCCTGCTCGACACGCCTGAATCCGGTGTGCTCGGCCGCGTTGCGCTCGCCAACCGTCTAACCCGTGCGGTGCTCGCCTTTACGGCGCTGTTCGCCATCCTTATCGGCAACCTCACCTATGTCCAGGTCATTAAGGCCAAGGACTATCAGGACATGCCGACCAACAACCACACCATCGCCCGCTCCAAGTACATCCAGCGCGGCTCCATCATCACGTCCGACGGCGTGACGCTGGCCGAGTCGCTGCAGCAGGAGGACGGCACCTACGTACGCTCCTACCCCAACGGTAACCTGGCAGCGCACGTGGTTGGCTACGTGAGCCAGCAGTATGGCACCACCGCCATCGAGAGCGTCATGAACGACACGCTCACCGGCTCTAAGGATTACTCCAGCTGGAACAACGCCATCGCGTCGCTCGCGGGCCAGACCCAGCCGGGCAACACCGCCAAGCTCACCATCGACTCGCGCATCCAGACGGCTGCTGAGCAGGCGCTCAAGGGCTTTAAGGGCGCTGTAGTGGTCATCGACCCGCGTACCGGCGCGGTGCTCGCATGTGCCAGCTCGCCCACCTACGACAACACCAACATCGATGCCCTGCTGCAGACGGGCGGCGGCGAGGACGGCTCCATGTACAATCGCGCCATGGACGCGCTGTACACGCCGGGCTCAACGTTTAAGGTCGTTACGCTTTCCGCGGCACTCGAGACCGGTACCGCCAGCCTTACCAGCACCTACCAGGCGCCCGGCTCCATGGACATCGGCAACGCACCGGTCACCAACTATGCCAACGAGAGCTACGGCACCATCAGCCTGCAGCAGGCCTTTGCCGTGTCCTCCAACGTCGTCTTTGGCCAGGTGGCAAACGAAGTTGGCGCAAACACGCTCGTGCAGTTTGCCAACGCCTTTGGCTACGGCCAAAAGCTCGGCCAGGACCTGACCTCCGCGGCCTCCATCATGGCCGACCCGTCGCTCATGACCGAGTGGGAGACCGCCTGGGCCGGCGCCGGCCAGCCTGTCGGCATGGACCACACGCCCGGCCCGCAGACCACCGTCATGCAGAACGCCGTGATTGCCGCCGCCATCGCTAACAGCGGCGTGGTCATGGACCCGTACTTTGTAGCCCAGGTACTCGCCCCGGACGGAACCGTGGTCAAGACCACGCAGTCCCGCTCGCTTGGTCAGGCCGTCAGCTCCGCCACGGCCGACCAGGTCAAGCAGGCCATGCTTGCCGTCGTCCAGTCCGGCACCGGCACCGATGCCCAGATCCCCGGCGTCAAGGTCGCCGGCAAGACCGGCTCGGCCGAGATTGGCGGCACCAACGTCAATTCGATGTTCGTTGGCTTTGCACCTTACGATTCACCCACAGTCGCCATCTCGGTGGCCTTAGAGGATTACGACAAGCATGACGTCAAGGCCGCCAAGATCGCCGGCATCGTCCTGACCGCGGCGCTTGCCGCACAGGGAGCGTGATGCCCATGATCGAATCGGACACCCGAGGCGCGCCGCGGCCGAAGAGTTAGCGGCAACGCGCCACACGGCCCCAGCGGCCACATCGTAGGTACTACACACATCGTTGAGCGAATAGTTATGTTAGGAGCAGGAATGGAACAGAGGGTCCTCGGGGGAAGATACCTCCTCAAGGATAAGGTGGGAACAGGCGGCATGGCGACCGTCTACCGTGCACAGGACCAGGTCCTCGACCGCACGGTAGCCGTCAAGATTATGCTGCCGCAGTATGCTGGCGACGCAACCTTCGCCGCACGCTTTAAGCAGGAGGCCCAGGCAGCAGCCGGTCTCTCCTCCCCCTATATCGTGGGCGTCTACGATTGGGGCAAGGACGGCGACACCTATTACATCGTCATGGAGTACCTGCGCGGCACCGACCTAAAGAGCGGCATCAAGAGCCACGGCGCCCTCGACCCCAAGAAGGTCGCCCAGATCGGCTCGCAGATCAGCTCTGCGCTTTCGGTCGCCCACAAGCACGAGATCATCCACCGCGACATTAAGCCGCAGAACATCATGGTGCTGCCCGACGGCAACATCAAGGTGATGGACTTTGGCATCGCGCGCGCCAAGAACAGCCACCTCACGCAAGACAACAACGTGCTGGGAACCGCCCACTACGTCAGCCCCGAGCAGACCCGTGGTCAGGACCTCGGCCCCACCTCGGATATCTACTCGCTGGGCGTCGTGATGTACGAGTGCGCCACCGGCCGCGTCCCCTTTGACGGTGACGACGCTATCTCGGTCGCACTCAAGCAGGTCAACGAGCTGCCTATTCCGCCGAGCCAGATCAACTCCGGTGTCGACGCCGACCTTGAGCGCATCATCCTCAAGTGCATGGAGAAGGACCCGGCAAACCGCTTCCAGACCGCCGACGAGCTGCGTCAGGTGCTCAACAGCTACCTGTCGGGCCGTGCCGTCAACGTCTCGGAGCCCACGCGCATCATCGGTGCCCCCGGTGAACTGGGCGCCACCAAGACTCGCGAGCTTTCCGATCAGACGCGCGCCATGGTGCGTCCCGTCTCGGGCGTGAGCGGCCAGAATACCGCCCGTAGCTCGGTTTCGGGCTCCACCGGCTCCTACGAGGTCGAAAAGCCCAAATCCAACAAGAACAAGATCATCGCCGCCGTGGTGGCAGCGGTTGCCGTCATCGGCATCGTGGTGGCCTTTGCCACAGGACTCTTTGGCGGCGAGCAGGTCACCGTGCCCGACGTGCTGGGCAAGGACCAGCAGACCGCCGTCGAGCTGATCAAGGAAGCCGGCCTCGAGGTCGGCACCATCGACCAAAGCTACAACGACGATGTCGACGAGGGCAAGGTCGCCGAGCAGACGCCCAACGGCAACACCAAGAAGGCCAAGGGAACCAAGGTGAACCTGGTAATCTCCAAGGGCCCCAAGCCCTCCGAGAAGGTTGAGGTTCCCCAGCTTGTCGGCCTGACCAAAGACCAGGCCGAGGCCGCGCTGGCAAGCGTTGGCCTGAAGGGCAACGCCTCCGAGGAGGCCAATGAGGCCGATGAGGGCCAGGTCTTTGAGCAGGGCACCGGAGCCGGTAAGGAAGTCGAGAAAGGCACGACCATCTCGTACAAGGTCTCGGGCGGCCCGGATACCACGTCCGTCCCCGACCTGACCGACATGACCGAGGCCCAGGCGCGCAACGCCCTCGATATGGCAGGCTTTGGCGTCGACGTGAGCTACCAGGAGAACGACTCGGTTACCGAGGGCACCGTGATCAGCTGGAACCCCAGCGGCAAGCAGAAGCCCGGCGCCACGATTACCGTCGTCATTGCCAAGAAGTCCGGCAAGGCCAGTGTTCCGGGCAACCTGTACGGCAAGAGCATCTCCGCCGCCGTCACCGCGCTCAACAACGCCGGTTTCTATAACATCGGCTTCTGTGACCAGAACGGCAATCCCGTGAGCGGTAACGAGGATGCCACCGTTACGGGCGTCTCCCCCACCGGCAAGCAGTCCACCGACAGCACGATCACGCTGACGGTCGCACTTTCTGGCTCGGGTTCGGGCTCTGGCTCGGGCACGGGTGACGATTCCGGTACGACCAACTAGTCGCCACCCCACCGCTCATCACGGCTCTCGCCGCAAACATATTCGCTCACAGGCGCCCGCTTGCTCCCCCAGCAAGCGGGCGCTTCGTTTTTGACATGGCATGAACCAGAAGAGCCCGGCACCGTGGCGGTGTACCGGGCTCGATCAATCTCTGGTGCCCGCGGGCGGATTCGAAAACTCCCCCGCGGGGAAATGAGTGACGCGGGTGCCGACGGTCCGAATCCGCCGACAGCTTCCACAAACCAGAAACGGCGCCGCTCTCGCGACGCCGTCATATTCCCTGGTGCCCCCGGGCGGATTCGAAAACTCCCCCCGCGGGGAAATGAGTGACGCGGGTGTCGACGGCCCGAATCCGGCCCTTAGACCAGAAGAGCCCGGCACCGTGGTGGTACCGGGCTCGGCAAATCTCTGGTGCCCCCGGGCGGATTCGAACCGTCGACACCCGCTTTAGGAGAGCGGTGCTCTATCCCCTGAGCTACGGAGGCATGTTGTACTAGTGTAGCAGATTTACGCCACTACCATGCAGCGCATAGCCGCTCTTCGAGATAGTCATCTACGACGCTCTTTAATGACTAGTCGTTTAAGAACGTCGCAGACGACTAGTCGCCTTTGTGAAAGAGGCTTTTGATGGCAGCAGGGATGCTCTTGGCGCCCTTGGCCGTCACATCGATAAAGTCGGGCGAACGCACGAGCTTATCCTCGTCGACGTACTTGCGGACAGCACGAAGCGTCTCTTTGTCGTCGCGCGTCGAAAACGTAAAGTGACCGTTGTCCTTGGTGAAGATGGCAAAACGCGTGATCTTCTTGGTGCCGCGTAAAACCTCGGCGGCAATATAATCGACCTCGTCCCACGGGATTTGAATATAATCCTCGGGATTGCGCTCGTTGTAATACTCGAACGCCTTATTGCCCACCATCACGTTACCGTGGCTGGTAAGCCCCATCAGGCAGGTTGCCGGCGTTGCCAGATCGACCGTGCTGTTCTGAGATTGCGCCATGCGCGCCTCGCCCTCCAAATAAAACAATCGGACCGCATCCAATGTACCCACCGGGTGCGGTCCGTTTCAATGGCTCAAAAGCCCTTGCCTAGCAATTCTCGGTCTTAAGCCGAAGCGTGCTTACATGAAGCCGCAGACGCGACCGATGATGCCGATGGCGAAGAGAGCCAGGATGATGACGATCGGGCTGACCTTCTTCTTGAGGAGCTTGCAGACCAGCAGGGTCAGGCACACGGCGGCAAGGCCGGGGATGAGCTGATCGAGGTTAGCCTGAAGTGTGGTGACCTTAACCGGATCAAGGGCGGTAGCACCGACGGAGTTGTACATCGTCAGCGCTTCCTTGACGCCCTCAGCACCGGAGGGCAGGTTAGCCCAGTCGATAAAGGCGCCAGCGGACTGCGTGACCTTGGAGACGACCGGGGTGAAGGAGATGGACACCCAGCGCTCGACCAGGGCACCGATGATAAACATACCCAGGATGGAAGCACCCTCGGTGACCTTGCCCATCAGACCACCGGAGAGGTCCTTGGCGATGGAGGAGCCGACCTTGTAGCCAAACTCCTGCGTGTACCACAGGAAGGCGTAACGGATGATGTTCCACGCGAAGAAGAACAGCAACGGACCGGCGATGCTGCCGGACAGGGCCAGGGAAGCGCCCAGAGCGCCCAGGATCGGGCGAAGGGTGAACCAGAAGGCGGGGTCGCCGACGCCGGCGAGCGGGCCCATCATACCGACCTTGACGCCCTGAATGGCGACGTCGTCAATCGGAGCACCGTTGGCGCGCTCCTCCTCGAGAGCGAGGGTAACGCCAATGACGGGGGCGGAAACATAGGGATGGGTGTTATAGAACTCCAGGTGGCGCTTAAGAGCGGCAATCTGGTCATCCTTGCTGGTGTAGAGCTTCTTGATCGCAGGGATCATTGCGAAGCACCAGCCGCCGTTCTGCATACGCTCGTAGTTCCACGAGCCCTGAAGGAACTGATGACGGAAGCAAACCTTCTTGCGGTCAGCCTTGGTGAGCTGAATCTTGTTCTCTGCCATATGTATCACTCCCCTCCTACTCGTAATCGTTCAGAATGTCGCCGAGCGGGTCACCGGAGCCGCCGCCCATGCCGCCACCCTGCTTGGCCAGATCCTTAAGGCCAAGGTAGATGAGGGCAAGGGAGATGCCGATGAGGCCAAGGGCGATCAGCGTGAGCTGAGGGATGGCAGCAAGGACAAAGCCGAGGATGAAGAACGGCCAGGTCTCCTTGGTGGCCATCATGTTGATGACCATGGCGTAACCGACGGAAGCGACCATGCCGCCGCCGACAGCCATACCGCCGGACAGCCAGTCGGGCATAGCGTTAAGCGCATTGGTAACAGCCTCGGCCGGGATGATGCACAGAAGTACTGCCGGGATGGCGATACGAAGGCCCTGCATGAGGATGGCAGCGTACTGCCAGCGCTCGATGCCGGAGAAGTCGCCCTTCTCGGCGCAACCGTCCATGGCGTGAGCGATAGCGGTAGCCAGGGTGCGGCAGATCATGGTCAGGAACAGACCAGCGACCGACAGCGGGACGGCGACGGCGATGGCGGCGGTAACGGCCTTGGCCGAATCGGTGGCGCCACCGTTGAGGGCGAGCACCATGATGATCGAAGAAGCGACCGAGGCCAGAGCGGCGTCAGGCGCGACGGCGGCGCCGACGTTAGCCCAGCCAAGGGCCATCATCTGGAGCGAACCGCCCAGGAGGATGCCCTCCTGAAGGTGACCGGTTACGAGACCGATAAGCGTGCATGCCACGAGCGGCTGATGGAACTGGAACTCATCCAGAATGCCTTCCATACCGGCAAGCAACGCGACAATCGCAACAAGCAGAATAGTGATTGCAGACATGTATCGGACCCTCCTTTACTATGCTTGAGCGGCCAGTTCGGCCTTAGCTTTCTTCAACATGGCGTCGAGATCCTCGGAGGAATCCGAAGGAACCTTGCGGACCTCGAACTTGACGCCCTTGGCCTTGAGGGCCTCGAGAGTCTTGACGTCGTCATCGCCCATAGCGACGGCGTTGGTGACGACGACCTTGCCCTTGGAATGAGCCATGGAACCGATGTTGACTTCCTTGATGTCGACGCCGGCCTCGATGGCCTTGAGCAGATCCTGCGGATTCTCAAAGAGCAGCATGGCCTTGGTGTCACCAAAGCGCGTGTCCTTGACGACCTCGGCCATCTTCTTGATGGGCACGACGTTGGCATGGACTCCCGGAGGGGCAGCCTGCTCGATCATGGTCTTGCGGAGCTCGTCGTGAGCAACGCCGTCGGAAACCACGATGATGCGGTTGGGGTTGATCTGCTTGGTCCACGTGGTGGCCACCTGACCATGAAGCAGACGGGTGTCGATACGGACGTGGGCGATCTTGATGTGCCCATCGCCGATGACCGTTCCCGGAGGGATGGCGCCTGCAGGAGCAGCGGCGGCCGCAGCCGGCTTCTTCTCCTCGGGCTCCAGAGACTCGGGCTTGACACGCACGCCAGCCTTAGCCTCAGTCACGAGATGTTTTGCGATCGCATGTGCAGTGTTCTTTGCGTCAAAGCGCTGCGAATATGCCTCGATGAGCATAGGCAGGTTGACACCGGTGACGATAGCCCAGGAATCGTGGCCCTCGATGAGCCCGCTGATCTGGTTGAACGGCGTGCCGCCCCACAGATCAACGAGGAAGAGCACCTGCTCCTGGTCCTCGAAGGAAGCGACTGCTTCCTCGACCTTGGCACGGAAGTCGTCGGGGCCCATGCTCGGCTCGAGCGAGACCACGGC
>DBFZQW010000160.1:0-49650 GCA_048521445.1 Collinsella sp. | reverse complement strand
CCAGGGCCGCGCCGTCGAGGCCGTGCGCCTGAGGCTCACGGGCTCCCTCGCCAAGGACTACGACGTCTACTACCGCGTGCACGCCTCCAACATCGGCTGGATGGCCTGGGCCAAGGACGGCGAGGAGGCCGGCACCACCGGTATGTCATGCTCTCTCGAGGCTGTTCAGATTAAGCTCATTAAGAAGGGTACCTCCCATCCTGATACATCGGGCTATCCCCATCTTGAAATACCTACGGTGACGTATTCCGCTCAGGTGAAAGGTGCTTGGCAGAATTATGTCCCTGCCGGAGAGGTGTCCGGTACGACCGGTCAGGGAATTCCCATCACCGGGTTTTCGGCTAAAACTACTTCATCTGTTGCCGGCGGGATTGCTTATCAACTGCATCTTTCGAATGTAGGCTGGACTTCTGGCAAGACAAACGGGGAGCAGCTTTCGTCTACCGCTGAATCTAATTCGGTTGAGGCTATTAAAATTTCTCTTTCTGGTGACTTAGCAACCTATTTTGATGTTTGGTATAGGGTCCATGTCGATAATGTCGGCTGGCTTGGTTGGACTAAAAATGGTGCCGTTGCCGGTAGCACTGGCTATGGGACGCATGTCCAAGCTGTTCAAGTTCGACTTACAAGGAAGGGCGCCAATGCCCCCGGGAGCACCGTTTCGCCATGTTTGCTTGGGCAGCCTTCTGCGTTTGCAAATCCTATGCAGAAGAAGATTGTTGATCTTGCCCGACAGGTACCGTCTCCTGGCCCGGGATTGTGCTCCGAGTGGATTGCAGATATCTACGAGCGTGCCGGATTTAGGAACGTCCATACAGATGCCTGCGATTACTACTGGGATTATTGTAAATTCACCGATTATTCTCAGCTGAAAGTTGGAATGGTCATTGCCGTTCCTTCGCATACGCATACCCGCATGGGCAGCATTTACGGTCACGTTTGTCTCTATATTGGCAATAACCAGGTTATGGATAATGTCGGTCAGATCAGGACGCTCGATATGGCGTACTGGTTGGATTATTATTCCACCTCATATAAGCCAAAGTGGGGTTGGTATGACAACGTGCCGCTTGCATAGCTGATCGAAAGTCATGCCTTCGCACAGGTTCTAGCAGTTACTCTGGTTAAAAACGAACGGGTCGTTTTGCAACGGTCCGTTCGTTTCTATTTAAGTGCCATTCACGTTTTCGGTATTTAAGCAATTGCCGAAACGATAAATAATGATGCTAAAGATGGTCGATTGATGGGGAAGTCGAATGAAAAAGACGCAACGACTGCTAGCAACGGCAATGACGCCATTACTGATTCTTCATTGTCTTCTGACGCCCCTTTCTGTCTGGGCTGATTCTTTACCGGTGCAGCCGGAGTCTACTGATTATTCCAATAGCGCCGCCAGCAGCTCGGAAGACGAGAGTTTCGTCCTAAATGATGAACAGCAGGGGGTTGAAGTCGAGCAGCCGACTGTGTCAGACAATGATTCTCCCTCATCCGTTTCTAGCGAGTCTGCTTCCAATGCGACTGATTCGCCGAAACCCGAAAATGATGTATCCGCTGTCTTTGGTTCTGTTTCATACCAGACTCATGTACAGGATATTGGCTGGCAGGCTCCCGTTTCAAATGGAATGACGGCTGGCACAACAGGTCGTGCTAAGCGCGTTGAAGCCCTCAAGATCAATCTGCTTTCACAAGATGGCACCCCTTTGGGGAATGACAGCATTTCGGTCCAATCACACATTTCCGGGATCGGCTGGGAGCCTCAGCCGGTGGGTAACGGGCAGACATCTGGAACAGTTGGACAGTCGCGAGCCATCGAAGCGATCAAGCTATCTTTGTCGGGCGGTCTTTCTGACTCGTGTGACATTTGGTATCGCGTTCATTCTGCAAATGTTGGTTGGCTTGGCTGGGCCTCAAATGGTGAGCCTGCTGGAACACAGGGCTATGCTTATCAGATCGAAGCTATTCAGATAAAGGTGCTTCCAAAAAATGCTCAAGATGCGCCAGCGCGAGGCGATGCCTTTAGGGACCATTCCCAGGAACCGCCTACTGTTTCCTATCGATCTCATATCTCCAATGTTGGATGGATGGGTGTTGTCGCGGACGGAAAGACATCGGGGGTCATTGACTCAAGAAATGCAATCGAGGCACTGTCGCTTAGTGTTAATTGGTATGGCCACGGAGGCTCTATTTCCTCTCGCGTGCACGTCTCTGGCATTGGTTGGCAAAGCTGGTCTTCAGGTACTGTTGGCACGACCGGGCAGTCTCGGTCAGTTGAGTCCGTTCAGTTTAAGCTCAATGACGAGATATCTGCAACTTACGACATTTGGTACCGTGTGTATGCTTCCAAATTGGGCGGATGGTTGGGCTGGACGTCCAACGGGTCTCCTGCGGGCTCGGTGGGGAAGGGTGCCGCCATTCAGGGTATTCAGGTTATGTTGGTCGAAAAGGGCTGCTCTGCTCCTGGAGATACAGCGAATCATTTTATTGGAGCTACGGATGTTCTGAGTGGCAGTTCGTATGGCCTTAATGGCAATAGCTTGGGCACTGTGCAGGGTAAAACGATTTTAATGGGTTCCGAGAGCGGCTCTGAGCCTTTAACATCGCTTTCTATTTCGTTTGATAATCAAGAGACTTCAGGTTCAATCGGTTATTCAGGCTGCTATGAATTTAGTGGATGGAGCGGAGTTGTTTCTGACGGTGCCGCGCTCAATTCTAAAAATGATGGCCGTACTTTGAAGGCCGTGAGATTGACTCTTACTGGTGATTTGTCTAATGCCTATGACGTTTGGTACCGGTGTTTTGACTCCAAAGAAGGATGGCTTGGCTGGGCGTGTAATGGCGCGGATGCGGGGGCAACGATACCGGGTTCATTCCTTAAGGCTGTCGAAGTAAGGATTATCAGTAAAGGCAGTGGCGCTCCCGGAGTAACGGACGGAGCATTTGTTTCCGATACTTCCGCCGATTGCGCTCATGTTGTTTATCAGGCCCATTCCGCTAGCCGTGGGTGGTTTCCATCTGTTTTAGATGGGCAGGATGCCGGCACAACGGGAAAATCGCTTTCGCTTCAAGCTCTGAATGTGGTGCTGGCCGGTGTGGATGATGATTCTCTGGTTGAGGCACGAGCTCATGTTGCCAATATTGGGTGGCAGGAATGGCGGTCTGCCGGTTATGTTGGGACCGTTGGACAAGGATTGGCCATTCAGGCTCTTGAGCTGCGCATTAATGGTCCCCTCGCGAATCAGTATGACATCTACTATCGAGTTCATTCGGCTGGTTATGGTTGGTTGGGTTGGGCCAAAAACGGCGATTCCGCTGGAACTACCGGGTTAAATATCCAGATAGAAGCTGTCCAAATTAAGCTTGTCGCGAAGGGCGGGAATCCTGGCTCATCGTCTGCGCCCGCATTTATCTCTGCTCCAGCTCTAACGCTCCAGGCGCATGTCGCCACGCTTGGTTGGATGAATCCCGTTGGCAACGGTGGTGTTGCGGGCACAACCGGCAGATCGCTTGCTATTGAGGCGCTGAAGTTGAATGTCTCCAGTAGCGTATCAGGCGGTATTGAGTACTCCGCCCATGTACAGGATGTGGGCTGGCAAGGTTGGACTTCCAATGGGAATGTCGCTGGCACAGTAGGCTGCGCAAAGCGTATCGAGGCTGTTAAGATTAAGTTGACCGGTGATTTATCGAACTACTTTGATGTTTGGTATCGAGCATATTGCCAAGACTTTGGGTGGCTCGACTGGACCTCAAATGGGCAGCCTGCGGGTACGTCTAGGATAGGCTGCAGAGTCGAGTCTGTTCAAGTGAAGATTGTTCCCAAGGGCGCTGGTGCTCCCGGTTCTACTGCGCGTCCGTTTACTGACCAGCCCTTGTTGCCGGCAGATATGATGACTATGCTTAATCGAGCTAATAGATATTCGAGCAGCACAAGCTGGCTCATTATGGTTGACAGGCAAGCATGCCGCCTTGGAGTTTTTCGTGGACAGCGCGGGTCGTGGAGTTACGCTCAATACTGGACTTGCTCTACCGGCGCCCCTAGTACTCCAACGCCTACGGGTGAGTATACCGTCACCGGCAAGGGCTACTCGTTTGGACATGGGTATACCTGCTACTACTACACGCAGTTTTACGGTGACTATCTGTTCCATTCAATACCGTACTACCAGGGAACTTTTAATCCCATGGACAGCCGAATGGGAATGCATGTTTCACAAGGCTGCGTGCGTTTGCCCATTGATCGCGCTAAATGGATTTGGGATAACGTGCCCCTTGCTACCAAGGTGGTAATCTACTAACTATTCCCGTAAGCGGTGAGAGCTTGTTAGAGGGCCCTTTCCTGTTGCCGTAGTCTTGGCAACAGGAAAGGGCCCTTGCCGTTGGATTAGGCTCCTTTTTCTTCGTTCACCTAATTGGTGACATTAATGAAGCTAACTCCCGATAGTATGGTTATTGACGACCGTCTATCTAGGAGGCGATTCTTTTGAAAAGGCAATTTAGAGCATTTATTGTTCTGATTTCCTGCTTCATGACGATGCTGCTTTTGAGCCCTTTGGCTTGTTGGGCAGATCAAAATGTTGGTTCCAACGAATATGAATCCGTTCCAGAGACCCAATCCGACCCCTCGGATCAAACTGCTGCTGTAGCCGATGAAACGGCGCCTTCGATTGATGCTACCGTGGAGCCCAAAGAGGCGGCCCCGGACGTCAGCTATAAATCTCACATTTCAGGCATTGGTTGGGAGCCGACGTTTACATCGAATGGCTCGACCTCTGGCACAACAGGCCAGTCCCGTAGGCTTGAAGCACTCAGGGTTTCCCTCCCTAATTCAGAAGACCTTGGTATCGAATACCGCTCTCATGTTCAAAATGAAGGCTGGCAGGATTGGGTTTCTAATGGAGCCGTCTCCGGCACAACGGGAAAGGGCCTTCAGATTGAAGCCGTCGAGCTCAAGCTGACGGGCAACAGGGCGGCTTCTTATGACCTGTATTATCGCGTTCATGCTTCTAATTTCGGCTGGCTTGGATGGACTTCAAATGGGTCGACTGCGGGAACCACCGGTTGGTCTTATGCCGTTGAAGCAATACAGATCGTCATTGTAAAAAAGGGTGACGCGGCGCCCGGCGATACTGCTGGTGCCTATGTCCCATATGTCTTTAATTGCTCTCTTTCTCAGGTTGGGGAGACGACTAAAGTAACCCTGAATATTCCGCAGATCGAGGATATAAAACGACTCGGGATCGCTGATTCGATAAAGGTGGCAGGCTCCATGTCGTATGGAGGGAGGGTCACCCGTTCCGTCTCAAGCACGATTGCACTCGGAGATCTGGGCTCTAGCTCCAGTGAAATTGAATTTAGCGATTATGGTCCGTTTGACGTTACGTTGCAGTATTTGAAGAACGGAAACATCGTTCAAGAGGACCACCAGTCAATTGGCATTTCTGCGAGTGAGTACAACCTTGCCCCTTTGAGTGCTTCTTTCCCCGTTGTTCTCTATTCGCTATCTTTCTGGGATATCAGTACCTCTTCTGCTGGAACGACCGTTCCGTCAATTGTAATGCTCGATCGTCCAAGTGCCTATAACTGGAACTCGCTTCCATCCGGGATGTACGGTCTTCCGTATCTGACTCATGAGGAGAATGCTTCTAGTTCGAGCTATCAGGCGTTCGCGGATTATGTCGCTGCTCTCTACAAGATCAATCCCAAGGCAAAGTTCAATCTGTATATCAATGACATCACCTGTTCGTTGATCCATAGGATGATTTACGCCAACAAGATTCCCGCAGGCCAATACTCCATTCGGCTGTTGTCCGATGGATCCGCCACGTATGTCTTTACCAACGAAGCCTTTGACGTTAAGGATCCAGATTCTAAGCAAGCGGAGCTGATTACTTTATGGAACGCCGCCAAGAATAAGGAATACGAAACCGGTGAGGTCTCAAAGTCGTATAGCGATTATCACGATCACTGGGATTCTATGTATGCCGTGCTGAGTATTGAGCCTGGCACTCAGTGGTGGATGACTCGAACGAATCTGTTTACGAGTGGTGACGATAATGCCTTTGCGAATAAGATCGCGTCCGATCCCGGCGTTAAGAAGGTGAATGTTTCGGGCATGCTTACGAGCCTGCAGAATAGGGGAGAGGATACAGTCCAAGCGTTTAAGGCGCTGTACAACTTTAACGATGGCTATTTTGATGCGGCGACTCAGCAGGGCAAAAAGGTAATGATGCTGCTTGGAACGTACGTTTCTTACGAGCAGAATTTTGACGACTATGCCAACTTGACCGAAGTTATCTATGGCGATGACTATTTGTATTATTACAAGGGGCATCCAAACACACCGACGGGTATGTATCCCCAAAAGCAGGAACAGCTTGACCGTCTTGGCATTACCGATGTCGATTCTTCCGTCGCTGCAGAGCTGATCCTCTTCTTTAATCCGGAGATCGGTCTGTCTGGTTATGGGTCTAGTACGTATAACTCGGCCAGTGCCGATGCTGCTGGTGGACTTTGGAATTCCACAAAGGCCGAGGCCTTGAAGCCGGGTGCCGTCATCGATTATTCCATTATGGATTGGTTTGCTTCTCCGATTACCGAAGACACGGATGCTTCTATCAGATCCCTTTGCAAACAGGGAGACTCTTGCTATCTCGTAGAGTTTTCGGATTCCATACTTGCTTCGGCAAATTACGACTTTGCTATCTATTCGCACAATAGCGGTGCTCTGACTTATTTCAAGAAGGGCGAGTCGGGCTATGATGTTGTTAAGGTGTCACGAGGCCCTCTTGACGTCTTGGCAACTTCGCATGTTTCAAATGACGGCTGGCAATCGGCCTCTAAGGGTGGAAATGCTTCCGGTACCGTTGGGCAGTCAAAAGCCGTCGAGGCTATTACTCTCAATCTGCAGAATGCTCCCTTTGATGGTGCATTGGAGTACAGGACACATGTTTCCGATTATGGCTGGCAGGGCTATGTGAAGGAGGGGAAAGTTTCTGGTACTACGGGCCAGAGCAAGTCTGTCCAGGCTATTCAGATTCGCCTGACTGGTGAGATGGCCAATCACTATGACGTTTATTATCGAGCTCACGTTCAGGATAAGGGATGGCTCGGTTGGGCCTGCAATGATCAAGTTGCTGGAACGACCGGTTTCGTTTTGAGGCTAGAGGCATTTCAGGTCGTTTTGGTCGAAAAGGGTTCGCCCGCTCCTGGGGATACGAGTCAGCCCTCTATTCAGAGAGCGTTTTCAATCAAGGCACATGTTTCAAACCTTGGTTGGCAGTCGCCTGTTTACGAAGGCATGACCGTTGGCACAACTGGCCGAAATCTTGCTGTTGAGGCGTTGACGATTAGCAAGCCTGACCTAGGGTATTCCGGCGGCATCGAGTATCGAGCTCACGTTCAAAATATCGGCTGGCAAAAGTGGGTCAAAAATGGAAAGGTTGCCGGTACTACGGGGAAGTCTCTTGCTGTTGAGGCTGTTGAAATAAAACTGACGGGAGATCTTGCCAAGCATTATGACGTTGTCTATAGGGCACACGTTCAAAGCAAAGGTTGGCTAGACTGGGTTAAATCGGGCGAGTGTGCCGGTACAACTGGTGAGGCTCTGCATCTAGAAGCGCTTGAGGTTAGGCTGGTTGAGAAAAGCTAAATATAGATCCAATTTGCCTATATACCAACGCTAATGAAGTGGGGGTGAATTGATGGGGTTGTAGTCCCCTCAATTCACCCTCCTTAGTTGCAAGTTATTTGAAAGAGACAAACCGTGCTAGACTTTATCCTTTGTGTAAGGATTTCGTTTCGGCCTCTTTCATTAAGTCGTCATCATTAATTTCTATTGGGTGAATTAAGGTGAAGTTTGGTAATCATGAATTTGCTTTATACGGTTGATAACAATTTTGTCCCACAGTTGGCCGCCAATATTTGCTCGGTTGTTTCAAATCATTCCGGTATTCAAGACATTACTTTTCATGTCTTCTCTAATGGCATTACAGAGGATAACCAGCGTTTGCTCCAGGAGATGGTGACCGAATACAACCAAAAACTTGTATTTTATGATATTTCGAACTTCAAAGATGCTCTCGGGTTTGATTTTGATACATCGGGATGGAATGAAATAGTTCTTGCTAGGCTTTTGATGGCACATTTTCTACCTAATGAGATCGAAAGAGTTATTTACCTCGATGGCGATACGATTGTTCTTGGGGATATTGCTCTTCTTTGGAATCAAGATCTTAAGGGTTGCGTGGTTGGAATGGTTCCCGAGCCAACGGTCGGCCCATCTCGACTTAATGATTTAGACTTAAATGGCTGTCTATACCACAATGCTGGCGTGTTGCTCGTTGATTTAAAGCAATGGAGATCAACTTGTTGCGAAGATCAATTATTGGATTATTGCGAGCGCCGCTCAGGACGCTTGTTTGCGAATGATCAAGATGCTCTAAATGCAGTACTTAAAGATAAGATTTGCAGTTTATCCCCTGCGTTCAATTATTCCAATATCTTTGACTACTATCCGTTTATATTCTTAAACTCGTTAATGCCGGGCTTTTCGGATGAAAACAGTTTTAATACCGCAAGATCGAAGCCCATCGTTGTCCATTATCTCGGCGAAGAGAGGCCATGGCGGCGGGGGAATACTCATCGCTTCAATAATGAGTATCACTTTTATTTATCAGAAACGTTCTGGAAGGACGCGAAAGATGAAGATGGTTGGGGCGCTTATTTTCTTGCTTGGCGGTCCTTTAATTTCCTAACCAGGCCTTTTCCTCAGCTTCGTTATAAAGTAATCAGCGGGTTGATTCCTGCATTTCTTAAATATCGTGCCTCGAAAAGAAATAAATAGGATTATGGATAAAATCAAAGACAAGTCTGTTTGCATTGTTTTACCCACATATAACGGCGGCAAGTATTTGGCCAAACAGCTTGATAGTATCTTGGAGCAAACTTGGCCTAATTGCTCCGTCTATATTCGTGATGATGGTTCAACGGATGATACTGTTGAAATTGCACAATGGTATTGTCGGTCAAACTCGAGCATTCATTTAATTCAAGATTCAATCGGAAATCTTGGGTGCCCAAATAGTTTTTATGAAATTATCAAGCGGGTTCCCGAATATGACTACTATGCATTTGCCGATCAGGATGATATTTGGAAGACCGATAAAATTGAACGGGCAGTCAGGGCAATAGAAAATACTGGAGACAAGGTGCCGACTGTCTACTTCTCTTCCTTTTCATATGTAAACGAAGATGGCGAGACGATACGCGAGTCGGCTCCGCAGGACAAGTACCTCTCTTTTCATAACACCTTGTTTTATACTCCCGGACTAGGCTTCACGATAGTATTTAATCGCCTTGCCTGCAGGGCCTTTATTCTTGAGGTAGATCCAGGGAATGAAATGCATGATCGCTGGCTGATTCGGTGTGCTTCGGCATTTGGAAAGGTATTGTTTGATTCCGTCTGTACGGCTTCACATGTTCGTCATTCCTCTGCGGTCACGTCTGGAGATAATCGTTATTTTGATCTTTTAAAGACCTATTTTAAGGACGAGCTATTTGGTGATAGATCGAAAGATGAGAGTAAAAAGTTAAGCCATTTTTCTGCGGTGTTTTATGATGAGCTTAGTTTTGAGCAGAAACATGAGCTTGATATTTTCACCAATGATGATGGGATTATTTCAAGACTTAGGAAAGCATTTTTCCCAAAGCGTCTGCGACCTACTTTGATTTCTGATTTACTTCTTCGCGTTTTGTTTTTATTCAACAAGGCCTGATGATCCACTGCTGGAGTGATTGTGTCTAATAGAAAAACGAAAGAACTCTCTGTTGAGCAGAGTCTTGTTTGGAACAGCGTCGGCTCGATGGCGTATTTGATTTGCAACTGGCTGATTACTGTTCTTGTGGTGACACTTGGTTCCGACATTAGCATGTCTGGTAGCCTTGCTGTGGCTATGTCTGTTGGTAATATTTTTGCGACCATTGTTTTGCTTAGAGCGCGCCCCGTTCAGGTTTCTGAGAGCTATTCTGATTTTACGACTGGGAATTTTATCGCTCATAGAATCGTTGCAACAATACTTGCCTGTGTAATTTGCTTCTTCTATTGTTTAGTCTCTGTTGCATTCAACGATTGGGCAGTTGTTGCTGTTTATTGCCTATTTAAAGCTGGTGATTCATTTGTCGATGTTCTTCACGGTGTGGATCAGGTAAACAACAGATTGGACATTGCGGCTATCTCTCAAATAGTTCGTGGCGTAGGAGTTCTAGTCTCCTTTTCGTTGTGCTTGTTGCTATTTGATAACTTGGTAATAGCCGTTGCTTCAATGGCTTTTGTTACCATAGCTGTTGTGCTTACATATGATTTTAGAATGACAAAACGGTTTTGTGCCGTTATACCTGATTTTGATTTTACTTCCCTTATCAAATTGTCGCGTATCTGCTTTCCCGGTTTTGTTGCATCTCTTGCGTGCACGGCTGTTGTTAGCGTAACAAGACAGTTCTATGGCCTTTCCTATGGAAATGAGGCGTTGGGTTTTTATGCCGCCGTTGCCACTCCGACTGCCGTAATTCAGGCTCTCGTATCTTATCTATATGCCCCCCTGCTTGGACCTATTTCGGCAATGTGGCGAGAAAACGAAACTCACCGATTACGCTTAGTATTTATTAAGATGCTCGTTTCCGTATTCGTTTTGACGGCGATGTGTGCCATGGCTAGTGCTTTCATAGGCGAACCTGTGCTTACTGCTATTTATGGCAAAGAAGTTGGCCTTCACTCAGATTATCTTCCGTTGGCACTCGTTGCTACCGCATTCACTGGTTTGAACTTTTTCACTATTGATGTCTTTATTGCATTTGGGAAACCGATTATTGGCACGATTTCTGGTGCCGCTTCGTTAGCGTTGGCCGTGTTTCTTTCTCGTTATTGTTTTGTGAATCCGGTATTTGCTTCTGATGCAAATGTCATCAATATCATTATCTTGGTGGCATACGGTTTTGGATTATTATTTTCCTTCCTTTGTATAATTAACCTATTAAATCGGAAGGCGAAGCAATCTGTCACATCCGAACTGTAAATTCGCTCTCCTTGTTTCGATAGGGTTTTTCAGTTCGACTTGGGCTGTTTGATTGATATTTTGTACTGAGGATTCAGATGATGCATGAATTAAGAGCGCTGGTTATCATCCCAGCTTTTAATGAAGAGGCGAACATTTTAGATACGGTTTCTTCTGTGGAGGAAGCTGGATACGATTATGTAGTTATTAACGATGGCTCCACTGATGACACTTTGCGTGTTTGTCGCGATGCGGGGGTTAATGTCCTGGATTTACCGCAGAATCTTGGCATTGGAGGCGCGGTTCAAGCCGGACACAAATATGCCAAACGCTTTGGCTATGATGTAGACATCCAAGTTGATGGTGATGGGCAGCATGACGCCCATTACATATCGCGCTTGCTTGATGAAATAAATAATGGGTCTGATTTAGTTATCGGATCGCGATTTCTTGAGGAATCTGAAGGCTTCAAGTCAACCTTCTTGAGGCGTCTTGGAATTAGATGGCTCTCTGCGGTAATTCATCTTACAACTCACGTTCGTGTTAGCGACCCCACTTCTGGTTTTCGCGCATGTGGATCTAAGGCCATAGATCTGTTCTGTAAAAAATATCCCGTAGACTATCCGGAGCCGGATTCTGCTGTTGCGGCTATGGTTAAGGGCCTTCGCGTTACAGAAGTGCCTGTCGTAATGAAAGAACGACAGGGGGGAAAGTCGTCAATTTCTGGTTTTAGTAGCATTTATTACATGATAAAGGTTACTTTGGCGATTATCATCTCTTCATTCTCGAATTAGGACGGGTTGTTATGCATATTTCCTTACAGTTTGGTGTCATTACTGCTTGTTTAGTTTTGCTTTGTTTTGTGCTGCGTCTTGTATTAAAGGATAGCCTTCAGCTCAAGTATTCACTTCTTTGGATTGTTCTTGCATTGGTTTTGTTGGTATGCGGCCTCTTTCCGCAACCTCTTTACTTCATTTCAAGTTTATTTGGTTTTCAGACTCCAGCCAATTTTGTTTTTGTCTTAGGGTTTTTATTTTTGATATGCATTGTTCTTTCTATGGCATGTCTGTCAAGTAAACAATCTTCTGCAATTGCTAACTTAACTCAACGAATTGCATTGCTTGAAAAAGAGCTTGAATCAAAAAATAGGGAGTAATGCCATGTGCTTGGCAAAAGATCATACATTTGTATTGTGCGCATACGGCGAGTCTCCGTACTTGTCTGACTGTTTAGATTCTTTAGTGAACCAAAGCACCCGAAGTAATATCCTTATATCGACGTCAACTCCTAATTCCTATATTGATCGTATAGCGTCTAATTATTCGATTCCGGTAATTGTTAACGAGGGGTCGCCTAGCATATCTCATGACTGGAATTGTGCTATTGCGAATTCAAATACAAAGCTTGTGACTATAGCTCATCAGGATGATATCTATAGCTCTAGTTATACGGAAACTATGCTGCGGGCTATGAAAGAAGCGGATCGACCTTTAATCTTCTTTTCTAATTATGGTGAGATAAGAAATGGCGTATATGAAGAAAACCTCCTTATTCTGAAAATTAAGAGAATTTTACTTCGTAAGTTTGCTCGCCACGGCGCTCTTTCATCGGTTAAGGATAAAAGGGATATCCTGAGGTTCGGTTCCGCCATCTGCTGTCCTTCTGTGACATTTAATCTAAGCATCTTACAGACACCGTTATTTATGACAGACATGAAATGTGACTTGGACTGGGAGGCATGGGAAAGATTCTCGAAAATCGACGGATCTTTCGTTTATTCTCCCGAGGTTTTAATGTTTCATCGAATTCATGAAGGCTCTGAGACCACGGCGTTGATTAAAGATGATACAAGGAGGTCGGAGGATGAAACTATGCTTCAAAAATTCTGGCCCAAGTGGTTTGCTCCAATAGTCTGTAGCCTGTATTCGCTTAGCATGAGAAGCAATTCTTTATGACGCTGCAACAATGCCGGCGTAAGTTGAACATTTATCGAGACGGAGTTGTAGAGTTATGAATCTAGATACCTTTACTGGTCATCTGAAACTATCTGATAGTTATCGAAAAGCTCTGACGTTTATCGTTTATCCACTTATAGCTGCACTCTCTCTTTGCTTGGGATTTTTCTACTATTGCGCCTTTAAAGCCAGCGCTATCGGATTGCCTGGGCTATGGCTCTCGGCTCTGCCCTTAATCGCCTGCTTGTTCGTTGGTGTCCTATTATTAATTAAAGAGCAGCACAATCCCGCAATTTGCTTTGTGGTGATTGGTGTGCCCGCTGTAACTGCTTTTGGCCTTTTCATGCTGCCCGCTAATGTTCCAGACGAGGCTTCTCATATTTGGCAGGCGGCCGCCTTATTGTCTCGTAACGGCAATGGCTTTGATGTTGTCTCTTGCTTCCAATTGGGTCAGTTTCCTTCATCGTACGCAGATTATTTTAATGCAATGACTCAGCCTACCGATTGGTCTAGCGTCTTTGTGTGCCATACGTATTTGGGGAGCTATTACCCTCATCTTTATTTAATTCCGGGAGTAATTCTAGGATTTGCGCAGCAAACGGGTTTCAATGCCTTTGTGGCCCTTTCAGTTTCGCGCGTGTGCGCTGGATTAATATATTGCTTCGCGGCTTATTGGATAATCAAACTGATGCCAGTTGGTAAAAATGCTGTTTTGATTTTTTTACTAAATCCCATTTTATTGCAGCAGGAAGCGTCTGTTTCGGCTGATTCTGTCGCAAACATTGTTGCCATTTTGTACGTTGCTGTAGTTGTTAAGATTTATGCGGACTCGTTGTACTCATATCGATCTCTGCTGGCGTTAATACTGCTATCCGTTTTACTGCTTCTTTCAAAGATAATGTTTTTCCCGTTGGTACTCTTGAATCTTATTCACTGGAAAAAACTTAAAGGAACAGACAGCTATATAAAGTTCATCTTTTCCTTCTTTGCGATAGCTTTTGTTGCGAGCTGTGCGTTCGTGTCTCTTTATCATGGTAGTTTCATGCCAGATTCTTTTGATTTGATGCGAGCGCCGCTGCATTGCGCAAAGGTCTTTATTAAGTCTATTTGGGAGATGGGGCCATTCTGGTTTCAATCCTATGCAGGTTACAATCTTGGCGCTCTTTCGATTAATGTTTGGCCATTTTGTTTTTGGCTTTACATCATTCTTCAGTCCGTTGTTCTGTTTTATAACGATGAGAATAATAAAAAATTATTCTGCAGTACGGATCGCTTTGTAATGATTGCTGTTGTATTCGTCAATTTCTTCCTGATTGTTATGACGATGAGGAACTGGACTCTTACTGTTGATAAGCGTGAAGATATTATCATGGGGGTCCAAGGACGATATTTATTCCCACTGGTCCTTCCGGTTCTGTTGAATATCTTGCGACCGATAAAATCAAGTTCTGAAGGACATGTCTTGCTTGGTTCTTCATTGATAATGAGTACTATTCTATTTGTTGACTTTATTTCAATTCTTTCTGCGTTTTAGGAGTTAGTGTTTCATGTTGAACCTTCTTGAGGGCATTGGTTACACCGTTAAAGAAGAGGGCTTTTATAACGTCCCCAAGAAGGTCTCCCATGTACTCTCAATGCATAGGCCTCGATTTGATTTTGGCTCTCGCCAAGACAATTCTTTTTTTGATGTTATTTTTATTAATGGATGTGATTATTCCGTTCCGCATCCTATTAGGTACCGTGTCGATCATCAGATTGAGGAACTTGAGGCTGCCGGCTTAACGGTCCAAAAGGTTAATGCCTGGGAGATGGAAAAGGATATTCTTAGGCATGCGCGTACTTTTATTATTTTCCGTTGTCCCCTAAGTGATGAAGTTGAATCTTTAATTAGGCAGGCAAAAAAACTCAATAAGCGTGTTATTTATGACATTGATGATTTGGTTATCGACACTGCTTATACCGATTCTATTCCGTTCGTTAATGCAATGACTGCTCATGATAAGTCTTGCTATGACGATGGAGTCAGGCGAATGGGTGAAACACTGAAGCTTTGCGATTGCGCTATCACTACTACTGAGGGTATGGCGGAAGAACTAAAAAAATATGTTCCCAGGGTCTATATAAATAGAAATGTAGCATCTGAATCGATGATTGATTATTCGAATATTGCTATCTATCGTCGAGATGTACTCCCCAGCTTGCAAAGCTCAAGCGTCTTGCCCGAGGATAGGGTTCCCTATAAGCGAGCGGTTGAGCGAAGGGATGAAAAACAGAAAACTCAGGAAATCAGAATCGGCTATTTTAGCGGAAGCATTACCCATAATGCAGATTTCAATTCAGTGCTCCCAGCATTATCTAAGGTAATGGAGACTCATCACAACGTCACCCTGATGGTGGGCGGGGAACTCGATGTTCCTGATGACTTGATGCCATTTTCTGAACGTATTGTCACGTTCCCATTTTGCGATTGGCGTCGGCTTCCAAATTATATAGCTTCCTGTGATATCAATATCGCTCCTTTGGAGAATACTCTATTCAATCGAGCTAAATCCGAGAATAAATGGATTGAATCATCGCTTGTTAAGGTTCCTACGGTTGCTAGCAATGTTGGCGCCTTTAAGAAGATGATTCAGGATGGCGTTACTGGATTTCTCTGCGATTGTGTTGAGGACTGGTGTGCTGCCCTCAATCGTCTGATATTAGATTCTGATCTTAGGAAGAGCGTCGGCGAATCTGCATATTTATACTGCCATGAGCACTGCACTACTGTTTCGGCTGCTAAAGCAATCCGAGATATTATTGTAAAAGAACAATCTCCCAATCTCGCAATGGTCATGCCGAGCGTGAATACTAGCGGTGGTGTCTTAGTCGCCCTTAAGCATCTGTGCATTCTTCAAGACGCTGGCGTTGATGTATTGTTGCTTAATACTGATGATTCAACAAAGTGGCTTGAAGTTTTCGGACATCGTATTCCTGTTCTTAATCGTGTCGTTCCTAGCGGTAAGCTCGATAAATGTCCTTTGTCGGGTGCAATTGATACCGCAGTTGCAACCCTTTGGGACACTCTTGATTTTGTTAGGCGCTATCCACGTATTGGTAAGAAAAAGTACTTGGTCCAGAATCTGGAGACCGATTTTTATCTTCCAGGAGATAGACTGCGCCTTCAAGCAAATGCCACGTATTTGAATAATGATATTGACTATTTGACAATTTCGCCTTGGTGTGAGGAATGGCTTCAGGACAGGTTCGGTCAGGATTGTAAGTCTGTGCCAAACGGACTTGACCTTGCTGCGTTCCCTCATTCTGTGCGCGATTTTTCTTTGCCCAAAATTAGGATTCTAATTGAGGGGGATTGCGGTTCTGATTATAAAAATGTTGATGAAGCTTTCAGGGTAGTGGAAAGGCTTGACTCTGAAAGATATGAGATTTGGTACATGAACTACACTGGTAAAAAGAAGCCTTGGTACCGTATTGATAATTTCCTCGGTAGAGTACCGCATGATCAAATATCAGACATCTATAACCAGTGTCATATTTTATTGAAGACAAGCATTCTCGAAAGTTTTTCATATCCCCCGCTGGAGATGATGGCGACCGGCGGCTTTGTTGTTGCTGTTCCCAATGGAGGTAATGCAGAGTTCCTTCGCGACGGATTGAATTGCTTGCTTTATGACCGGGGAGATATTGATGCTGCGGTGAGCTGCATTAATCGCATCGTTAATGATCACGGTCTTCGTAAGACGCTGTATGACGGGGGATTGAAGACTGCGGAGGAGAGGGACTGGTCAAAACTGACGGATAGAGTCGTTCGCCTATATGACTGATACTATAGTTTTAATGTGATGGATGCATACTTGCGGCAACGTAGACCTTTAAGTTAACGTTGCCGCAAGCATGCAATGTCTGGCTGCTTTATTTTTTAAGGAGTTATGTTATGAAAGGCATCATCCTCGCCGGCGGGTCCGGCACCCGCCTATACCCGCTCACGCTCGTGACCTCCAAGCAGCTGCTGCCGGTCTACGACAAGCCCATGATCTATTACCCGCTGTCCACCCTCATGCTGGCGGGCATCCGGGACATCCTGGTCATCTCCACGCCGACGGACCTCCCCAACTTCGAGCGCCTGCTCGGTGACGGCTCGCGCTACGGCGTCAACCTCTCCTACGCCGAGCAGCCGAGCCCCGACGGCCTGGCCCAGGCCTTCACCATCGGCGAGGAGTTCATCGCCGGCGAGCCTTGCGCGCTGGTGCTCGGCGACAACATCTTCTACGGTAACGGCCTCAGCCGCCACCTGAAGAAGGCCGTCGAGAACGCGCAGTCGGGCCGCGCCACGGTCTTCGGCTACCACGTGGACGACCCCGAGCGCTTCGGCGTCGTGGAGTTCGACGGCGAGGGCAGGGCCGTCTCCATCGAGGAGAAGCCCGAGCGCCCCAAGAGCTCCTACGCCGTCACCGGCCTGTACTTCTACCCGGGCGACGTCGCCGCCAAGGCGCATGAGGTTAAGCCGTCGGCACGCGGCGAGCTGGAGATCACCACGCTCAACCAGATGTACCTGGAGGAGGGGACGCTGTCCGTGGTCACCCTCGGCCGCGGCTACGCGTGGCTGGACACCGGCACCATGGAGAGCCTGCACGAGGCCGCGGAGTTCGTCCGCGCCGTGGAGCACTCCCAGGACCTGCCGGTCTCGGTCCCCGAGGAGATCGCCTGGGAGAACGGCTGGATCACGACCGCCGAGCTGGAGGAGGCCGCCAAGGCCTACGGCAAGTCGGTCTACGGCCGGCACCTGAAGAAGGTCGCCGCCGGCGAGATCGTCAACAGCCCGTGCGAGTACTAGCGCCAGCTTGTTTTCTTTTAGGGGTCACCGTTTATCTGGTGGCCCCTTTCGTTATGATTACGTTGACCATAAAGACAATATGATTGGGAGTGGATGTGTTAAGCGTCTACTTTGGCGATATGCCAGAAGCGATTTACAACACAGCGACATATTTCAAAAACTCTTACCGGTCTACTTGGATTACGGATCCCTATGCAGTCTCGATAATTAAAGATGTCGATCGATCGGTTGTTGTCTCCGAAAACGTCATCGAAAGCCCTGTGCTTGGATCCATCTCCCCACTCCAGCTTTCTGGTGGCGTGAAAACGCTGCTGCTTATGAGATTTGATCGTAAGCATATTTTTAACGCTTCTACCTGTGGTGACAACTGTGCCAAGTGGATTCTCGACATGGCGAAAGACCGCAAGCTCGTTGTGAATCTCTATCATGTGATGGACTTTGGTCGCGAGGATTTTAAAATTAAAGTCGTGAATAGCGGCCGAATCGTTCACAACATGGCCGATTTGATTCACGAGTCGATTCCGTATCTGTAGGTGCTGCTTATGAACGGTTCGCATCTCGTTAAGATTTCCCGCCGCAGGGGAACCAAGTACACATTTACCATTAAACGGAACATTACTATTGTGCGTGGGGATAGTGGCACGGGTAAGACGACACTGTTTGACATGGTCGCAGACTACATGCGAACGGGCGAGCAGTCGGGTGTTTCCTTGCAATGCGATTGTCCCTGTGTCGCCCTGACCGATTATGATTGGCGAAACCAGCTTTCGTCCGTTCATGACTCGATTGTATTTGTCGATGAGGGCTTAAAAGAGATCCATTCTGATGAGTTTGCCCATCATGTGCTGTATTCCTCGAATTATTTCGTGCTGATCTCAAGGGCTGATTTCCCCAATCTTCCGTATAGCGTGGATGAGATTTACAAGATTAAGACGAGCGGAAAATACCATTCCTTCGTCCCTGTTTATCAAGATCGCGGGAATCATCGTTATGCTATTTCCCGGTCGGCGCCAAAACAGGACTTTTCTATCCTTCTATGCGAGGACAGTAAGTCTGGTTTCCAGTTCTTTGAACGGCATTTCGCTGATAGTGAGCTTACCTGTGCTTCGGCCATGACGAACAGCGCGATTTTGGGCTGGTTGGATCAGCATTTCGACGATCGCGTGTTTGTTGTTGCGGACGGAGCGGCATTTGGGTGCTATGCGGACCGCGTCCTTAAGCTGCAAGACATTCACCGCGATACTGTTACGGTTTGTCTTCCCGAGTCGTTCGAATGGCTTCTGCTGAGCTCCGGCGTAATTTCAGGGCTAGATGTTAAGACGGTTTTGGAAACCCCAGAAGCCTTTGTAAACAGTGAGAAGTTTAAAAGCTGGGAGGATTTCTTCTATAAGTACTTACGTGAAATAACTGGGGATTCGGTTTTTCACTACGACAAAGACTGCATTTCGGAGGCGTTTTGTACAGGAGGTAATTCTGCGAAGGTTATGGCTCTTATCGCATGCCGAAATGTCCGATAGTTTTGTTGAATAGCGTCGCGGCGTCACTTCCTGCGGCATACTAAAGAAGCTGTACATGCTTCAGATTGGATTTTCATGTCTGAGATTTTCGAACCCAAGAATATCATCGTCACTGGCGGCTGCGGCTTCATCGGCAGCAACTTCGTGCACCACGTCGTGAACAACCACCCCGACGTGCACGTCACCGTCCTGGACAAGCTGACCTACGCCGGCAACCCCGAGAACATCGCGGGGCTGCCCACCGACCGCGTGGAGCTCGTCGTGGGCGACATCTGCGACGCGGAGCTGCTGGACAGGCTGGTGCCGGGCCACGACGCGATCGTGCACTACGCCGCCGAGAGCCACAACGACAACTCCATCGCGGACCCCGAGCCGTTCCTGCGCACCAACGTGGAGGGCACCTTCCGCCTGCTGGAGGCCGTGAGGAAATACGGCATCCGCTACCACCACGTCTCCACCGACGAGGTCTACGGCGACCTGGCGCTCGACGACCCCGCCAAGTTCACCGAGGAGACGCCGTATCACCCGAGCAGCCCGTACTCGAGCACCAAGGCGTCCTCCGACATGCTGGTCCGCGCCTGGACCCGCACCTACGGCCTGCGCACCACGATCTCCAACTGCTCCAACAACTACGGCCCCTACCAGCACGTGGAGAAGTTCATCCCCAGGCAGATCACCAACATCATCGACGGCGTGCGCCCCAAGCTCTACGGCCGCGGCGAGAACGTCCGCGACTGGATCCACACCGAGGACCACTCCTCTGCCGTCTGGGACATCCTCACCAAGGGCCGGATGGGGGAGACCTACCTCATCGGCGCCAATGGCGAGAAGAACAACATCACCGTCCTGCGCATGATCCTCGAGGCGATGGGAAAGGACCCCGAGGACTTCGACTGGGTCGCCGACCGCCCCGGCCACGACCGCCGCTACGCCATCGACTCCACCAAGCTCCAGCGCGAGCTGGGCTGGAGGCCGGCCCACACCGACTTCGCCGAGGGGCTCAAGCGGACCATCGACTGGTACGTCGCCAACGAGTCCTGGTGGCGCCCCGCCAAGGAGGCCACCGAGGCCCGCTACCGCGCACAGGGCCAGTAAGACTGCATTCCGGCGAACCGCACCGCGGGGCGCCCGCGCGGGGCCGCAGGGCATGGGGATGACCCTGCGGCCCCGCGCGGGCGCCCCCGGTTATACAACCTCTTCGATAGGAGCTTTTCCCACATGGCAGACATCGCATTCGAGAAGGACCTCTCCGTCGCCGAGACCGGCATCGAGGGCCTCAAGGTCGTCGACCTCGCCGTCCACGGCGACTCGCGCGGCTGGTTCAAGGAGAACTGGCAGCGCGCCAAGATGACCGCCCTGGGCATCCCGGACCTCAGGGTCGTCCAGAACAACATCTCCTACAACGACAGCCGCGGCGTCACCCGCGGCATCCACGCCGAGCCCTGGGACAAGTTCATCTCCGTGGCGCGCGGCAGCGTCTTCGGCGCCTGGGTGGACCTGCGCGAGGGCAGCGAGACCTACGGGAAGGTGTTCACCTGCACGCTCGACCCGTCCAAGGCCATCTACGTCCCGCGCGGCGTGGGCAACTCCTTCCAGGCCCTGGAGGACGGCACCGCCTACACCTACCTGGTGGACGCCCACTGGTCCCTCGAGCTCAAGAAGACCTACACCTTCGTGAACCTCGCCGACCCCGAGCTCGCCATCGAGTGGCCGATCCCGCTCGATGAGGCCACCGTCTCCGAGGCCGACCTCAACCACCCGATGCTCAGGGACGTCGTCCCAATGGCGCCCAAGAGGACGCTCGTCACCGGCTGCAACGGCCAGCTGGGCCATGCTGTGCGCAGGCTGGCGGAGGAGCGCGGCGTCGCCAAGGACTTCGACTTCTGCGACATCGACACCTTCGATATGTCAGACCCGGACGCCTACACACAGTACGACTGGTCGCTCTACGGCACCGTGATCAACTGCGGCGCCTACACCGCCGTGGATAGGGCGGAGACCGCCGAGGGCCGCGCGACCGCCTGGAAGGCCAACGCGACCGGCCCGGCGCTTCTGGCCCGCACATGCTCCGAGCACGGGATCACCCTTGTCCACGTGTCCTCCGACTACGTCTTCGACGGCACGGCGGAGGTGCACACCGAGGAGGAGCCCCTCAGCCCGCTGTCCGTCTACGGCCAGACCAAGGCCGCCGGCGACATCGCCGTGGCCGGGTGCCCGCGCCACTACATCATGCGCTCCAGCTGGGTCATCGGCGAGGGCCGCAACTTCGTCAAGACGATGAAGGGCCTGTCCGACCGCGTCGCCGACCCCGAGGACGGGCTCGAGCAGGTCACGGTCGTTGACGACCAGCTGGGCCGCCTGACCTTCACGCGCGACATGGCCGAGGCCATCTTCCACGTGCTGGGGACGCACGCCCCCTACGGCACCTACGACTGCACCGGCTCCGGCACCGTCAAGTCCTGGGCCGATATCGCCCGCGCCGTCTTCGAGGCCGCCAACGGCAACGGGGACAGGGTCGTGCCGGTATCGACCGCCGACTACTAC
Source organism: Collinsella sp. (assembly GCA_048521445.1). Classification (GTDB taxonomy): domain Bacteria; phylum Actinomycetota; class Coriobacteriia; order Coriobacteriales; family Coriobacteriaceae; genus Collinsella. The sequence continues at coordinate 27,755 of DBFZQW010000160.1, read as the reverse complement.
GCGAGCGCCGAGGGCCCCGTCGCCCCGCGCCCGGTCCACTCCGCGCTCGACCTCTCGAAGCTGGAGTCCGCCGGCTTCCACATGCCCGACTGGGAGGAAGAGCTGGGGGAGTACATCAAGACGCTCTAGCCGCTATTAACTTTTCGAGAGTAAAAGCCGCCGTTCTTTAACGGCGGCTTTTCTTGTTGATGGCTATCTGCGCAGTGGTGCCAATAGTATTTTGCGGAAGATCTACCTCTCGCTTGGCATGGAAGTAGGGTGGCCGGGCTGGTCGTCGTAGGCGTATTTGCTGTACACGTTGACCTCCCACTGCTTTTTTTCGACCTTTGCTACAGAATCTAGGATGAAGCCGGTCGCAAGGCTCAGGCCGCACAGGAACATAAACGAGGCGGCGAGCATAGCGGTGGGGAAGCGCGGGACGAGGCCGGTCTGGAAATATTCGACAACGATGGGCATGCCCAGGGCGAGGCCGAATACCGCGAACAGAAGCGCAACGAGGCTGAAGAACTTCAGCGGGCGGTAGTCCTTGAACAGCGTGCCGATCATCGCAACGACTTTAATGCCGTCGCTCACGGTGTTGAGTTTGGACTCGGAACCCTCGGGACGGTCGCGGTACTCGATGGGCACATCTTTGATGCGCCAGCGGTGGTCGACGGCGTGGATCGAGAGCTCGGTTTCGATCTGAAAGCCCTCGGAAAGCACTGGGAAGGTTTTAACGAACGGGCGGCTCATGGCGCGGTAGCCTGTCATGACGTCATCGAAGCTGTAGCCATAGATCCACTTGATCATGGCGCGGACCAGATTATTGCCAAAGCCGTGGAAGGCACGCTTGTTCTCCTCGGCGTAGGTGCCGTTGGAAAGGCGATCGCCTACGGTCATGTCGGCCGTGCCGTTAAGGATGGGCTCGCAGAGGGCCTTGGCCGCCTCGGCGGGGTAGGTGTCGTCTCCGTCGACCATCAGGTAGCAATCGGCGTCGATATCGCGAAACATCTGGCGGCACACGTTGCCCTTTCCCTGACGGGGCTCAAAGCGGACTGTGGCGCCGTGCTCGGTGGCAATGCGTGAGGTATCGTCCGACGAGTTGTTGTCATAGACATAGACCGTCGCCTGCGGAAGCTCGCGGTGAAAGTCGTCGATGACTTTGCCGATCGTGAGCGCTTCGTTGTAGCAAGGGATGATGACGGCGATGGATTCAGAATTCACTTAATGCTCCTTATACATTCAATCCTAGAAAGTATAGCCGTTTGGGCCTGGCATCCTAAGATGTGGGTTAGTTCTCCAGTTTTGTTGCGCGAATCGTTTGCATGGCCGTCGGGTCTATACTGTTCGTTTGTCAACGATTACGAGTAAAGGAGTTGCATCCGTGTCGGATCAGACAAAGCAACAAGAAACTCGCAGTCTGCCTGCGACGTTTGCTAAGAACGAATTTGAGAAGGACGCGTTTATCCTTCGTCAGCTGGTTACCAAGGATTTTAAGATCAAGTATCGCCGTAGCGTTCTGGGCGTCGCATGGTCGGTGCTCAACCCGCTGCTGATGATGATCGTCATGGCCATCGTGTTCTCGACGATTTTTGGCCAGGGCCGCAATGGCTCAATGACGCCCGAGATGTACCCGCTGTACTTGATCGTGGGTAACATCACCTTTGCCGTCATGTCTGAGTCTACTAACCAGGCCCTGACGTCGATCGTGGGCGCTGCCCCTCTGCTCAAGAAGGTTAAGGTGCACCGCTGGGTTTTCCCGGTGCAGAAGGTGCTCTTCTCGCTGGTCAACTTTGCCTTCTCGCTGGTCGCCGTCGCCATCGTCATGCTGTGGTTCCGCGTTATGCCTTCTTGGCACCTGATTCTGTTGCCGGTTTGCCTGCTGCTGCTTATGTGCTTCTGCATGGGCCTGGGCATGATGCTCTCTGCCCTTACGGTCTTCTTCCGCGACGTTATGCATCTGTGGAGCGTCGTCATTACGGCGTGGACTTACATTACGCCCATCTTCTGGACGACTGACTATATTGCGCAAATGCCGCATCTCGTGCGCATTCTGGTCTATGCGAACCCCATGTTCAACTACCTGCAGTTTATGCGCGATATCTTCCTGTTCCAGACTACGCCCTCGCTTATGACGTTTGGTATGTGCGTCGCTTGGGCGGTTCTTGCGCTTATTATTGGCTATACCGTGTTCCATAAGTCCGAGCGCAAATTTATCCTCTACATCTAAGGAGTGCTGTGATGACTGAATCTGTTGTTGATTACAGCGAGCAGCCTCTGGCTGTCGAGGTCGACGACGTCACCATGATCTTTAACATGGCGTCCGAGTCGCTGACCAACCTCAAGGAGTACTTCATTAAGCTTGCCAAGCACGAGCTGTTCTTTGAGGAGTTTAGGGCGCTTAAGCACATCTCGTTTGATATTCATCGCGGCGAGGTTGTGGGTCTGGTCGGCACCAATGGCTCCGGCAAGTCTACGATGCTCAAGATTATCGCTGGCGTTCTTGAGCCTAGCGAGGGCAGCGTTAAGGTGCACGGTAACATCGCGCCGCTGATTGAGCTTGGCGCCGGCTTTGACCCCGAGCTGACCGCCCGCGAGAACATCTATCTGAACGGCGCCCTGCTCGGCTATACCAAGGAGTTCATCGACGCCAACTTTGACGGCATTATCGAGTTCGCTGAGCTGCAGAACTTTGTCGATATGCCGCTTAAGAACTTCTCTTCGGGCATGGTGGCGCGTATCGCCTTTGCAATCGCGACGATTACCGAGCCCGATATTCTGATCGTTGACGAGACGCTGTCCGTCGGTGATGTGTTCTTCCAGCAAAAGTGTGAGGCCCGCATCCAGCACTTTATCCAGAGCGGCGACGTGACGGTTCTGTTCGTTTCGCACTCTATGGAGCAGGTTGAGCGCATCTGCCAGCGTGCCGTTTGGATTGAGAAGGGTGACCTTCGCATGGACGGCCCGGTCGATGAGGTCTGCAAGGCGTACCGCGAGCAGTTCAACTAGGTTATAATTACTTGCGCCTGACAGGCTTGTGCTTGCTTGGGCGTGCGGTTATTTGCTCCATTAGCTCAGTTGGATAGAGCAGGGGACTTCTAATCCCAAGGTCGACGGTTCGAATCCGCCATGGAGCACCATCGTTTATTAAGCCCAGACCGCTTGGTGGTCTGGGCTTTTTTCATCTTGTGTGTTGCTGGAGCCGAGCGCGAGCAAGCCGCTGCTGTTTGTTGGGGTTGGCATTTTACTTTTCGAGATGCTCTTTCAGCAGCTCCAACGCGTGGGCGTAGCCCTTCAGGCCCTCTCCGGTGATGGTGGCGAAGCAGGCCAGACGGGCGTAGCTCACCTGGCGGAAGTCTTCGCGGGTCTCGACTGCGCTAATGTGGACCTCCACAGCCGGGATGGCGACGGCTTTGAGCGCGTCCAGGATGGCCACGCTTGTGTGCGTGTAGGCGGCCGGGTTGATGACGATGCCGTCGACCTTTCCGTAAGCCTCCTGGATCTTGTCGACGATGCTGCCCTCGTGGTTAGACTGGAAGACCTCGACCTCGTCGAAGCCCTGTGCGGCACCCGCTTCCTGGCAGATCTGCACTAAGCGATCGTAGTTGTCGCTGCCGTAGATGCCTGGCTCGCGAATGCCGAGCATGTTGAGGTTGGGGCCGTTAATGACGAGTGCTTTCATGGTTGCTTCCTTTGCAGTTGAAAAACCACCACAAAGGTGCCTGCCCCCTTTGTGGTGGTTTTGGTTAGAGAGCGGGTGGGAGGGTGTCGAGGAGGGCATGGGCGGTGTTGGCGGCGCAGTCGCGTGAGTCGATGATGTAGTCGGCCCAGGCGCGGTAGCGCGGCATACGCTGCTCGGCCAGCTTGTCGATGCCGTCGCGCGCGGTGATGGGGCGGCCCTTGTGGGCGAGCTCGTCGAGCTTGCGGTTGAGCATCACGATTTGGCTGTTTTGGTGCAGCAGAGGGTAGTTCTCGTCGCGCGTAACCACGCCGCCGCCGGTGGAGAGCACCAAGCCGCTGCGCTTGGAGATGTCGGCCAGCGCTGCCGTCTCCTGCTCGCGGAAGGCCGCCTCGCCGCACTTGATGATAAAGTCGGCGCAGGGCATGCCCAGGCGCTCCTCGAGGGCGCGATCGAGATCGATGTGCTCGCGGCCCGTGAGCTGGGCGATCTGCTCGCCCACGCGGGTCTTGCCCGAGCCCGGCATGCCGATCAGCGCGATGTTCTGTTCGCGGCGTGACAGGCGCTCCGTTACGTCCAGGATCCTCTCGCGCGGGGTGGCTTTGCCGGTATAGCGCTCGACAGCTTGTGCCGCCTGGGCAACAAGCATAAGCAGGCCGCCGATGCAGGGGATGCCGCGGCGCTCGGCCTCGAGCATCAGGCCCGTGCGGGCGGGGTTGTAGACAATGTCGATGACGCCCTCGAGCGCATCGAGGCCTTCGAGCGTGCAAGGCGCGTCGGGGCAATGGGGGAACATGCCGGCGGGCGTGCAGTTGACGAGTAGGGAGGCGTCGGACTGCTGCGCGATATTGTCGTAGTTGACCTCGCTCGTGCGACCCACGGGTACGACGATGGCGCCCATGTCTCCCAGCACCATACTTGCCGTGGTGCCGGCGCCGCCGGTGGCACCGAGCACGAGGACCTTCTTACCGGCAACCTTTACGCCCAGCTCTTCGACCAGGCATTGGAAGCCAAAGTAGTCAGTGTTGTCGCCGCGCAGACGGCCATCGGGCAGACGCGTGATCGTGTTGACGTTGCCCATGCGCTCGGCCAGCGGACTCAGCTCGTCCAGGTATTCCATGACGGCGCGCTTGTAGGGGATGGTCACGTTGGTGCCCTCCCATTCGTCGCCGGTCATAAAGGCCTGGAGGTCCTCGGGCTCGCGCTCAAAGCGCACGTACTCGAGCCCCGCGAGCTCTTTGTAGATGGTCGGGGTGTAGCTGTGGCCCAGCACGCGGCCCAGCACGCCGTAGGGACGGGTTGCAGCGGAATCGATCATCTAGAGTACCTCCGTGTAGCTGCCAAAGTAGGTGAAGTTCTCGCACACGTCGTCGATGGAATCGAGCAGGTCGTCGAGGGCCTTGCTGCCAAAGGGGCAGTCCAGGTCAAAGTAGAACATAAACTCAAAGTCGTGCCCGGGGATGGGACGGCTCTCGAGCTTGATGAGGTTGATGTTGAGCGCATAGAAGCGCTCGAGCACGCGGTAGAGGGCGCCCGGCTCGTTGGCCGTGGTGATCATGAGCGAGGTGCGGTTGGCGCCGGGGTAGACGCGCGGCTCGCGGCTGATGACGACAAAGCGCGTGTAGTTGTTGTCCGAGTCCTGGATGTTGGGCTCCAGCACCTCCAGGCCGTAGAGCGCCGCACAGCTGCGCGAGGCGATGGCGGCGACATCGGTGCGCTCGGAGCTGGCGACCATCTCGGCCGACATGGCCGTGTTGGGGTACTTGGTGGCGTGCAGGCCGTGGGCCTCGATATAGCCGGCGCACTGGGCAATGGCTTGGCCATGGCTGTAGACCTCGCGTATGTTCGCGAGCTTGGTGCCGGGCTTGACGAGCAGGTTGTGGTCGATCTTAAGGCGCAGCGAACGCACGATGTGGAAGTCGAACTGGGCGAGCAAGTCGTAGACGGCGTTGACCGAGCCGGCGGTGGAGTTTTCGATGGGCAGCACGCCAAACTCGCAGAAGCCGTCGCGCACGGCGCGCATGACGCCCTCGAAGGTCTCGAAGAACGCGATGTCGGGTACGTCGAAGAGCTTGCACGCGGCTATCTGGCTGTAGGCGCCTTCCACGCCCTGGCAGGCGACGGTGGCCGTTTGGGGGAAGGGCGTGTCAAAGGCTGCGGCCGTGGCGTGGGCCTTTTGCGACACTGTGATGCCCATGAGCTCGTTGATGTAGCGCTGCTGCTCGGCCTTGCTCATGCTCATGAGAAGACGGAACAGGGTGATGGTCTGCGCCTCGTAGCGCTCGGGCGCGCGGCCGGCAAGGTTGTTGAGCTTGGAGCGCTCGCGGGCGGGGTCGAAGACGGCCTTGCCCATCTCGATTTTTGACTTGGCGACCTCGGTGGCAATATCCATGCGCTCGACAAAGCTATTGAGGAGCGTGGTATCGATGCCATCGATGGTCTGGCGAATATCGGCAAGGTCCATGGAGGCCCCTTTCACGTGTCGGTGATTTTTCTGGGACGGGGATTAAAAAATCATTAGGTACACAATGATTTTTTAATCCCCGTCCCAGAAAAATCACTGGGTGGGCGTGGGGGCCGGAGTTGGCCCCCAGAGATTTTTAGAGCTGGGCGGCGTCCTCGAGGAGAGCGTCCCAGATGGCGAGGGCGGCGGCCGCTTCGGCTACGGGGACGGCTCGGGGGACGATGCAGGGATCGTGGCGGCCGTGGACCGAGAGCTCGGCATTTTCCATGGCGTCCATGTCTACGGTCTGCTGCTCGCGGCCAATTGAGGGCGTCGGCTTTACGGCCATGCGCCACATGACGGGCGCGCCGGTCGAAATACCGCCCAGGATGCCGCCGGCGTTATTGGACTCGACCTCGATCTCGCCGGTCTCGGCATCGATGCGATACGGATCGTTGTTCTCGCTGCCGCGCATGGCGGCCACGGCAAAGCCCATGCCAAACTCCACGCCCTTTACGGCGGGAATGCCAAACGCGATTTGCGCGATGCGGTTTTCGATGCCGTCGAACATGGGGTCGCCGATACCCGCGGGAAGCCCGTAAATGCCGCACTCCACGATGCCGCCGATGCTGTCGAGCTCGTCGCGCGCGGCCAGAATCTCCTCGCGCATTCGGCCGGCTGCGGCGGCGTCAATGCACGGCAGATCGTTCGTAAGGATCGCCTTGCGGTCGGCCTCGCGATAGACCATATCGTCCATCGGCAGGTCGGAGATGCCGCCGATCTGCGCGACGTGCGCCATGACCTGAATGCCGCGGGCCTCGAGTGCCTGCAGCGCAATGCCGCCGGCGATGCATAAGGGTGCCGTTAGGCGGCCGGAGAAATGCCCGCCACCAGCGACATCGTGCATGTTGTGATACTTCACGCGCGCAGGGAAGTCCGCATGTCCAGGACGGGGCTTGCGGCGCAGCTCGGAGTAATCCTTGGAGCGCGTGTTGGTGTTCTCGATAATCGCGGCGATGGGCGCGCCGGTGGTATGTCCATCGACAACACCGGCGATGATGTGGGCGGCGTCGGCCTCGTGGCGTTTGGTCGCGGTCTCGTCGCGACCGGGGGCGCGACGGTCGAGGAAGGCCTGCAGCTTCTCCTGGTCCACGGCGATGCCCGCCGGGATGCCATCGAGCGAGCAGCCGATAGCGGGGGAGTGCGATTGGCCGAAGATGCTTAAGTGCAAGACGTTGCCAAAGGTCGAGGACATGCTATTCCTCCTCGAGTGTGACCTTGCCGCCCAGCAGGCGGTAGTGGTCGAAGAAATCGGGATAGGACTTGTTGACGGCCTCGGCGCCGTGGATCACGACCTCGCCGGTGGCGCGGCTCGCGGCGATGGCGGCCATCATGGCGATGCGGTGGTCGTTGTGCGAATCGACCTCGCCGCCGGTGAAGGCATCGACACCTTTGATGATGAGGTCATCGCCGGCAATGCGCACCTGTGCGCCCAGCGCGGTGAGCTCGCGGGTGGTGGTGACCAGGCGGTCGGATTCCTTGATACGCAGACGGGCGCAATCGCGGATAAAGGTACGGCCCTGTGCCAGCGAGGCCACGGCCGAGATAACGGGTACCAGGTCGGGAATGTCGTGGGCGCTCATCTCAAAGCCGGCGAGCTTGTCGGACTGCACGGTGGCGGCGTTGGTGGAACGCACGATGCGGGCGCCAAAGCGCGAAAGCGCGGCAAGAACGTTGCGGTCGCCCTGTGCGGAGCTCAGGGACACACCCTCGACGGTGATGGGGTCGGTGCCGATGGCGCCGGCACACAGCCAAAAGGCAGCGTTGGACCAGTCACCCTCGACGGCCACGCTGCCGGGCGTGCGATACGAGCCACTGCTCACGCGGAAGTTCGTGACCTCGGGCTGGCCGTCCCGGGCGGGAATGCGCTCGACGTTGACCTCGACGCCAAAGGCCTTCATGGCCTGGATCGTCAGGTTGATGTAGGGGCGGCTCTCAATGAGGCCGGTCACCTGCACGCAGGAGGGCTGGGCGAGCAACGGGGCTGCCAGCAGCAGGCCGGAGATATACTGCGAGCTCACGTTGCCCGGCAGCACAAAGGTGCCCGGGCGCATGCGGCCGCTCGTCTTGAGCGGAAAACCGCCCAGGCCCTGTAGGTCGCAGCCGGCGGCAATGATCTCGTCCGAGAGCGGGGACAGCGGGCGTGCGCCTAGGCGGCCCTGTCCCACAAAGGTTGCCTCTGCCCCCAGCGCGCAGGCGACGGGCAGCATAAAGCGGAGCGTGGAGCCGCTCTCGCCGCAGTCGAGCGTGCCGCCGGCAAGGGCCTTGAGCAGGCCGAACTCAATGCTCTTCATGGTGGGGTGGACCTGGAAGCCGTCCTCGACGGTCTCGATGCGGGCGCCGAGCGCCGTGAGGCAGCGGACCGTGGCCTCAATATCGGCGCAGGTGGTGTTGCAGGTCACATGCGTCTCTCCGTTGGCAAGGGCGGCGCAGATGATGAGGCGGTGCGCCATCGACTTGGACGCGATGGCGGGAACGGTGCCCTTGAGCGGGGAGGGGGTTATGCGGGCTAGCATGCTGATGCGTCTCCCTTCTGGCCGAGGCCCTCGGCAATTAAATCATGGAAGGTGGAAAGCGGCGTGCGGTCGATGCTGCAGCGGCCAATGCCGTGCGGAATCACCAGGTCGATGGTGTCGCCCGCGCGCTTCTTGTCGTGGAGCGCCTCGGCAAAGACGGCGTCGGCATCTAGATCGCAGCGGGTCTTGAGGCCATGGCGGGCGCAGAGTTCCTCAATACGACCGGGCAGTGCAGCGTCGCAGACGCCGTGCAGGGCCGCGGCGCGCGTGATGATGCCCATGCCGATCGACACGCAGTTGCCGTGTCCAAGCTCAAAGTGCTCGCAGGCCTCGACGGCGTGTCCGGCGCTGTGTCCAAAGTTGAGGAGCTTGCGCTGGTTTGTTTCGCGCTCGTCGGCGACGACCACGGCGCGCTTGATGTCGATATTGCGGGCGATGATGAGCGCTACGCGCGCCACATCGCGGTTGAGCAGCTCCAGCGTGAGCGGGGTCTTCTCCAGCTCGGCGAAAAGCTCCGGGTCGGCGATCACGGCGTGCTTGACGACCTCGCCGCAGCCGTCGGCGAACTGCTCGGGCGTGAGGGTGGCTAGGCACCCCACGTCGGCGATAACCACGCTCGGCTGCCAAAAGGCGCCGGCCAAGTTCTTGCCGGCAGCCAGGTCGATGGCGGTCTTGCCGCCCACCGACGAATCCACCATGGCGAGCAGGCTCGTCGGGATCTGCACAAACTTGCAGCCGCGCATGTAGGTGGCGGCCACAAAGCCCGCCACGTCGCCCACGACGCCGCCGCCGAGTGCCACGATCACATCGGAGCGCGAAAGCTCGTGTTCGGCCACAAACTCAAGAATGGCAACGTAGGTCTCGGCGTGCTTGTGTGCCTCGCCGGCCTCGAAGGTGCAGATGCTCACCTCGTAGCCTGATGCCTCCAGGCTCTGCTTAACGGGCATCTGGTAGAGCGGGCCCACGTTGGTGTCCGTTACGATGACGGCCTTGGTGCCGCCGGCAGTGGCGCGCACGAGCGGTCCCGCCTGCTCCAGCAAAAACGTGCCTACATGCACCTGGTAGGGGCGTGCGGTGTCGATATCGATGGTAATCGCCATAAGCTATGGTCCTTTCGACCTGGCGTGATAGGTGGTCTAGTGGGAGGCCTCGTCGTCGAGTGCGCGCTTAATGCGGTCGCCCTCGGCAAGGAGATTCTCCAGATAGCGCTGGTCGCGGTCCTTAAGGGCGCGGCTGTAGGCGCCGAGCGATTCGATCAGATGGTCGATCTCGTAGGCGAGCGCGTCGGCGTCGTCGATCATGAGCTCGGACCACATTTGCGGGTTGAGGTGCGCCACGCGGGTGAGATCGCGGTAGCTACCGGCCGAAAAACCGTGGTGGACCTGGGCAGTGGGGCTTTTGACGTAGGCGTTGGACACCACGTGCGCAAGCTGGCTCGTGAAGGCGATGACGCGGTCGTGCTCGGCGGCGCTGGTCACGCTGAACTTGCCAAAGCCCAAGGGGCGCACCATCTCGCGCACCTGGCCCAAAAGCTCCAGCTTGAGCGCATCGTCCACCGCGGGCGGTACGAGCACGAGCGGGGCGCCCTGGAACAGGTCGGCACGGGAGTGCGCATAGCCCGAGTACTGCGTGCCCGCCATGGGGTGCGCGCCCACAAAGTAAAAGCCGTGCTCGCGGGCAAGCTCAAAGGCGCGCTCGCACACGATGCCCTTGACACCCACCGTGTCGATCACCACGGGACCCATGATGGCGTCGGTGTCGGTGGCGTCGGCGAGCGCTTGGGCATGCTCCTCGAGCCACTCGATGCAGGCCTCGGGGTAGCAAGCCAGGACGATGATGTCGCATTCGCCGAGTGTCTTGTCGTTGAGCTCTCCGGCGACAGTGCCCATGCTGGCGGCCGTCATGACATCGTCATCGGGGTCCCAGGCCAGCACGCGGACGCCCGCCTGCGCATAGCCGCGTGCGAAGCTGCCGCCGATGAGGCCAAGGCCGACGATGCCGGCGCACTTGGGGCCTCCCTGGTTAACGCGCGCGTTTCTCACCGTACCCATGGCTACTCCATGGTCTCTTGGCAGACAACCTCGCGGATGGCTCGGATGCGGCGCATGGTGTCGTCGAACTGATCGGGGGTGAGGGCCTGGGCGCCGTCGGACCAGGCTCGGCTCGGCTCGTCGTGGACCTCGATCTCCAGGCCGTTGGCACCGCAGGCGGTCGCGGCGAGCGCCATGGGCTCAACATAGCGGGTGTAGCCGGTGGCGTGGCTGGGGTCGGCGACGACGGGCAGGTGCGAAAGGTGGTGCAGCACCGGCACGGCATTGAGGTCGAAGGTATTGCGGGTGCGGGTCTCGAAGGTGCGGATGCCGCGCTCGCACAGGATGACGTTGTCGTTGCCCTCGCTCATGATGTATTCGGCTGCCATAAGCAGCTCGTCGATCGTGCCGGACATACCGCGCTTGAGCAGGACCGGGGTCTTGGTCTTGCCGACCTCTTTGAGCAGGGGGAAGTTCTGGGCGTTGCGGGCGCCGATCTGCATGACGTCAATCTTCTTGTCCAGGAAGACCTGCACGTCGCGTGGGTCCATGATTTCGGTGACGATCGGCATGTCGAGCTCGGCGGACGCCTCGCACAGCAGGTCGAGGCCGGCGGGGCCCATGCCCTGGTAGGCGTAGGGGGAGGTGCGGGGCTTGTAGGCACCGCCGCGCAGCATCGTGGCACCGGCGGCCTTCACGCGGCGGGCGATGCGGATGAGGTTCTCGCCCTCGACGGAGCAGGGGCCGGCGATGACCTGGAATTGATCGCCGCCGATCTTGACGCCGTGGCCGCAGTCGATGACGGAGTCCTCGGGGTGGAACTTGCGGTTGGCGCGCTTGAACGGCTCGGAGACGCGCTGCACGCGCTCGACGACATCCATGGACTCGAGCAGGAACGGGTCGATCTTGGTCGTATCGCCCACCAGGCCGATGATGGTCTCGTTCTCGCCGCGCGAGACATCGGTCTTCAGGCCCTTTTTCTCAATCCAGCTGACGATATGGCCGACGGCCTCGTCGCTGGCGCTCTGCTTTAAAATAGCAATCATGGTGTGCCTCTCACCTCGATGGATAACCCTTGCAAAAACGGCCCGCATCGCGAGCCGTGTCTATATGGTGCATGAGAGTTTATACTATCTGACTCGCTTTTGCCTTCTAAAGTGGGCCGTTGCGTTGCGTCTTCCTCGGAATTGCAAAGCTTTTTCTTTTATTTTGATAGCCTGTGGTGCACTTGGGTATAATGCCAACCGTTGGCCCTATTAGCTCAGGGGATTAGAGCGTCTGCCTCCGGAGCAGAAGGCCGTTGGTTCGAATCCAACATGGGGCACCATCGAACGTAAGACCGTCCGAACCTCGCATGGTCCGGGCGGTTTTTCTTATACCGACGCGACGTGATGGGACGTGGTATGGCAGCAACGGATATCGAGCGCGGACTCTCGACCGCCGAGGTCGAGGAGCGCATCGCCGCCGGTAAGATCAACCGCAACATGGAGCTCAAGACCAAGTCGGTCAAAGAGCTCATCATCGAGAACCTCTGCACGCTGTTCAATTTGATCAACGTGATCTTGGCGTTCCTGGTCAATTTGACCGGTTCGTTTAAGAACCTGACGTTCCTGTTTGTGGTGTTCCTCAATACCGCTATTGGCGTCATTCAATCCATGCGGTCCAAGAAGATGGTCGATAAGCTCACGCTGCTGACCTCTAAGAAGGCCATCGCGGTGCGCGACGGTGCCGAGGTGGAGCTCGACTTGGACCAGATCGTGCTCGACGACATCATCCGCCTAGGGCGCGGCGACCAGATTCCCGCTGACGCCGTGGTGGTTTCCGGCGAAGCGCTCGTGAACGAGAGCCTGCTGACGGGCGAGAGCGACCTTATCAAGAAACAGCCCGGTTCCGAGCTCATGAGCGGCAGCTTTATCGACTCGGGCCTGCTGCGCGCTCGCGTGATCCATGTCGGCGCCGACAACTACGTGGCTAAGATCAATAACGAGGCCAAATACGTCAAAAAGGTCAATTCCGAGATCATGAACGCGCTTAACGCCATCGTGCGCTTTGCGAGCATCATCATGATCCCGCTCGGTTTGGCGTTGTTTGCCTCGAGTGTGAGCGAGCTGTGGGATGCCGCGGGAACCCCGGGCGATAGCGCGCTTTCGTGGTGCTTCTCCGAGCTGTTGGCTGGTCATGTGCCTTCGTCGGCGCTGCTGTCCACGGTGGGTGCCCTGCTGGGCATGATCCCGCAAGGCCTGGTGCTGCTGACCTCGTCGGTGCTCGCCATCGCCACGGTGCGCCTGGCCCGCCGCAAGGTGCTGGCACAGCAGCTCTACTGCATCGAGACGCTCGCTCGCGTCGACGTGCTGTGCCTGGACAAGACGGGCACCATCACGTCGGGCCGTATGGAGGTCGAGGGCACGTATCCGCTGCCGGTTGAGGGCGTGAGCCTAGACGCCGGCTCGGACGAGGCGGCCGTTCCCGTCGATACCACGGTGCTCGATTTTGCGCTGGCTAACGTCGCGCGTGCGACTTCGGCCGATGCCAACGAGACCTGCCAGGCGCTGCTCAACTATTACGCCGATCGCCCGGTCGAGGTGTCTGAGCCGCTGTCGGTCATTCCGTTCTCGTCCTCCAAAAAGTGGAGCGGCGCGTCGTTTGCGCAGGGCTCCTATGTGATGGGTGCGGCGCAGTTTGTGCTCTCCGATCGTGTGTTTTCGCAGGTCGAGAACCGTGTCGCCGAGCTTGCCGATACCTGCCGCGTGCTCGTGGTGGCGCGCGTGGACGGCTTTACGCCCGATGGCGATATGGTGGGCGAGGCCGAGCCCGTGGGCTTTGTGACCATCCGTGACGAGATTCGTACCTCAGCGGCCGAGACCATCGGCTACTTTAACGAGCAGGGCGTGACCCTCAACGTGATTAGTGGCGACGACCCGCGTACGGTGTCGTCGATCGCGCGCGTGGTGGGCGTGCCGGGGGCGGACGCTTATGTGGACGCCACGACGCTCGATACGCCGGCCAAGCTCGATGCCGCAGTGGACCGCTACCATGTCTTTGGTCGTGTGACCCCGCAGCAGAAGCGCGAGCTCGTGCAGGCGCTCAAGCGCCGCGAGCACACCGTGGCCATGACGGGCGACGGCGTCAACGACGTGCTAGCGCTCAAGGAGGCCGACTGCTCCGTCGCCATGGCGGCCGGCTCCGATGCCGCGCGTAACGTGGCCGAGATCGTACTCGTCGACAACGACTTTGCCTCGATGCCCGCCGTGGTGGCCGAGGGCCGTCGCTCCATCAACAACCTGCAGCGTTCGGCCTCGCTGTTCCTGACCAAGACGCTGTTCTCGATGGGCCTGGCGGCGCTGTGCATCGCGCTGCCGCCGTACCCCTTCGAGCCCATCCAGATGACGCTCATCAACTTCTTCTGCATCGGCGCGCCGGGCTTTGTGTTGGGCCTGGAGCCCAACAATGCTCGCGTGAAGGGATCGTTCCTGACGAACGTACTCAAGCGTGCACTACCGGCGTCGATTGCGGTCATTTTGGCTGCGGCGCTCGATATCTTTGTGGCGCGCGTGTTTGGCTTTAGCCAGCTTACGCTGTCTACGATGTGCCTGCTTACGTCGTGCGCGGCGAGCGTCAGCCTGATCTGGCGCATCTCGCAGCCTCTCACGCCCTTACGTGTGGTGCTCTTTGTGTTTGTAGTCGCCGGCATCTTGGTGGGCGTTATCGGATTCCCGGAGCTGCTGTCTATTGCCAACCTGTCGATGGGCCAGATGGTTATCTTGGCTGTCATCGTGGTCTTTACCTGCTCGGTGTTCTTTAAGCTCGCCACGATGATGGATTCGCTCAAGCCGCGTCGTCGTCATGCTGCAACTGGTTTTGGCCGCGGTGTGCGCGTCCACCTGGGTCGCGGTGGCGGCAAGGTGAGCTCGACGGGTTCGACGGCCGAGCGTTTTGCCAAGCGCTTCGCCGCCGACATGGCGCAGCGCCGCGAAGATCGCACCGCTCGCGAGGCCGAGGCCCGCGCACTCGAGGGAGTGGCCCAGGCCCAGCCCAAGAAAAAGAAGAGTACCGGAGCCAAGCGCTCTCGCGTGACCAAGTCCGCCCAAGGCATCAAAGTTTCGATGCCAAGCAAAAAGAAGAAGTAACTACGCGCCCTGGCGATGTTGAATTGGTGCCTTGCTCCTGTGGGGCCGTGGCGATGTTATGCTCTAACCTCGATTGTTTGAATTGCTTCGAAAAGAGGATGCCGTGATCTGCCCGCATTGCCTTAAGACTATCGAGGACGGCGCCTCGTTCTGCCCCTACTGTAACGCCTATGTGGGTCCGGGCGATGGTCCCGAGCACACCGAGTTCGTGTTCTGTGAGGGCTGCGGTGCCCGTCTTTCTCCGCATGATCGTACGTGCCCCAAATGCGGACGCCCCGCTCCGGGTATCCTCTCCGAGGACGCTGCCGCATCCGATCTGGCTGCGGGTCGCACGGCGGGCTTTCCGCGCCTAACGCAAGAGCAGATCGATACCGAGGTGCCGCATGCGCCCGCCTCGGCAGCCGCGGTTCTTTCGGACGCCGCCGACCCCAACGAGACCTGCGTGTTGCCGGCTTTCGATAAGGATTTCGGTATCCCCAAGGTCGATATTCCCACGCCCGTTTCTCTGCATGACGATGCTCAAAAACCCAAGCGCAAGGTGCATCCCGACGAGGACGCCTATCACAAGCACAAGCGTCATATCCCCAAGCCGCTCATTATCATCGCGGTCCTTGCCTTTGTTTGCGGTGGTGCCTATTGGTTCGTGACGACCGATCCCATGGGTGTTATGCCCGGCTTCTATGACCAGTTTGGCCAGGCCGCGCAGACGACCTTCCCTACGCGCCAAAAGGGTGAGGCGACTGAGGACGATACCAAGCAGGACGATTCTGCCGAGGTGGTCCAGGAAGAAACCGTGCTCACCGATGATCAGCTCTATACCAGGCTCGACGGTCTGTATCAGACCATCGTGTCCTACGGTGACGAGGACCAGATCGGCGAGGTCATCGATTCTTTTAACAACGGCTATCTTCGAACGCCGCTGTCCACCCGTCAGGAGCTGTCGCAGAGTGCCTACGCCCTGCGCGACCAGATTAAAAAGACGCAAGATGAGCTCAACAACCTTAAGTATCAGGACGATACGGTCTATGCGGACGACATCGCCCACTTAAAGCAGCTTGCCGAGTGGATGTATGAGCGCGTCGACGTGATTTGCCAGAGCTGGGACATCTCGCTGGCCATTCCCGATGGCGAGTCGATGAGTTCCCACCAAAGCGAGATCCTGGCGCCCATCGCGCAGAGTGGCAACAGCGCGCTGAACCAGTACGACGCCAATGTGGGTTCCTGGAAGCCGCAGCAGCGTTCCTAAAATTAGTTCGCCATAGTCGGCATAACCTACGTGCGCAATTGATGTAAGCGCATGCTTATTGCTACAATTCGTACAAATATGCTTTAAACGCACGAGGAAGGAACCACATGTTTGGTTTTAAGAAAGAGCTCTACACGCCTGAGTATCAGCTTGCCGGCGACGAGTGCGCCGTTATCGAGACGTCGAAGGGTACCATCAAGGTCAAGTTTGACGGCGAGGGCGCTCCCATTCATGTCGCGAACTTCTGCGAGCTTTCCACGATGGGTTTCTATGATGGCCTTAAGTTCCATCGCTATGTGCCCGGCTTTGTCATTCAGGGCGGCGACCCCAATACCCGCGATATGTCCGGCGCCGACGTCGCTGCCGGTCTTGAGGGCCCCGACGGCATGCCCGGTACCGGTGGCCCCGGCTACTGCATCAAGGGCGAGTTTGCCACCAATCCGCGCAACAGCCATGTCGATGGCGCCCTTGCCATGGCACGCTCCATGGATCCCGATTCCGCGGGTTCGCAGTTCTACTTCTGCTTGGGTGCCCAGCATAACCTCGATTCCGGTTACACCGTCTTTGGTACCACGGTCGAGGGTCTCGATGTGATTTCGCAGCTGCGTGCCGGCGACGAGATCGTCCATGTCGAGATCGTTCACGAGTAAAGGGGATTTCCTTGAATAGCCAGCTGATCCAACAGGGCCGTGCCGCTTACCGCGCGGGTGATTTTTCCGCTGCAGCCCAGATGCTTGGGGCGGCAAAAACTCCCGATGAGATTATGGGCGAGGCCGATCACCTTCGTGGCAACGCCTTGATGCACCTGGGCATGTATGCCGAGGCCGCCGAGGCCTATGCCGCCGCCCTCAACGACGGCACCTATGGCAAGCGCGGCGCGCTGCTCACCAACCGCGGCAAGGCACTCGCCGCCGTGGGCGACTACACGACGGCCGCTCAGGCGTTCTCTGCCGCTACGCAGGACGCTTCTTATGCCACGCCGTTCAAGGCCTATCTGGGCCTGGGTAACGCGCTGTTCCAGTCGGGCGACTATGCCAACGCGGGTACTGCTTTCCGTCAGGCTGCCATCGACGGCGCCAATCCGGCTCCTGCCGCCGCACTCGGCGAGCTCGGTCGTTGCTTCATTAAGCTCGGCCGTCCGGCGGATGCCGTGGAGACCTACCGTACGGCTATCGACTTTGCCGGCCCCCGCGACGACACGCGTGCGCTCAACGCCGGCATGGGTCAGGCGCTTTCTGCCGCTGGCCGTCCCTCCGACGCACTCGACGCCTTTAACGCCGCTACTGCCGATGGTATCTACCAGCTCACCACCGAGCAGGCCGATGAGCTTGCCCGCGTGCACGATTCGCTTGCCGCGCTGTCTGCCCAGACGGCTATGGCCACGGCTCCGGCGCCCGCGATGGACGCTCCTGCCGTCGATCCGCTCGATCCTACGGGCGCGACCGGTCAGTTTATGCCCGATCCCTCGGACACCGGCTTCTTTACGCTGTCCGAGTCCGAGATGGTCCAGCAGGACCGTCAGGATCGTAAGCAGGCCAAGGTCCGTCGTCGCCACCGCCACACGGGTCTCAAAGTCTTCATCGTGCTGCTTCTGCTCATTTTGATCGCCGTGGGCGGTCTGGGCTTTGCCTACACGCGCGGCTTTGGTTTCCCGTCCCAGGAGTCTGTCGTTTCCGATCTGTTCCAGGCTGCCGGCGACGGTGACACGGCAAAGGCCGAGTCTTGCCTGGCCTCGAGCCTGTCCGAGGACGCTAAGTCGATGATCATCTCCTCGATTCCGCAGGGTGCCACTGTGTCCGTCGAAGGCATGGATCAGTCCATGACCGAGACGACCGCTAAGGTGAAGGCATCGCTGTCCAAGGGCGGCGAGCAGGAGTACACCGTCAAATTCGTGCGCTCCGACAACCATATCGGCTGGGCCGTTTCCTCGCTCGATATGGATTTCTCGGCTGCTGACAACCAGTAGTGACCTTATGGGATTTAGCTTTGCCCGGCGCTTCACCGCAAGTGAGGTGCCGGGCTTGCGCTAGTATGATGAGCTAGTAGTTTTCCAGCAATCATCCAACACATCAGGAGTTGCGTTGTTTTCTTTGATGGATATGTTCTTCGGTAGCTATGCGGGCGATCTTGCCATCGACCTCGGCACCGCCAATACGCTTGTCTCCGTGCGCGGCAAGGGCATCGTCATTCGCGAGCCCTCTGTAGTCGCCATCGACAAGAACGACGAGCGCATCCTGGCGGTCGGTATCGAGGCAAAGCGCATGCTCGGCCGTACGCCCGGCAACATCGTGGCCGTTCGTCCCCTGAAGGACGGCGTCATCGCCGACTTCGATGTTACAGAGGCTATGCTTCGCTACTTTATCGACAAGGCGTCCGAGAAGCGCTATCCGTGGACCCCGCGTCCGCGCGTTGTCGTCTGCGTTCCCTCCGGTGTCACGTCGGTCGAGAAGCGTGCTGTCTTTGAGGCCACGATCCAGGCCGGCGCTCGCCAGGCCTATCTGATCGAAGAGCCTATGGCCGCCGCTATCGGCGCCGACCTGCCCGTCGAGGAGCCTACCGGCTCCATGGTCATCGACATCGGTGGCGGTACCACCGAGGTTGCCGTTATCGCTATGGGCGGCATCGTCGTCTCGCAGTCCATCCGTATTGCCGGCGACGAGTTCGATCAGGCCATCCTCACGCATGTTCGTGATGCCTACAACCTGGCCATCGGCGAGCGTACGGCAGAGGACATCAAGATCAAGGTCGGCTCCGCCGTGCCGCTCAAGGACGAGCTCGATGTCGAGGTCAACGGCCGCGACGTGATCACCGGTCTGCCCAAGACCGTGCGCATCGAGAGCGAGGAGATTCGTCGCGCACTCAACAAGCCACTCGACGAGATGGCCAAGGCCGTCAAGGACGCACTCGACGCTACGCCTCCCGATCTTGCCTCTGACCTTATGTACTACGGCATTTTGCTGACCGGTGGCGGCGCGCTGCTGCGCGGTCTCGACGTGCGCCTGCGCGATGAGACCGGCGTTTCGGTCAACGTCAGCCCCACGGCGCTCGATAACGTCGTTAACGGCTGTGCCCGCGTGCTCGAGGCCAATGCGTTTGATGGCGGCTTCGTCCAGACCAATGCTTAATTTCCAAAAGGTGGATTCCATTTGGCACGATCTTCGGGTTTCTCCACAAATCTGAATACCAAGCGACAATCAACGGGTATGCGCCCGTTGATTGTTTTCAGCCTGATTTCGGTGTTGCTGCTCACGTTTTACATCCGCGAGGGCGAGGCAGGACCGATTCATGCCGTGCGTTCGGGCGTAACGACGATTACCTCGCCGGTGCGCTTTGTGGGCTCGGCTGTGGCGGCTCCCTTCAATGCGATCGGCAACGTGTTCTCTAACCTTACGGCGTCGCAGGACACGCTTGACGATCTTAAGAAGCAAAACGAGGAACTGACCTCTAAGGTTGCTGAGCTCTCCGAGGCTCAAAAGACCGCCGAGCGTCTGGAGGGGCTGGTCGGCCTGCAGTCGACCTATAACCTCAAATCGACCGCAGCTCGTATTGTTGGTGCCTCGGGCGATGCCTGGACCTCGACCGTCACCATCGACAAGGGCTCTGCCGACGGCCTTACCATCAACATGCCTGTGACGAGTTCGGCCGGTGTTATCGGCCAGATCATCGAAGTCTCGGCCAAGACGTCCACCGTGCGCCTGATTGGCGACGAGAACTCGGGCGTGTCCGCTATGGTGCAGGACACGCGCGCCCAAGGCATGCTGCAGGGTCAGGCTGACGGCACGCTGCGTCTTGAGTACGTGAGCGTCGACTCCGATGTTAAGGTTGGCGACATCATCGTGACCTCGGGCATTGGCGGTGTGTTCCCCAAGGGTCTACCGCTCGGCACCGTCTCGTCGGTCGAGAAATCGGCAAACGACGTGTACTACACCATTGTGGTGCGCGCCCAGACCACGGCCGAGAACAACGAGGAAGTGCTGGTCATCACCTCGCTGTCCGACGAACAGTCGGCCTCGGATGAGGACGTGAGCACGGCCAACAGCACGCCGCAGGGAATGTCGCGCGATGCTGCGACCAAGACGAAGGACGAGAGCTCGGATGACAGTTCCGACACGTCCGAGACGACCGATTCCGGCTCGAGCGAATAGGGGGCATGTCCATGGATCTACACGAGCAGGGGATGAGCTCCCGCACGTTTGTAATCGCCGCCATTGTGTGCGTGCTGCTGCAGGCAGGCCTGGCACCGCAGATCTCCATTGCGGGCGGTCGCGTCAACTTCATGATTATCCTGGTGTGCCTAAGCGTGTTCTCGGGCGACCCGACCCGTGCCGTCGCGTGCGGTTTTTGCAGCGGCTTGTTCTATGACCTTTCCGCTGCCGTGCCGGTGGGCGTTATGTCGCTCCTGCTGACCGTGGGTTCTTTTGCCCTGGTGCATAGCGCTGCCGGTCAGACCGGCGGTACCCCGAGTGCGCGCGGCATCACTGTGGGCGCCTTTGCGCTCGTCATTAATGTGATCTACAGCATCATCTTGCTGTTTATGGGTTTGGAGACGAGCTTTGTCGTGGCGATCTTCGGCCATGCGCTGCCGTCTTCGATCCTGACGGGTCTGGTTGCCATTCCGTTTTTGATGTCCGGCGTCGTGCCGCAGTCCGGCCATGGATTCTCCGCACGTGGCGGACGCCAGACGGGTATGCGCTTTAAGCCCAAGACCCGCAAGCTCAAATAGGGGAGGCCCGTAGATGTCTTCCCAGATGACGGTTATTATCGCCGGTATCGTGCTGGTTGTGGCCATCGTGGTCGCGCTGGTCATCATGCGTCGAGGCGATTCCCGTTTTACCTACGATACACAGCATGGAACGGCCCCGCGCGCCACCGAGGGCGAGGGCAATACCGCGGCGACCGCCTTTAAGGGCCGCTTTTCCATCCTCACCACGGGTGTGGGCGCGATGTTTGCGGCACTTGCCGTCAAGCTGTGGGGCATGCAGATGGTCTCGTCGGACTATTACGAAAAGCAGGCTAATAGTAATCAGACGCGCACCGTTACCACACCCGCTGTGCGCGGCCGTATCCTCGACCGCAATGGCGTGGCGCTTGTCCAGAACCGTCCCTCACTTGCTGTCGTGGCCTACCGCGACCTTGCCGAGGATGAGGTTCTAGTTCGCCATCTTGCCAACGTGCTCGGTATGCCCTACGTGGCGGTGCTGCGCAATATTCAGGACAATTCCGAGGGCGCCCAGAGCCTGCATACCATCGCGACGGACGTCCGTCGCTCCACGGTTGCCTATATCAAGGAGCACGCCGGCGAGTTCCCGGGCGTCAAGATTGCCGAGCGTACCGAGCGCCAGTACCCGTACGGCGAGACGGCCTGTCACATTTTGGGCTATACCGGCACCATTACCTCCGAGCAGCTCGAGGCCCAGAATAAGAAAACGTCTGGCGATGATGATGCTTCTGCTGGCCAGATTACGTACCAGTCGGGCGATATCGTGGGCCAGGCGGGTGTTGAGAGCTACTACGAAAACCTGCTGCAGGGTATTCGTGGCGAGCAGACCGTCAAGGTCGATGCCTCGGGCAATGTGACCGGTCAGGCCGGCGCCGTGCCCGCCAAGGCCGGCTCCGACATTAAACTCACGCTCGACCTTAAGATCCAACAGGCCTGTGAGACGGCGCTGGCGAGCGCCATCGAGCTTGCCAAGACCACTGGCTACAGCAATGCCGGCAACGGTGCTGTGGTGTGTCTCGATCCCAACAATGGCGAGATCCTGGGCATGGCGAGCCAGCCCAAGTTCGATCCTTCCGTCTTTATCGGCGGCGTCTCAAATGACGTGTGGACCGAGCTCAATGATGACAAGGGTTCGCACCCGCTGCTCAACCGCGCCATTAGCGGACAGTACATGTCGGCCTCGACCATCAAGCCGCTCTCGGCACTGGCCGGTCTTGAGTTTGGAACCTACACGTCGGGGCAGACGACCAACTGCACGGGCTATTGGACGGGTCTGGGCAAGTCGTGGGGCAAGTACTGCTGGCTGCATTCCGGCCACGGCACCATGACGCTGCAGTCGGGTATCGCCAACTCGTGCGACCCCGTCTTCTACGACATGGGCAAGGCGTTCTTTTATGACGAGCAACATTCCGAGGGCCTGCAGGAGATCTTTCGTCGCTGGGGCCTAGGCAAGACCTGCGGTATCGATCTGCCGAGTGAGGGCGCGGGCCGTATTCCCGATGCCGAGTGGAAAGAGTCGTACTTTACCGACGCCTCTGCCGAGGACCGCAAGTGGAATGCCGGTGATATGACTAACATTGCCATCGGCCAGGGCGACATCCTAGTGACGCCCCTGCAGATGGCGTGCGCCTATATGGGTCTTGCCAACGGCGGCAAACAGTACGTGCCTCACGTGTTTTTGTCTGCCGTCTCGCGCGATGGCGACGGCGATGCCTATAAGTACAACGGCAAGGGCAAGAAGAAGCGCCTGGAGGCCAAGATCAACAGCGATTCGGATTTGACTCTTGTTCGCAACGGCATGCACGACGTGATTTACACGGCATCGACGTCCCTGGCGGCTCACTTTGGCACCCTGACGCCGCAGGTATACGGCAAGTCGGGCACGGGCGAGAAAAGCGGCGAGGACGAATACGCGTGGTTCTGCGCCTATGCACCGGCCGATGATCCCAAGTATGTCATCGCTACTGTCCTGGAGCAGGGCGGCGGTGGCTCAGATACCGCGATGCATGTCGTGCGCGACGTGCTCGGCGTGATTTATGACGAGCCCGATACCTCTTCGGCCTCGGGCGATTCTTCGGTTCGATAGGAGGTTGCGATGGATTTTTCTCCGGCGGATCTGTTCCGTTCAACCAAGACCGGCTCTCGCAGCAGCCTGGACCGCGTCAACAAGCAACTTTCGGCCTCGCGCGGCACGTTTCGCCAAAAGGTGCATATCGGTGTGCTCGTGGCTACAGTGGCGCTCGTCGCCTACGGTGCCATCATTATCTGGTCGGCTTCGCAGTTTAAGGCCGATGCTTCGTTCTCACGTCATCTGCTGGGAATTGGTATCGGGGCGGTGCTGGCGGTGCTGGTTTGGCGTACCGACCTGCGCGGTATTTCCAACTTCTCGACGGCGTTGCTCGTCATCGACCTGATCGTGATCTTCTCGCCCAAGATTCCGGGTCTGTCCTATACAGGCGGTCTGGGCATGACGGGCTGGATCAAGATTCCCGGTATCGGCTTGACATTCCAGCCGGTTGAGCTTGCCAAGCTCATCACCATCTTCTTTATCGCCACGCTTGGCTCGCAGTATAACGGCCGCATCGATACCGTTCGCGACTACGTCAAGCTTTGCGGCATGCTGTCCATTCCGTTTTTGGCCGTCGTTGCCATGGGCGACCTGGGCTCGGGCCTGGTCGTGCTTGTTTCGGGCGCTATTGTCATCTGCATGAGCGGTGCACGCCGCGAATGGGTGCTGTCGACCCTGGCCCTGCTCGTGGGCCTGGTGGCCCTCGTCCTGGCGCTCGATTCGGTCTTTGATTCGTTGCTCGGCCACGATGTGCTCATCAAGCAGTATCAGATGAACCGTCTGACGGTCTTTATCGACCCCGATAATGCCGATTCGGACGATGCCTACAACCTGCAGCAGTCGCTTATCGCCGTTGGCTCGGGCGGCTTCTTTGGTAAGGGCTTGGGCCATGCGATGCAGTCGGCCGGCGGCTTTCTGCCTGAGTTCCACACCGACTTCGTCTTCGCCTTCCTGTCCGAGACCTTTGGCTTTTGCGGTTCCTTTTTGCTCCTGTGCCTCTACGTGCTGCTGATCTTTTCGACGATTCGCGTCGCCTGTAAGTGTGAGTCGCTGTTCTTGCGTCTTTCGTGTGTGGGCATCGTTGGCATGTGGGCGTTCCAGACCTTCGAAAACATCGGCATGTGCATCGGCATGATGCCGATTACCGGTATTCCGCTACCGTTTATTAGCTTCGGTTCGTCTTCGATGATGATTCAGCTGCTGACGGTGGGTATCGTACAATCCATATGGCGGCATCGTTCGGGCGCCGCGTAACCGCTGGAGGGGTTTGCTATGAAAATTCCCGTAGATAAGCTGACCCGCGCTTTTAAGATGGGCGCGTCCGTTAAGAAGGATTCCGATACGCCGGTGCGCGTCTCGGTCTATCTGGATTCGTCCGCCTCGCGCTTTCTGGCCGAGACGGTGCGTGACGCCTTTGTGCCGCAGACGACCTCGGGCATTGTGCGCGTCGAGCGTCTGGGGGAGGAGCGAATTGCTCCAAAGACCGATACCGATGTGGTACTGGTACTTTCGTGTGGTTCCGACCGCTTGGAGAGTGCCGTGCAGGAGCTCGTGATCGCCGGCGCGCCCGTGTGCGTGCTTGCCGAGTCTGCTGTGGAGGTGCCGTTTATCGAGGAGTCCACGCCCATGCTCGGCGTGGTAGCGGCAACAGATAAAACGTATCTGCTCGAGACGCTTGCCCGCTGGATTCTCGATCGCACCGAAAAGGAAACGGCTTTTGCGGCGAACTTTGCCTTCATGCGCATCGCGGCGGCCAATCGTATCATCACCTCGTGCGCGCTCACCAATATGGCGACCGGTGCGCTGGTGTTTTTGCCGGGCGCCGATTATCCCGTTATGGCGCTGGCGCAGGTGGGCATGCTCTTTGAGCTCGCTGCCGTCTTTGGACGCGGCATTAAGCCTGAGCGCGGCTACGAGGTCGCGGGCGTGCTTGCCGGCGGTCTTGTGATCCGCGCGGTCACCCGCGCGCTCGTCAAGCAGACGCCACATATTGGGTTTGCCGTCAAGGCGCTTACTGCTGCCGCGGGCACCTATGGCATGGGCCGTGCGCTCGTTTCGCTCTACGAGCGCGATGTCGACTACAGCCGTGCCAACGAGGTAGTCACTGCCACGTTCTCCCGCGTTCGCGATCTGGTGACCACGGTCGCGGGCGCTACCCGTCCTATGGCGTCCTACGAGGACGCATCCGATCTCGCTGCTTAGGGGTTTTCCGTTGCGCGTTCCGTATCAAGACTGTTTTCATTTAATTGAGCCGCTGCTCGCCAAGGTCGAGAAGCCGAGTCGCTATATCGATCACGAGTGGGGCACGCTTTCCAAGGTCGATGCCGATTACCGTTGCTGCCTGATCTACCCGGATGTGTACGAGGTTGGTCTGCCCAACCAGGGCATCGCCATCCTCTACAACATCCTTAACCAGGCCGAGGGCATCTCCTGCGAGCGTGGCTATGTGCCGTGGCCCGATATGGGTGACGCCATGCGCGAGGCGGGCATTCCGCTGCTGTCGCTCGAAGGTGCTGCTCCCGTCGCTTCGTTTGATATCGTCGGTCTGCATGTGCCGCACGAGATGGCGGTGACGAACTTCCTCGAGGCACTCGATCTCGCTGGCATTCCGCTGTTGGCGGCCGACCGCACCGAGGACGACCCCATTATCATCGCCGGCGGTCCCTCGGTGTATAACCCCGAGCCGTACGCGGCCTTCTTCGATGCCATCCTCATCGGCGAGGGTGAGGAATCGCTGCTCGAGACCTGCCAGCTGCATCGCCGCCTGCGTGACGAAGGAGTCCCGCGCGCGCAGATTGTTGAGCAGCTTGCATCCATTGCCGGCAACTACGTCCCGTCGCTCTATGAGGTCCGTCACGACGAGCCCTGCTCGCCGCATGGCTACACCGTGCCGCGCGAGGGCAAGGATGCTCCGGCCGTGGTCTACAAGCGCGTCGTCGAGGATTTCGGCGCCACGAATCCGCTGTCGCAGTCGTGCGTGCCCTATGCGCAGCTGGTTCACGACCGCCTGTCTATCGAGATTCTGCGCGGCTGCGCTCGTGGCTGTCGTTTTTGCCAGGCCGGCATGACGTATCGCCCGGTGCGCGAGCGTTCGGCCGATCAGATCGTCTCGTCGGTGATTCAGGGTCTGGAAAAGACCGGCTATGACGAGGTGTCGCTGACCTCGCTCTCCACGACCGACCACTCCTGCATTCGTGACGTGCTCGGCAGGCTCAACCGTCGCCTGGAGGATACGGGTATTCGCGTGTCTATTCCGTCGCAGCGCCTGGATTCGTTTGGCGTGGATATGGCCGAGTCGGTCGCTGGCGAAAAGAAGGGCGGCCTGACGTTCGCACCCGAGGCCGGCAGCCAGCGCATGCGCGACATCATTAACAAGAACGTGACCGAGGAGGACCTGGACCGTGCGGCCAAGGCGGCCTTCGAGGCCGGCTGGAACCGCATGAAGCTCTACTTTATGATGGGCCTTCCCGGCGAGCGCGACGAGGACATCGTGGCCATCGCCAATCTGGCCGATCACGTGCTGGAGCTCGGTCGTTCCGTGGTGCCCAAGGCTCGTCGCGGCTCGATCTCGGTGTCCATCTCGGTTTCGGTGTTTATCCCAAAGGCTGCCACGCCGTTCCAGTGGTGCCCGCAGCTCGACTACGACGACGTCAAGCGCCGCCAGAAGCTGCTTATCACGAGCGTTCGCAACCGTGCCGTCCGCGTGCATTACCACGATGCCGAGACCTCTCTCATCGAGGCCGCGCTGTCCCGCGCCGGTCGTGACATGACGCCCGTCATCATCGATGCTTGGCGCTCGGGGTCTCGCTTTGACGCCTGGGTAGAGCATTTCTCGCTCGATAACTGGAAGGAGGCTGCTGCCAAAAACGGCATCGACCTCAATGAGCTCGTGCACCTGCCCTACGAGTTGGACTGGCGCCTGCCGTGGGAGCACGTGAGCCCCGGCTGCACGCGCGGCTTCCTCGAGCGCGAGTACCGTCGCTCGCTCGAGGGTGTCACGACTCCCGACTGCACCCGCACGTCGTGCACCGGCTGCGGAATCTGCCCCACGCTCCACGCCAAGAATGTATTGATGGGTGATCGCGCATGAGTGAGCGCCTGACCGACAACCCCACGCTCTTTAGGCTTCGTGTTCGCTATGGCAAGCGCGATCGCCTTAAGTACCTGGGCCATCTCGAAGTAATCCATACCATTGAGCGCATCGTGCGCCGTGCGGGACTTCCCTATGCCGTCACGCAGGGTTTCTCTCCTCACATGCGCGTGGGCTTCTCTTCGGCGCTACCGGTGGGTACGTCGTCGACCTGCGAGTGGTATGACCTGTTTATGACCGAGTTCGTGGCGCTCGACGAGGCGTTTGGGCGCCTGGCTGCGGCCTCTCCGGCCGATCTGGCACCCATCGAGGCGGCGTACATCGACGTGCGCACGCCGGCGTTGACGGCGCAGCTCACGCGCTTGTCGTATCGCATTGATTTGCACTTGGATCCTGAGGCGCCCGTAAGCGCCGACGAGGTGCGTCGTGCGATCGACACGCTGCGCGCGGACCATGGCATCGACTACGCGCGCGGAAAAAAGAGCAAGCGCTTGGATTTGGATCACACGCTCGTGGGCTATGAGCTCACGGCGGGGGAGCGCCCGGACCATTTAGTGCTCATGCTCGACACCCATGCCGATAACGAGGGCTCCATGCGTCCGGAAATTTTGCTTTCTGCAGCTGATGTTTTGTTGCAGGGCTTGACCCCGGGCGTGGATGCACCTATTGTTTCCACCGGTATGCAAGACCTCGTGACCATCTGCTCCTACGATGTCGAGCGTCAGAATCAAGCATGCGAGGACGACGAGGGCCGACTCGTCAGCCCCATACCTGTGCGAACTTGTGGATTTGCTCCA
>DBFZQW010000159.1:0-14962 GCA_048521445.1 Collinsella sp. | reverse complement strand
CGGCAGCACCCAATTGGCCCTCTCGGGGGCAGGGACGTTCGGCCGTGCGCGGGCGCCCGGTCGGCGGCCCGTTCTGGGCGCGCCTCAATCGTAGCCCGAGACGGTCCCGGGCTGACAATTTCGACTGTAATGGACGTTCTTAGTCATTGGGGACGTTCTTAAATGATCAGGCGGCACTTGGGGACGTTCCTTTTCTGCCGGCAGTTGGGGACATTCCTTGTGCTAGCGTTGCATCGAGTGCTTGGGAAACCGCGACCCGGTTTTTGGCCGAATAGTGGGTCGCATTTTCCGGATGGGGTGGGTTACGGAAAGTGCGACCCGGAATATTACTCTGAAACGGGATGCGGTTTCCCTGATGCGCCTCAAACGGAAAGCGCATCCCATTCCGGAGCTCCAAAACGGGATGCGCTTTCCGCGCAACAGCATTGTCGCAGCTGCGTTAAGCAGTGTCGCTCGTTACTCGCCCAGCACCAGCGCCGCGAGCTCTGCCTGGGTGTCCACCACGTAGTCGGCGCCGGTGGCTTCCAGCTCTGCGCGGCCGCGGAAGCCCCAGCTGACGCCCGCACTCTTAAGGCCGGCGTTGTGGCCGGTCAGGATATCGACATTGGAATCGCCTACGTAGAGCGTGGTCGCCGGGTCGGCGCCTAGCTCTTCCATCACATGCAGCGTGACGGGTGCTTCGGGCTTGGGCGGAAACGCATCGACACGGCCCTGCACCAGCGCAAAGCGCTCGGAACCAAAATACTTTTCGATAAGCGGAGCCGCCGAGACGTGGTCCTTGTTAGTGAGCACGGCAAGCTGAACGCCCGCGGCGCGCAAGCGGTCGAGCATCTCGATCGTGCCGGCATAGGGAGCGGTGTGGTCTTCCTTGTGCTCGCCGTAGTAAGCCCTAAACTCGGCAAGCGTCTGCTCAAACATGCGGCCGTCGCCTGCGTACTCGGCGGGCATAAAGCGCTCAACCAGCTTGAGCATGCCGTTTCCCACCTTGTAGCGGTACTCGTCAACGGCAAACGTGGGCCAGCCGTGCGCCTCGCAGGTATGGTTGCCGGCGGCCGCCAGGTCCTCGAGCGTGTTGAGAATGGTGCCGTCCAGGTCAAAGATCACATGGGAAAAAGCTGCTGCCATGGGTGCTCCTGCCGCTTGAGTTGTAAAACGCACCCCATGATACTGGGCATGCGTGCCGGGCATGTTTGGAATCTGAATATCTTTAATAGCCCTGAGCCTTTGTCGTTAGCAAATTCTCGGCAGCTGCTCTCCTACGAGCATGTCGAGGATGCGGGTCGAGCCCCAGCCGGTACGTACGCGCACGGCGGGTCGAGCGTCCGATCCAAGTGGCAGCACGCGGCCGATAATCGCGGCGTTCTCACCGTAGTGGGCGGCGCGCATGGCGGCCAGCGCCGCATCGGCTTGTTCGGCCGGCACGACGGCAACCATCTTGCCCTCGTTTGCCACCTGCAGCACATCGTAGCCGAGCATCTCGCAGGCTGCCTGCACGTCGGGGCGCACGGGCACGGCATCCTCGTCGACCTCCATGGCAACACCGCTAGCCTGGGCAAACTCGTTGAGTGTGGACGCCAGGCCACCGCGCGTGGGGTCGCGAAAGCAACGCGTGCCGGGCGCTGCGGCCAGAACGTCGGCAATCAGGTGGTTGAGCGGTGCGGCATCGCTTTCGATGGTGCTCGAAAACGCCAGACCCTCGCGTTGGCTCATGATGGCGATACCGTGGTCGCCCAGTGTTCCCGACACCAGAATGACGTCGCCGGGGCGGCAGTTGGCGCCGCTGAGCGCCACGCCCGCGGGTACCTCGCCCACGCCGGCGGTATTGATATAGACGCCGTCGGCCCCGCCGCGCTCGACCACCTTAGTGTCGCCCGTGATTATGGACACGCCCGCCTCGTGCGCCGTCTCGGCCATCGTCTGCACAATCTGGCGGAGCCTATCCATGGGATAGCCCTCTTCGAGGATAAAGCCGCACGACAGGTAACGCACGTTGGCGCCCGAGGTCGCGACGTCGTTGACGGTTCCACACACGGCGAGGCGGCCGATGTTGCCACCGGGGAAGAACTGCGGCGAGACTACAAAGCTGTCGGTCGACATGGCGATGCGCCCGCTCGCGGGCAGCGCGGCGACGCCGGCATCGTTGCCTTCGAGCAGCTCGGGCGAACCAAAGGCATCTAAAAAGACCTCATCGATGATGCGCTTCATCATCTGTCCGCCGGAGCCGTGGCCCAACAGGACGGTGCTATCGGTAACGCTTTGGGACATATCGAAAACTCCAATCGTGGGAGGTGTCAGCGCGCGGGGGCGTTCGGGCTAGACTCGGTAACGGTAGTACGCCGCGCAGCTGCCTTCGGAACTCACCATGCACGGGCCGACGGGGTGCTCGGGCGTGCAGGTGCGGCCAAAGAGCGGGCAGCTGCTCGGCGTAATGGCTCCGCGCAGCACGTCGCCGCAGCGGCATCCGCGCGGCTCAACCGTCGGCTCAACGGGCACGTCAAAGCGAACGCGGGCATCAAAGCGCGAGAACTCGGGGCGGATGGAAAGGCCCGAGTTGGCAATCGGCCCCAGCCCGCGCCACGTGGTGTCGCATGGCTCAAACACCTGCTCGACCAGCTGGTGCGCCACGGGGTTGCCGTCTGCGTTGACGCCACGGCGGTAGGCGTTGTCAATCGCCGGCCTGTCCTCGACAACCATCTGGACCAGCATGCAGATGCCCTGCAGGAT
Organism: Collinsella sp.; assembly: GCA_048521445.1. GTDB lineage: Bacteria > Actinomycetota > Coriobacteriia > Coriobacteriales > Coriobacteriaceae > Collinsella. The sequence goes on along the minus strand of DBFZQW010000159.1, from coordinate 12,238 downwards.
ATCGACCGGTTCAAATCCCGTGACCACGCCCGGGGTATTGAATTCGTCGACCAAAAAGCTAAAGGGCGCCAAGCCCGTGATGGTGGCGACGTGGCCCGGCAGGATAAAGCCGTCGATGGTGGTCTCGGGATCGTTGGCGATGGCGCGCAACGCCGGCGGCGTGGTCTTGTGGGCGCAATAGACCGAGAAGTTCAAAAGCCCGCGCGCTTCGGCCTCCAAGATGGCGGCGGCGATGGTGGGCGTTGTGGTCTCAAAGCCCACGCCCATAAAAATAACCGGGCGATCGGGGTTTTGCTCGGCAATGTCGAGTGCATCGAGCGGGGAGTACACAATGCGGATGTCACGCCCTGCCGCCTTTTGTGCAGCGAGCGAGGTGGACGATCCGGGCACGCGCATCATGTCGCCAAAGGTGGTGATGATGGCGCCGTCTATGTTGGCGAGCGCGATTGCGTGGTCGATGTCGCGGTTGGCGGTGACGCAGACGGGGCAGCCCGGGCCGCTCAGCAGCTTGAGCCCGGCCGGCATAATGGAGCGAAAGCCATAGCGCCCGATGCTCACGGTATGCGTGCCGCAGACTTCCATAAGGTTGATGGTGCGGTCGCCGACAAGCTCATGAATGCGCTCGATGAGCTCGCGAGCCAGCTTGGGATTGCGGAATGCCGAGAAGTCGATACCGGAACGAGCCGGCTGCTCGGGCGCCACTAGTAAGCCTCCGCCGGGTTGGTGGTCAGCTGGTCTTTTTCGACCAGCTCGGACATGGCATTAACAAGCTCGAGCGTCTCTTGCGCTTCCTGCTCGTCGACAATCTGGATGCCAAAGCCGGCGTGTACGAGAATATAGTCGCCAACCTGCGCCGTCGGCACGAGTCTCAGCGAAACAGGGCGCTCGATGCCCATCATGTCGACGGTGGCCTTGAGGCCGTCGTCGCGTTTGACTACTTTACCGGGAACGGCAAGGCACATATTGTTCCCCTTGTATACGCTTTGCGCTGGATGAGCGCTTAATAATCCATCAGTTGATGGTAGCGCTCGCGGGGTTCGCGGGCAAACGCGTTACGCCTGTGAGACGGCTGGGCGCGGCGGCGTGCGAGGGCGAGCTACTGTGATGCAATCTGCGCGAGGCGAGTGCGTGCGACCGCCGCCTGACCGTAGGCGATGCAGCCGTCATTGACGGGTACGGTGTGGGGGACAAGGACAGTAAGGCCTGCGCTTTTGAGCTCGCGGGCGAGGAGCTGAAGCATAAGTCGGTTCATGAACACGCCGCCCGAGAGCGCGACGGTGTCGATGCCCTCGTGCACGCAGATATCGCTGGCGATACGCGCCGAGGAGCGCGCGACGGCGACATGGAAGTCGAGTGCGAGCCTGTCGGCGGGCGCTCCGGCTTCAATTCCCCCCAAAAGTGCCTCAAAGAGTGCTTTCTGGTCCAGAACATAGGGGCCGTCCAACCACGATGGGCCAGATGCGAAATGGCCGGCGTCGTCGGGAAAATGGGCGATTTCGTTGTCGAGCGCGCGCCAGGCGGCGGCCTCAAGCTCGATGGCGGGTTCGCCCTCGTAGGTTGCCTTGTCGCAGATGCCCAGAATTGCTGCCGCGGCATCAAAGAGACGCCCCATGCTGCTGGTACGCGGGCTGTTGATGCCGCGCTCGATCATGGTGGCTGTCACGCTGCGCGTTTGTTCGTCGAGGCTGTCCAAAAGCCGAGCGGCACCTGGGTGCTCGAGCAGGCCGAGCTCACTGAGCAGGGCGAAGGCGTTGCGGCGGGCGTCGCGCACGGAGGCCGCCCCACCGGGGAGCGCCCAGGTGCGCAAATGCGCGGCGCGCTCAAAGCCGCCAAGGCTGGCAACAAGAAACTCGCCGCCCCAAATGGTCCCATCGGTGCCGGCGCCGGTGCCGTCAAAGGCGATGCCAAGGACGCGCGCGTCGGTTGTAAGCTGGCCCGCGGCGATGGCCTCGGCCATTACGCTCGCGATATGCGCATGATGGTGCTGCACCTCGACGAGCGGCAGATTGCATTTTCGCGTCTGCTCGCGCGCCCACTGGCCCGATAGATAGCTGGGGTGTAAATCGCAGGCCAAGGCGGCGGGCGCCAAGTCAAAGAGATCTTCCAAGCGCGTGCGCGCGGCGTTCCAGGCATCGAAGGTCCCGCCGTTTTCAACATCGCCGATATGCTGCGACACAAAACAGGTCGCCTCGCCGTTCGTCCCTTCACGCGTGAGCGCAATCGTGGCCTTTTGTTGTGGCCCGCAGGCGAGCACGCAGGACGGAGCGCCGTCGAGCGCCGGCAACGGCAGCGGCTGGGGTGCATATCCGCGAGCGCGGCGAACGGGCATAATGGCGCCGTCGACCACGCGCACTACAGAGTCGTCGTAGCGCGAGAGGATCGCGCGGTCGTTACCGAGCAACGCGTCGGCGATGCCGGCAGCAACGAGGTGTTCCCAGGCAAGGTCGTCGTCGGTCTCGATGGGTTCTTCGCTCAGGTTTCCGCTGGTCATGACGAGCGCGTGCATACCGTGCGACGCGGCAGCTGCAAGCAGAAGATGCTGAAGCGGGGTGTAGGGGAGCATAACGCCAAGCTCGGGCAGGTCGCGCGCGACGGACGGTGCGAGTACGAGGGCGTCGGAAGAATTGCCGTCGTTCCCGCAAACAGCCCGCCGGCGCAGCAGCACGATGGGGCGGATACTGCCGGCGAGCAGATCGCGTTCAGCATCGTCGATATAGCACAGGCGCCCGGCATCGGCAAGACTGCGCACCATAACGGCAAGCGGCTTGTTGCTGCGGCGTTTGCGGCGGCGAAGCTCGGCTACCGCCTGCTCGTTGGAGGCGTCGCATGCCAAGTGGAATCCGCCCAGGCCCTTGATGGCGACGATGCCACCGCTGGCCAGCAGCTCAACGCAGCGCTCGATAATGGCGTCGCTGACCTCGCGTGTGGTGCCGACGGCCGGTGTCGCGGACGAATTCCCGCACGCATCGCCGTTCACAGCCTCGCGCCACGTAATATGCGGCCCGCAATCAAAGCAGGCATCGGGCTGTGCGTGAAAGCGACGGTCGAGTGGATCGGCATACTCTGCGGTGCAGGCGGGGCACATGGGGAAACGGTCCATCGAGGTAGCCGCTCGGTCATAAGGCAGCGACCGGATGATGGTAAAGCGTGGGCCGCAGTTAGTGCAGTTGATAAAGGGGTAGTGATAGCGTCGGTCGGCGGGATCGAACAACTCGCGCAGGCAATCGTCACAGGTAGCGATGTCGGGCGAGACGAGCGTCGTGTGTGCGGTCTGGTCCTGCGATGCTACGATGCGAAAGCCCTGTTCATCGGCGGCATCCCAACCGTTGGCTGCCAGGTCCACAACCTCGACATACTCTATGCGGGCTGCTGCAGGGGCATGCTCAGAAAGCGCGGCAACAAAAGCATCGAGCGCATCGGCCGGAGCGTGCGCCTCGATATGCACGCCGTCGCCCGCATTGAGCACCCATCCGCAAATGCCATGCGCCATGGCCTCGCGATACACAAACGGTCGCATGCCAACACCCTGCACAATGCCCGTCACATGAATATGCACATGCCGCATGCGACACCCCTCATCAAAACCGACCAAAAAAGGACAGGTTTATTTTGGTCGGTAAAACTTCTAAACCTGCCAAAACAAACCTGTCCCTATTTGGCAGGTGCGCTGCGGGAAATCCCGCTACAGCCCCAGGCTCTGCTTGGTGGCGGCGCACGTGAGCTCGCCGTGCTTAACGCCGCGCAGGCCCAGCAGACGGTCGGCTAGTTCGTAGACGCGCTCGCCGCGACCCTTGAGCGCCAGAATCTCCAAGCAGTTGTGGTGATCCAGATGCACGTGCATGGTCGATACGATCTCGTCGGTGTAGTCGTGCTGCACCTCGTCCAGGCGGCGCGTCAGGTCGCCGGTATGGTGGTCGTAGATCATGGTGAGCGACCCGATAACATGCTCATCGGGCGTGCGCATCTGCTCTTTGGCGATCGAGGCGCGAATCAGGTCGCGCACGGCCTCGGATCGGTTGGCCACGTCGCCGCGGCGTGCGATCTGCTCGTCAAAACGGCGCAGCAGGTCGTCGGGTGCGGTAACCGAAAAACGGACCAGCTCGGAGCCGGAGCCACTACAGTGGCAGCCCGCGTCACCGTCCGCCCCGTGCGGGTGCTCGTGCTCGTACCCGCAGCCGTGCTCGTGTTCGGCCACCTTACACCAGCTTCACGGAGCCGACGGAGTTGTGGTCGGCCTCGATGGCTTCCTCGTAGCCCTCGAGTGCGTCGTGGGCCTCGTGCAGCGCGGCCATGGCGGCCTCGAGCTTGGCGCCGATGCGCTCCATGTCAAAATTCTCGGTCGCATGCAGCAGCTGATGGCTCCACTCGTGAGCGAGCTCGATGGTGTCGTCGACCTGCTTGACGCTCATGGCAAGCTGGCTCATGTTCATTCCAACATCATGCATGGGAAATCTCCTTTTGTATGGGGCAGTTCAGTGGTTCAGATTTTACTACGCCCGCTCTGCGCGCAGTTGCATAAGAAAACGGGTACGAGTCTGTGCGACCCGCACCCGTTCACTGGGGGCTGTTTGTGACTACCATACTATCCGTGGTTGCACTCGGTGCATTCAGAAGTCCGGCGAGCGGCGTAAAAGCGCTCATGGACGGCAGGCAGACGGCAACATGTAACAAGCGTATTACAGATGCTTCTCCAGCAGCGCCTGCAGCCTCGCCTTGGGCAGAGCGCCAACCGAGCGGTCAATCTCCTCGCCGTTCTTAAACACAATCAGCGTGGGGATGCTCATGACGCCATACTTCATGGCCAGGTCCTGGTTGTCGTCGACGTTGCATTTGGCAACGGCAAGCTTGCCCGCCAGCTCATCGGCAACCTCGTCAACGATGGGCGAGAGGGATCGACAGGGCCCGCACCACGGTGCCCAAAAATCGACCAGCACGGGCAGGCTGTCGTTAACGATGGAATCGAAGTTCTCGGGGGTAATCTGATTAATGTCAGCCATGGTGACCTCCATAATGCGACGCGGCTCGGCCGCGTAAAACTCAGTACGACCGTGCTTATACCCAGCCGCCCGCAAAGCAACCACTCGCGGGCGGCTCTTTTATATAATGGTGGGCACGCAAACGATTGGAGAGCGCATGCCCACGTCACAAAGCCAGAAAAAAGAAGCCATCGCCCAGGCGACCGAGCAGGAGCTCGCATCGCTCGCGGGTCGTGGCGTGCGTATCGCGGGCAACGCGTGCTCGCCGATCGTGCTGGTCAAAGGCGATCTGGACGAGGCCGAGCGTTCGGGTGGCGAGCTTGCCGCCGGCCCGGATGGCGCGGCGTTGCGCAAGGCGCTTGGGGCCATCGGCTACGCGCCCGAGGATTTTTGCGTGCTGGCAAGCGTCGCCGGCGTGGGTGATGGGACGGTCGCGGTGGGCGAGACTCTGCCGTGCGAGCTGTTCCGTGAGGCGCTTGAGGCTTTGGACCCCGAGGCGGTGCTGCTGCTCGACAACAACGCGGCTGACGCCATGCGCGAGACCTACGCCGATATGCTCGTGGCGATCGATGACTTCGACACCGCCATGCTCAAGCCCGGCCTGGTCGCCCATGTGCAGGGCCGCCGCGTGCTCGCGCTCGATGGCTTTGAGGCGGCGCTGACCGACAAAGCGGCCAAGCAGCGCATGTGGGCCTACATCAAGCAGCTGACCCCGGCGGCCGCTCCGCTGTAGCGGATTGGCGCCGGTGAGCGATTGCCTGGCGGGCAAGACACGCCGCGAGATCGGCGCCGCACTTCTACATCACAGCGCGCAGCTCAAACCGATCGCCGTTAATGCGGAACTGACAGTTGCCGTTCATGCGCTCCACGGCAAGTTTGATGCTCTTGGTGCCAAAGCCGTGGCCCGCATGCCGGGTCACGGGCATGCCGTCGACCATGCGCGGCGCGCGGTCAAACGTGTTGGAAACTAACAGCAGCAGCTGGCCGTCCTCTAATCGCAGGTCAAAGTCGACGAATCGCTTTCCCTGGGGCGCGGCGCTCGCGGCGGTGATAGCCTTTTCCAAGGCATTTGAGAGCACGCTAAACAGGTCGGCGTCACCTACGTGGATGGTTTCGGGTACGGCGGCGCGCAGGTTGGCGGTAATGCCGTTTCTATTGATATCCGAGTTAAATGACGAAAGCGCGATGTTTACGGTCTCGTTGGCGCAGAAGCGGCGTACGGCGGTGCGATCGCCGGCTTCGCAGAGTTCATCGATGCGTTTGAGCGCCTCGTCGGTGTGGCCCTCCTCAATTAAAGCGGCCAGGCCGCGTAGGAAGTGGCGCATATCGTGGCGAAGAATCGACAGCTCGCGCCCAGATTGACGCCAAGCCTCGAGCTCTTTGATGGCGGCGCTGTCGCGGGTTTCGAGCATCCAGCGCTCTCGCTCGGCGGTTTCCTTTTCTTCGTATTCGCGCAGGTAAACGGCAAGAAACATAAGATAGAAGGCACAGAGCGCAAATGCCAAAAACTCAACCGTTACCACCGAGCCCGAGTGGAACAGCGTGGTGTAGACGTTGGTGGCATAGTCAAAGACGTAATAGACGAGCGGCAGGATTAAAAGGATGCCCAGCTCGGTGGTGCTTTTAATCGCCAAGCGTGGACCGATGTCGCCGGCCCAATGCAACAGGACGGCAAAGACGGCGAGTGTGGTCGCGATGCGCGCCAGATAGTACGCGATCTGCGAATCGGTTGCGGCAAAGGCGGCGATGCCCATCCAATTGCTGAACTGGCAGCTCAGATAAGCACTCGTAATGCCGAGCGCGGCAAGCAGCGGGCTCAGGCGGTAGCGCGCACACAGGTAGACGATAAGCGGCAGGTGCACGGCAAGTGGATAAACCTGTCGGGCAAATAGTTCGCCGCCAACGACATTGGCGATCGAAAAGGCAGCGCCGGTCACGATGCCGACCAACACCAGTTCAAGCGCATGACGCCGGTTGATCTCGACACCGCACAGCGCCGCCGAGGCAAAGACGCCAAAGAGCAGCGTCGTGGCGTGGTGGATTGCCCAAAGGACCATTTCGACCGAGGAGACCATCAGTGTCTCCCACCCTCAAAGCGCACCGCAAAGTAGGCGTCTTGGAATCCCTGCTTGCAACTGCGCGAAAGCGGGATGCACGCGCCCGAGCGCATGACGATGTCCGTGCGGTCAAAGTGATCGATATTGCGCAGGTTGACCTGGTAGCTGCGGTGGCATTTAAAGAAGACTGCGTTTTGCTCCAAGCGGTCCTCGACGCTGCGGAACGACTCGAGTGCCTCGATATCGCGTCCGTCGCGCAGGTGGAAGACCACGTGCTTGTTGCGCGCCTCGGCATATTCGATGTCGGACAGGCGCAGGGCGTGGTAGCCAAAGGAAGTTTTGATCACGAGCTCGTCGGTTGCCGCCGGGCGCATGCTCGAAAGCTCGTCGAGTAACTGCGCCAGGCGTTCGTAAGTCACGGGCTTGAGCAGATAGTCGAAGGCGCGGACCTCGTAGGATTCCAGCGCGAACTCGGGCGACGAGGTGAGGAACACCAGGCGCACGGCGGTGTCGGCCTGGCGCAGTTCGCGTGCGGTGTCCATGCCGTTGACGAGCGGCATGATCATGTCGAGCAGAATGATGTCGGCGCGCGATGCGGCATGGCGGGCCAGCAGGTCCTCGCCGCGTGTGACGAGCGCAACATCGACCGCCGTGCCCGTCTCGGTCGACCAACGGTCGATCATCCGGTGCAGTCTATCTAGAAAAGCGACATCATCGTCGCAGGCAATAATCTTGAGCATTCGGCCCCCTTAAGTAGTTCGATTTTGCCACATCGGGTACGCGCCGCTTGCGGGGGTGCGGACCGTTTGCGCCCCACGGCGTGCAACTCGCGCCAAGCGGTATTGCGGTGGCGAAAGATGCCTCCTGCGCCATCGAGAGCTCAGCTATCCTCAGCTTGCCAGTTCGAATATGGACCTGCCACATGATTGAATCTTTATTTCAACTTTACACCTAGGTTTACAGCTGTCTTGTCAGCTGTAAACCTAGGTGTCATACTAAAGCCCCAAGATTCGCCAAAAGAGAGGGGCCTTGATGGCACAGAGCGCGAACATGGATGCGTCGGAGCTTGCACGCGATATCGCGGCCGGCTTGGCATCGGCAACGACGGCAACGGAGCGTGCGGCACTGGTGCCCGCAGAGCTCGTCGAGGCCATTCAGCAACTAAAAACCCAACGTGACGCGGTGATCCTGGCGCACTATTACGTGGCGCCCGAGGTCCAAGCCGTTGCCGATTACGTCGGCGATAGCTTCTACCTGGCAAAGCTCGCCAAGAGCCTGCCGCAGCAGACCATCGTGTTGTGCGGCGTGGAGTTTATGGGCGAGAGCGCCAAGCTGCTCAATCCCACTAAGACCGTGCTGCTGCCCGAGCCGGGCGCAGACTGTCCCATGGCGCACATGGTCAAGCGCGAGACGGTTGACGCGGCGCGCGCCGAGTACGGCGACGACCTGGCCGTGGTGTGCTACGTCAACTCCACGGTCGAGATCAAGAGCTGGAGCGACGTGTGCGTCACCAGTTCCAACGCCGTTAAGATCGTGTCCGAGCTGCCGCAGCAGCATATCCTGTTCATTCCCGACCAAAACCTGGGACGCTTCGTAGCCGAGCAGGTGCCGCAAAAGCACGTCATCCTCAACAACGGCTACTGCCCACGCCATCACATCATCACCGTCGAGCAGATCGTCGACGCGACGGAGGCCCACCCCGACGCGCTCGTGCTGGCGCATCCTGAGTGCAAGGCCGACGTTCTGGCCGAGGCCGACTACATCGGCTCCACCGCCGGCATCATCAAGTATGCCGAGGAGTCCGACGCGAGCGAGTTCATTATCGTGACGGTCCGCGGCGTGCTCTACGAGCTCGAGCGCCGCTGCCAGGGCACCGGCAAGAAGTTCTATTTCCCCGCGGTGCAGCCCACCTGCGTCAACATGGACCTCATCACGCTCGAAAAGCTCGTGCGCTGCCTGGAGACGGGCGAGGGCGAGGTGCAGATCGGCGTCTCGGACGAGGCAGCAGACCAGGCCAAGCTCACGCTCGACCGTATGCTCGAGTACGCAGCACGCTAGAACAATGTTGCATGAGGGACGGTCCCTTATGTCACATTCAAGGGAGAGGATTCCTGTGGAAACCAAGCAATACCCCGATATGGAGTGCGACGTCGTCATTGCCGGCTGCGGCGTGGCGGGTCTGTACGCGGCCCTCAATCTGCCGACGAGCACGCGCGTGATCATGCTCTCCAAGGGCGCGGTCGATGAGTGCGATTCGATGCTCGCGCAGGGCGGCATTTGCGTGCTGCCCGAAGGCTCGGACTACGATGCCTTCTTTGAGGACACCATGCACGCCGGCCACTACGAGAACCGCCGCGAGAGCGTCGACATCATGATTCGCTCGAGCCGCTCGGTCATCAACGACCTGCTGGCGATGGGCGTGGACTTTGAGCGCAAGGCCGACGGCGGCCTCGACTTTACCCGCGAGGGCGCACACAGCCGTCCGCGCATTGCCTTCCATGCCGATATCACCGGCAAGGAGATTACGACCAAGCTGCTTCAGGCTGTCCGCAAGCTGGACAACGTGCAGATTTTGGAGCACGTGGCCATGACCGACATCCTGACGGGCGAGCGTGACGGCGCCACGGTGTGTGCCGGTGTCGTCGCCGTTTCCGTGGACGAGGACAACTCGGTTCGTCCCGCCGACGAGCTGACAAATGCCGCCGAGGGCGTGCATGCCGGCGAGCCGTTTAAGATCCATGCCCGCCACACGCTGTGGGCAACGGGCGGCATCGGCGGCGTATACGACCATTCGACTAACTACCCGCAGCTCACGGGCGACGCCTGCTACATCGCTCAGGAGCATGGCATTAAGATGGAGCACCTGGACTACGTGCAGATCCATCCCACGGGTCTGTTCTCGCCGCAGCCGGGTCGCACGTTCCTGATCAGCGAGAGCTGCCGCGGCGAGGGCGCGATTTTGCTCAACGCCGCCGGCGAGCGTTTTACCGACGAGTTGCAGCCGCGCGACGTTGTCGCCGCCGCCATCCGCGAGCAGATGAAGCAGGATGACACCGAGCACGAGTGGCTGAGCTTTGCCCCCGTCGAGCGCGACGTGGTGACCGGGCACTTCGCCAACATCCGCGCGCGCTGCCTGGAGGACGGTCGCGACATCCTGGATGAGCCCATTCCCGTTACGCCGACGCAGCACTACTTTATGGGCGGCGTGTGGGTCGACAAGGACGGCCGTACCTCGATGCCCGAGCTCTACGCCGCGGGCGAGACGGCTTGCAACGGCGTTCACGGCAAGAATCGCCTCGCATCAAACAGCCTGCTCGAAGCGCTGGTCTGGGGTCGTCGCGCCGCGTGGTATATGCGTACCGGCGAGTCGCTGGCCGTGGAGCAGGCGGGCGATCCCGCGCTCGATGGCCGTCATCGCGCCCTGAGCGCCGATCCCCTGGCAATCGATGATTTGGCCCGTGCCGCCGGCACGCAGGCCGTGGAGGAGTAGACCATGAATCCCATTACCATGAAGCTCGTCGTCGATGATCTGATCCTGCAGGCCCTGCGCGAGGACATTACGTTTGAGGACGTGAGCACGGCGAGCGTGTGCCCCACGGCGCGCCCCGCCACGGTGGAGCTTATCGCCAAGGCCGATGGCATCATCGCGGGCTTGGACGTGTTCGCTCGCACCTTTGAGCTGCTGGATCCGCAGAGCTCGGTGCTGTTTGATGTCGTCGATGGCGATGAGGTGCACGCCGGCGACCACGTGGGCCAGGTGCGCGGCGACGCGCGAGTGCTGCTTTCGGGCGAGCGCGTGGCGCTCAACTATCTGCAGCGTATGAGCGGTATCGCCACCTACACGCACAACATGGCAGCGGCGCTCGAGGGTACCAAGACCGTGCTTGTCGACACGCGCAAGACCACACCGGGCATGCGCGTCTTCGAGAAGGCCGCGGTCGAGATCGGTGGCGGCAGCAACCACCGCTACAACCTGTCGACGGCTGTCATGCTCAAGGACAACCATATTGACGCCGCCGGTGGTGTGACGCGTGCGATCGAGATGGCACGCGCCCACGCATCGTTTACCACGACGGTCGAGATCGAGTGCGAGAACCTGAGCATGGTGCGCGAGGCCGTGGAGGCCGGTGCCGACATCATCATGCTCGACAACATGACCCACGATGACATGGCTGCCGCGATTGAGCTTATCGCCGGTCGCGCCAAGACCGAGTGCTCGGGCAACGTGGACGCCAACAATATCCGCGCCCTGGCCGATCTGGGCGTTGACTTTATCAGCTCGGGGGCGTTGACGCACTCTGCGCCGATTCTCGACCTCTCGCTTAAGCATCTGCGTCTGCTGGACGGTAAATAATGAACGCCCGCGAGCGCCGTCGTGCCATCATGGGCGTGCTCGAGGAAGCCAGGGAGCCCGTTTCGGGCAGCGCACTTGCCCGCGAGGTGGGCGTGAGCCGTCAGGTCGTGGTGCAGGATATTGCCCTGTTACGCGCCGATGGGCACGATGTCGTGGCAACCAACCGTGGTTATGTGCTGCAGGAGGCCCCCAGCAGCCCCGCCGTGCCCACGCGCTTGGTCAAGGTTCGCCATAGCGTGGAGCAGGCAGGCGATGAGCTCACGAGTATCGTCGACGCCGGCGGCGCCGTGCTCAACGTGATCGTCAATCACCGCGTGTACGGTAAGATCACGGCCGACCTGGACATCCGCAATCGTCGCGATGTTGGGCGCTACCTGCACGATATCGAGAGCGGCAAGAGTTTCCCGCTACTAACGGTGACGAGCGGCTATCACTTCCATCGCATTGCGGCGGAGGATGAGCAAACCCTCGACGAGATCGAGGCCATACTCAAGGAGAAGGGCTATCTGGCAGACCTGATGCCCTACGAAGACGGCCTGTCCTAGTAACGACGAATGCAAAAGGAGGCCTCCGCGGCGATGCGGAGGCCTCCTTTTTTGTGCACGGTGTACTTGTGAGTGTGCAAGTGGGGGAGTTGTTACTCCTCGACGATCTCGGTGATCGCGCCGGCGGGGCAAGCGTCCTGGCAAGCGCCACAGGCGACGCAGGAATCCTCGTCAGCGACGGTAGCGACGTCCTGGAGCTCCAGAACGCCAGCGGGGCAGGAGTCGACGCAAACGCCACAAGCGATGCACTCGTCGGCATCAATTACGGGATGAGCCATGGTAGTTTCCTCTCTGTTGACCGACGCT
>DBFZQW010000158.1:0-4019 GCA_048521445.1 Collinsella sp. | reverse complement strand
ACGGCATCGGCGACGGTCTTAAAGTGCTGATAGATACCCTCTTCATTGGACTTGTTGTAGTAGGGGGTGATGAGCAGCAGACCGTCGGCGCCCAGGCCCTGATAGGTGAGCGACTTGGTGAGCATGGTCTGCGTGGAGTTGGAGCCCGAGCCGGCGATGACGGGGACGCGTCCTGCAACATGCTTGACCACGGCGGCGACGACGGAGTTGTCCTCGTCATCGGTCATCGTGGCACTCTCACCGGTGGTGCCCAGGGTGAGGATGGCGTCGGTGCCATTTTGCAAGTGGAAATCGATAAGGCGCTCGAGCGCGTCAAAGTCGACGCTGCCGTCCTTTTTAAACGGCGTGACGAGGGCGACGATCGAGCCCTCGAGGTTGCGGATATCCATGTTCTTCTCCTTCGCTTCCGCGATCTGGACGCGTTTGTTCCATTGGGCGGCGACTGCTAGGCGCTCGTCCTGAGCGCGACGGCGGGCGCTTTCGGCGCGCGATTTGGCCAGCAGCTCGCGGCCGCACGGCAGCACGTCGAGCGTGGCAAAGTAATCGCCCGGGCGCTCGGCGCGGCGAATGAGGTCTGCCGAGCCATCGGGGCGCAGCAGGACCTCGGCGGAGCGCAGGCGGCCGTTGTAGTTGTAGCCCATAGAGTGGCCATGCGCGCCGGTGTCGTGAATCACGAGCAGGTCGCCCATGTCGATATGCGGAAGCTCGCGGTCGATGGCGAACTTGTCATTGTTCTCGCACAGATTGCCCGTGATGTCGTACGTGTTCGTGACGGGGGCTGCGGTTTTATCGGGACCGTCTGGCTGACCCATCACCGTAATGTGGTGGTAGGCGCCATACATGGCAGGGCGAATCAAATCGACGGCACTTGCATCGACACCGATATAGTCCTTGTAGATCTGCTTCTCGTGGATGGCCTTGGTGACCAGGCAGCCGTAGGGGCCCATCATAAAGCGGCCCATCTCGGTGCAGATGGCCACATCGCCCATGCCGGCGGGAACCAGAATCTCGTCGTATGCCGCGTGTACTCCCTCGCCGATGGCGTGAATGTCGTTGGCCTGCTGTTCGGGCAGGTAGGGGATGCCGACTCCGCCGGACAGGTTGATGAAGGCGACGTGTGCGCCGGTCTCGCGCTCCAAGCGCACGGCGAGCTCAAAGAGGATGCGCGCGAGCTTGGGGTAGTAGTCGTTGGTGACGGTGTTGCTGGCAAGGAATGCGTGGATGCCAAAGTCCTCGGCGCCCTTGGTTTTGAGCATGCGGAACGCCTCGAAGAGTTGTTCGGTGGTCATGCCGTACTTGGAGTCGCCCGGGTTGTCCATGATGCCGTTGGAGAGCTGGAATAGGCCGCCTGGATTAAAGCGGCAGCTGACCGTCTTGGGGATGGGCCCCGCAACGCGCTCAAAGAACCCGATGTGGCTGATGTCGTCAAAGTTGACGATGGCACCCAGCTTGTCGGCGAGCTCAAAGTCGGCAGCCGGTGTGTCGTTGGACGAGAACATGATGTCGTGTCCCGTGATACCCAGTGAGCGGGCGATCATGAGCTCGGTATAGCTCGAGCAATCGCAGCCGCAGCCGTATTCGTTGAGAATGGAGATGAGCGCCGGGTTGGGGTTGGCCTTGACGGCAAAGTATTCCTTAAAGCCCGGGTTCCATGCAAAGGCGTCGCGCACTTCTTGCATGTTGCGGCGGATGCCCGCCTCGTCGTATAGATGAAACGGCGTGGGGAACTGCTCGACGATATGCTCGAGTGTCTCCTTGTCCACAAACGGCTGCTTGGCCGCATATGCCTCGTTGGGGGTCAATGCCATGTCCCGTAAACCTCGCTATCCAGACGGCGCCATCTGCGCATCGAATCCGCATAGCGTGGACCCAATGTCCGGATAGCGCTCCCGCATTGCTGCAGACAGTCCTGTGGGTGTTTCCCACAGGCCCACCAGGTTGTTCGTGCCCGAAAAGCCCAGTTCGGCGGGTTTCGCCTCCCCACGGGGTCAAAGCCTGCCGGCTCGCCCGCGGTTCTTCGTGCCCGCGCCTCTATCAAGTGGTAACGACCCTACCACGTTGCACTTTACCAAACAAGAGTATTCGTATATAACGTTTAAAAAATGCAGGGATATGCTGGAAACATGTGCGCCACAATCCTGTATCACAATAAGTTGCAACAGATGTGCCTCACGAAGGGATCCTCTATGACCGAGCTCCAAGAACTCCGTCGCTATCGCCGCGATCTCCATCGCATTCCGGAGCTCGATTTCGATCTTCCGCAAACCATTGCCTATATCGAGGGCGTGCTGGCACCGCTCACCTGCGAAGTGACCCATCCGTGCCCCAGCTGCGTCTGTGCTTTCTTCGACGCCGGCGTTGATGCCGCGCATGCCACGGCGATTCGCGCCGATATGGATGCGCTGCCCATCGCGGAAGCGACGGGAGCGGCCTTTGCCTCAACCCATCCCGGCAAGATGCACGCTTGCGGACATGACGGACACATGGCCATGGCGCTTGCCGCCGCGACGTATGTCGACCGTACGATTCGCGAGCATCCGGGCGCCATTAGGCGCAATGTTCTCTTTGTGTTCCAGCCGGCCGAGGAAACGACCGGTGGTGCCAAGACGGTATGCGAGAGCGGTGTGTTCGAGCGCTATGGGGCCGACCGCATTTTTGGCTTCCATGTGTGGCCCGATCTGCCTGCCGGCACGTTGGCGAGTTGTTCCGGTCCGCTGCTGGCGCGTTCGAGTGAGACACACATTCATATTCACGGGACGAGCATCCATATCGCTAAGACCTATGGCGTTCCGGTCGAGGAGTCGCACGATGCGGCGCTGGCGGCTGCCAAGTTCTTGGTTGCCGAGCGCGAACTGATGGATGAGTTGGGTGCCGACGAGCCCTGTATCGGTAAGTTTGGTCTGCTGCAGGCCGGTACGGTTTGCAACGCGGTGGCGGGGGAGGCCCATGTGGCCGGAAGCCTGCGTGTGTTTACGGACGACATGTTCGACCGGGCGCGCGAAGGCGTGCGCCGCGTGCTGGACGATGCCTGTGCCGCAACGGGCTGCACGTATGATCTCAACTTTGCCGAGGGCTATCCGCCGGTCGACAACGACCCCGAGTTGTTTGCCAGCGTCGCGCCTGCCTTGCCCGGGCTGCAGCTTGTGGAGGAACCGCTGCTGATCGCCGAGGATTTCGCGTTCTATCAACGCCATCTGCCGGGCGTGTTTTTCCTGCTGGGCACGGGTATGCCAGAGGACCAAGACAACCCGAGTGATTCGGATGGCTGTCCCGCCTATGCCACAAGCGCTCTGCATACCGATAGCATGCTCTTCGACGAGGAAATCCTTCTCAAAGGCCTCGATGTCTACAAACGATTGCTTTTGCTTGACTAAGGCGCAAAGGACTATTTGTTCTAGAAAACACGAACAAACGTACGATATAATAGAGATGTAAGTCTATAGAAACGTTTGACGTTACTAACGTAAGGCGATACTATGATTGCATCGTATAAAGATGAGGATACCGAACGCTTTGCCATGGGTGTGCGGGTCAGGAGGTTCGTGCCCTTTGAGCGTGTTGCGTTGAGGAAGATTCGCCAACTGCAGGTTTGTGCTTCGCTTGATGATCTTCGCGTTCCACCGGGCAACCGCCTGGAAGCTTTGAAGGGCGATCGTGCCGGTCAATATAGCATCCGTGTTAACGAGCGCTATCGGGTCTGTTTTGAGTGGAGACAGGAGATGGCTTGGAATGTCGAAATCGTCGATTATCACAAGTGATGAGACTTCGGCCGATTTGCTGTCGCCGGTGACTCCTGGTGAGCTTCTCAAAGAGGAGTTTCTTGTTCCCATGGGCATTTCTCAATATCGCCTTGCGAAAGAGACTGGGATTCCGGCTCAGCGTATCGGGCAGATTGTCTTGGGAAAACGTCGCGTGACGGCCGACACCGACCTCCGTCTTTGCCGTTATTTTGGCCTGACGGATGGTTATTGGCTGCGCGCTCAGGTGGCGTTTGACCTTGAGGCCGAGAAAAGGCGGAT